>DXMX01000002.1:51853-85053 GCA_019413955.1 Collinsella sp.
GCATACTGCAGCCCACAATCGCAATCACGATCTGTGCCAGGCGGCCGATAAAGCGCACCGCGGGGCCGACGGCGTTAATCATAAAGTCGGCCTTGGCACTCACGCGCGCTAGCTCCCTCGAGGCCTCATGCACCTCGGCAGAACTCTGGCGCTCACGGTTGAACGCGCGAATCACCAGACGGCCCGAGTAGCCCTCCTCAACCGCGCTCGTAATCTTTGACACCCACTCCTGGCGCTCACCGGTCACATCATGTGTGCGGCGCGAGACCACCTTGGTCACCAGCAGCGACAGCGCCATAAAGAACAAAAAGACTAGCGTGAGCGGCACGCTAAACACGAACATCACGCTCACGGCGCCCACCACGGTACCGATCGACACCAGAAGCTGCAGCAAGCCGCGCTGCATGCTCTCGGACATCTTGTCCAAGTCGTTGGTCGCACGGCTGACGACCTCGCCGGGACGATGCGCGTCAAAATAGGCAAGCGGCAGACGGTTGAGCTTTTGTGCGATGCGGTTGCGTAGACGCAGGTTGAGGCGTTCGGCCACGCTCGACATCAAAAAGCTCTGGAGCGCGTAGAACGAGGCAGCGGCCGTCCAAATCATAAAGTAGATGAAGATGGTCCTGCCGCAGTTCTCCCAGGTGATGTTGAAGGTGGTATCGTTGGCAAACGCCACCTGAATGTGGCCCCACAGCTCATCGATCACACGGGCGCTATATGCCGGCGCAGCGGTGTTAAAGATGGCATAGAACACAATACTCGCGAACACGATATAGAAGCGCCAATGGTCGCCGGCAGCCTCGCTCCACAGGCGGCGCACCGTCGCCCAGGTGTCGCGGGGTTTCTCGTCCTCGTCCTCGTCGTCCACATCGCGCATGCGCTCTGCCTCAGCGCGGGCGCGCTCGTCCTCGGCGCGCTCGTTTTCCTCGTAGAGCGCTTGGCGGCGAGCCTCGCGCTCGGCTGCAGCCTTGGCGGCGTCATCCAGCTCGGGTGCCACGGCAGCCGTTTCCTCGACCAGCCCCGCGGCAACGGCGCCATCACCGCCGCTCTGCTTCTTGAGCTCCTCGGCCATGCTACTCACCTCCCTTCATTTGCGATTCCGCGATGGCGCGGTACACCTCGCAGGTTTCCATAAGCTCCTCGTGCGTGCCCAAGCCCACAACCTCGCCGTCCTTGAGCACGACAATCTGGTCGGCGTGCAAAATCGTCGAGATGCGCTGCGCGATGATGAGCACCGCTGCGTCACGTGTCTCATCTTGTAACGCATGGCGCAGGGCGGCATCAGTCTTAAAGTCCAGGGCCGAAAAACTATCGTCGAAGATATATAGATCGGCGCGCTTCATGAGTGCGCGAGCAATGGCCAGGCGCTGGCGCTGGCCGCCCGAGAAGTTCGTGCCGCCCTGGGCCACCGGCGTATCGAGCCCCTGGGGCTGGTCGAGCACAAAGGTGCTCTGGGCAACCTCCAGCGCATGGAGCATGTCAGCCTCAGTCGCGCCTTCGTTGCCAAAGCGCAGGTTGCTTGCAACGGTGCCCGAGAACAGCCACGCCTTCTGCGGCACGTAAGCGATATGCCCGCGAATCTCACCTTGCGAAAGGTCGTGCAGATCGATGCCGTTCAGGCGAATGGCGCCCTTCGTTGCATCGTGGAAGCGAAGCAGGAGCTTGGCCACCGTTGACTTGCCCGAGCCCGTTGAGCCCACGATCGCGGTCGTCTGTCCGCGGCGGCAGGCAAAACTCAGGTTGCACAGAGTGTCCTCGTCGGCATCGTCAAAACGGAACGACATATGGTCGAACACGGCAACCGCATCGGTACCGTCAACAGGCTCCGCCGCGCACGTATCTAGCGTGCGCTTGCCGTCCACGATGCTCGGCTCGATTTCGAGCACCTGTTGCGCACGGTTGAGACACGCCGCAGCGCGCGGGAGCGTCAGAATCACCATCTGCGCCATCATCACAAAGAAAAGGATCAGGATCGCGTATTCCAACACGGCCGAGATGCTGCCGATTTGCATGGCGTGGACGCCCACGCGGTTGCCGCCCACCCACAGCACCGCCACCTCGGCGATATTCATCAAAAAGAAGCTGGAGCTGTCGAGGCCCACAAACAGGTGGTTGACCTTGATGGCGCTGGCCGCGTAATCGCTAAACACCTCATCCAGGCGCTGCTCCTCGTGGCGCTCCTTGTTAAATGCGCGGATGACGCGCACGCCCACGATGTTCTCGCGCAGCACCACGTTCATGCGGTCGATAAAGCTCTGCAGGCGCATAAAAATCGGCGCGGCGTTAGCCACCGTAAAGACCGCCGCCACCAGCACGATCGCAACCACCACGCCCAGCAGCGTGCCCATGGCGGGATCGATGAACCAAGCAAAAATGATGCCTGCCACGGCCAAGAATGGCACCGGCAACACCAGCTGAATCGTCTGAAGGACAGCTTGCTGAATCACGTTGATGTCGTTGAGCGAGCGTGTGATCATCGAACCCGTGCCAAAGCGCTCAAAGTCGCTGGCGGACAGCTCGAGCGATTTGTCGTACACGGCATTGCGGATATCGCAAGCCACGTTGGCGGCCAGGCGCGCCGAAAGATAGCAGCCCAGCACCGTGCCGCCGCTAGCCATGCTGGTCGCGATAAACATGTATAGGCCGTTGCGTAAAATGTAGTCGACATCGCCCGTGGTAATACCGGTGTTGACCATGTTCGCCAGCATCGTGGGAACCAACAGCGTACCGACGTTATCCACCAGCAGCACCAGCAGCGTCACTGCGACAAGCCCTCGATATGGCTTTAGAAACCTCATTAACAGTCGCACGACTCCCCCTCACCTTGATTCTCGGCTTGGCTCTCGGCAGCGATATGCTGCTTAAAGGCATCGCACTCATCGCCGAGCACCTGAGAGAATTTGCCGATCAAGCGTATAATCTCGCGCTGCTCACATGGCTCAAGCGCGCCAAAGGCTCGCTGCTCGGCCTTGAGTGCCGGCAGCGCATAACGCTCGGCAAATCGCCTGCCCTCTTCGGTCAGGCTCACAACCTTGTTCTTACGACTGCCTTCGGCAAACTCCAACGTTGCGAAGCCCCGCGCCGTCAAGGTTTTAATTGCCGAGTTGATGGTCTGCTTGCTGTAGAACCATTCGCTTGTCAGACGGCTTACGGCAATACTGCCGCCCACCGTGCTGGTATCGACGAGCATCCAGTAAGCGCAGTCCGAAAGGCCGCAGGCGCGCGAGAACTCCGAATAGATATGGTCGAGTCCATTGAGCAATCGGTCGAAGTCGACCAACGCAACCGCACTATTCATCTATCCCACCATTCGATTGTCCGATTTTTGACCAATTTTGTGTCTCTAGATTAGTCCGAGTTTTGACTATCGTCAACAGGCTCTCCGCAAATGCGTGCATTTTTATGGCCTATCGACAGAAAAAGACCGCCGGCGCGGGGGCGACGCCAGCGGTCACGTGAAAATCGAGTTTTATTGCCTGTTAAGCGGCGACGGCCTCATAGACCGTAGCGCCCGAGAAGCTGTCATGCAGGCTCTTGCCGGCAATCCACGGCAGCTCGACAACCTCGCAGACCGTGTTGACCAGCTCGGAGCAGCCAGTAAAGTGGCCCTTGTCGTTGAGGGCCTCGCAATCCTGAACACGCCAATAGCCATCGGTGTGCGTGATGTAGTACTCGTGATCGTTGATCGACACGAAAGCGCGCGTCTTGGAACGCAGCAGCTTCAGAAATCCTTCGAAATCGGTCTCGACGACATCTCCAGCCTGGAACATGATGTTACCTCCTGGCCCGGCGCCACCACGGCGCATTGATAAACGTTGGTACTCCTTTAGTAAAACCTTTATCAGAGGTTATGCGTTCGTCATTTAGGCAAGTGGTAAAAAACCGCAGGGTAGACGGGATAAAACGTTTAACCATCCCATTTGTTTGTCACATTCTGAAGGTACTTTTATGCAAACCTACTTTCCCAATTGGAATCCATCCTTTTGGCCGGGCAATTGACCGTCTATCGTTTAAGCCCGACGGGTATGAACGGGGCATCTGCAACGCCACCGCAAGGAGACACCATGGAGACTATCGAAACACTCATTCACCGCCGCAGCTGCCGCAAATACAGCAATCGTCCCGTCGAGGCCGAAAAGCTTGCACGGATTATCGAAGCCGGCCAATATGCACCGAGCGGCATGGGCCGCCAGCCGGTGACGTTTGTCGCCGTCACCGACCCCGCGACCGTCGAGCGTCTCTCACAGCTCAACGCCCAGGTCATGGACAGCAACAGCGACCCCTTCTATGGCGCCAAGACCGTTGTGGTGGTGCTGGTTGACCGCAGCGTGCCCACACATCTGGAAGACGGCTCGCTCGCCATGGGCAACTTGCTCAACGCCGCCTATGCACTGGGTGTCGATTCGTGCTGGATTCACCGCGCGCATGAGGTCTTTGACTCGCCCGAGGGCCTGGAGCTGCTGGCCAGCTGGGGCCTGCCCGCCGACGGCAGCCTGCGCGGTGTCGGTAACTGCATTCTTGGCTACGCCGAGGACACGCTACCCGAGCCCAAACCCCGCCGCGACAACGTGGTGTACGTCAAGTAGCGCAGGAGTGTCCCAAACTGCCGGCAGAAAAGGAACGTCCCCTTCTGCCGGCAAGCTATGTTGATATTTGAGTTGTCGTCGTTTCGTTCGTCTGGGCCGTTTCGACGTCGTCGCCTTGCTTGTCTTCGTCCTTTTGCACATCGGCGATGGTGGAGGCCGCCGCAACGATACCGCGCTGGGGCGCGACGCTCGTCTGGGCCTGAGCGCCCTCGACAACTTCTGTACCTACATGCGCGAGCTCGGGCGATTTAAACATTGCGTCCAAGTTGGCGCCACCGCCGGCATATCCGAGCGCAGCGAGCGCGATGACGATCACTGCAACGGCGGCCACGATCGGCACGTAGCGATGCCAGCCGGCGGGATTGAGCCCGCTGCGGCGAGCCGCCCCGCGGCTGATGTAGCCGAGCGTTCCGTCGTGCTTGAGCTTTGAGCCCACCACGCGTTTGCGGCCCCACAGCGAGGACTCTGCCTGCATTGCCAAGCGGGCGCTTGCCGAAGGATAGCCGTATTTAGTGCGCTTGAACGAGCCATCAAACCCCGAGGCGTGTTTGCCCCACGTCACCGATGTCGTGCGTCGGTTAACCGGCGCGGCGCTCCGCCTTCTGCGGCTCGGTTTTGAAGTCTCAGCCATATGCCCTCGCACGCCGTAACCAAATCGAAACAATAACGCTTTGGACTGTAGCACACGCGTCGCGCGCGGTCACGGGCGCCTCGCTCAACGGTCATCGTCCTTCAGCAAGCGCCACAGCGTTGTACGGCTTATGCCCAGCACCTCCGCCGCACGGGTTCGGTTGCCGTGGAGATGGTCTACAACCAGATGCGCGATATCTCGCTCGGTATCGGCCAGCGGTCGCAGGATATACAGGTCACTTTCGAGCGTCGGGGCGCCAAAGGTTGCGGTCTTAATCACGTCCTCTTGGGCGAGCACTTCCTCCGCCACAGCTCGGTCCACCGTGCCCGTCCCCGCCAATATATACAGTCGTTCCGAGACCTCGCGGAGCTGCAGATAATTGCGCGGCCAGCGGTAAGCATCGAGCGTCTTCGTCGCCGCGGCAGACAGCGTGGGTGCTGCCGTCTCAAATGCATCAGCGAGATATTCCAAATAGCGCGCAACCTTCGTCGACGCGGCTCCCTGCTCGGCGATTGCCGGCGCCACGCTCACCGCGCAGGCGAAGCGCTCGGTCACAAACGCGGCTTGATCACTTTCGCCGCCGCCCGGCATGTCATTCGCTGTCAGCACCACATGGCAGCGCGTCGCCAACGCGGTGTCGGTCATCGTGGAGACCAGCTCGCGGAGGCGCTGGGGGCCAACCGCGTTCCAGCCCTCAATGCAAAGGGTCAGCCCCGTTTGGAACAACGGCGATTCGGCGCTTTTGAGCACATGGCGCCAACCGCGCTCGGTGAGCTCATCGAGCGCAACGGAAACAAAGGGCTGACCGGCAAAAGGACCGTCCAGATAGAGGCGCCTGGCGATCTCGACCTGACCCGCTCCCAGCTCGCCCTCGAGCATAAGGGGCACACCGCGCGCGTAACTCTCTGCAACCGGCGCAGCCACCGAGGCCGCCCCCTCAACGATGCCGTACGCGCTCGATTCGTAGCGGGCCTCAACTTCGTCGGCGTTGAGCCACTCGATACCCGCATGCACCGCGGCACCGCGCACCTCGCGGACCACGACGACCCAAAGGCCCCCGCCCTCTTTGTCGGTGGGGCGAACGGTCAGGCTCAGGCGCGCACCCGCACGCCCCATAACCAGACGCGCGCCGTCTCCTATACGGTCGAGGCGCTCAGCGACAAAAGCCGCCACATCCCGCTCGTGCGCCGCGTCATTCATGGTCGAGATCGCGACGTCCCCACGCGCATCGATTGCCAATGCCGAGGCCCCGGCAGCAGCCAGGGCCTCGGTCAAGATGTTCAGCTTGGCATCGCTATCCATTATTTGCCCCTGTCCGCAGCGACGTGCAACCGCCGACGGTCGCACGACCGAGTGTTTCAAAATTGAACGATATTGCTCACCAAACACTATAGGGCAGAAAGCGCCGTCCTGCGAGTATAGGTGTTGCCCCGCATCGCCATCCTGGCGGGGCGATAAGAGCTCTTCGGGACTTATAAACCTGCGGACAAGCCATACCCGCAAGAGCTCCTATCGCTCCACCGTGAGAATGCGCTCACCAGCACGCAGCACGCAAACAAGCTACTTCTCTACCAGATTCCCAGTACGTGTTGCATTCCCAAACTCATGCACGCAATGCCAATCCAGCAGCAAAAGCCCAGCGCGATGGGCTTGCCGCCCTTTTTGACCAGCTCGACGATATCGGTATTAAAACCAATAGCCGCCATGGCCATCACGATAAAGAACTTCGACAGCTCCTTGATGGGCGCCGTAAAGGACGCGGGAAGCTGAAGCACCGTGGTGATCACGCTCGCCAGCACAAAGAACAGCACGAACATGGGAAACGCGCGTTTAAGCGAGAACGTGCTCTTAGCGTCGCCGCCGGCCTTGCGGGCCAGATGCATCTGCCAGCATGCGAGGACCAACGTGATGGGAATAATGGCCAGCGTCCTGGTGAGCTTGACCACCGTGGCGCTCTCGAGCACATTGGCGCCGGGATGCATGCTGTCCCAGGCGCTCGCCGCAGCCGTTACCGACGAGGTGTCGTTGATGGCGGTACCGGCAAACAGGCCAAAGCCCTCATTGGTCAGCCCGAGCATGCCGCCGAGCGTCGGAAACACGAGCGCCGCGATAACGTTAAACAGGAAGATGACCGAAATAGCCTGGGCAATCTCGCGATCGTCGGCATCGATGACAGGTGCGGTCGCGGCGATGGCAGAACCGCCGCAAATCGACGAACCCACGCCCACAAGCGTCGCGATCTTACCCGGCACGTTCATAACGTGGCAGAGCACAAAGGCGATGACAAGCGAGGTCGAGATTGTCGCCACGATAATCGGCAGCGACTGGGCGCCCTTGGACAGAATCTGGGAGAGGTTCATGCCAAAGCCAAGCAGGATAACCGCGTACTGCAAGACTTTTTTGGACGTATAGGTGACGCCAGCGGCGAGCTGTTCGCGACGATTCTTGGGAAAGACGAGCGCCAGGACCATGCCAAAGAGGATGGCAAATACCGGACCGCCGACCACCTCAATTTGTTTGCCGAGCAACGTCGCGGGAATGGCGATGATTAGGCAGAACAAGACGCCTTTCCAGCGCTCGCGTACGATATTTGCCAGTTGCATATGGGACTCCTTCTTTCTATTTCACGTTTGCGACGGCTTATGATACGGCAACATTGAGCGCAGCCTTGCGCAAACACAGACTAAGATGCCGCAATAGTTCTCAGGCAACAGCCGAATTACCCACCGCGGAGAGCTGACTCGCGGCATAATTAACAACTGACATATGAGTTTGATAGAACAGTTGCGAGGCGCTATGGAAGAATCGATGCACGTCGGCGAGCAGGAAACGAGCCTACAGGACCAGTCCTACCACACCATTCGACGCAAAATCGTCTACCTGGATTACAAGCCGGGCGAAAAGCTGGGCGTCAAGCAACTTTGCGACGACCTAGATATGGGGCGCACCCCTGTGCGCGAGGCTTTGGTTCGTTTGGCGCAGGAAGGCCTGGTGCGCACCGTGCCCCAGAGCGGTACCTACGTCTCGCCCATCAACCTCACCCTTGCCGAGAGTGCCTGTTACATCCGCGAGCATCTGGAAAAGCAGGTGATCGTGGAGTGCTGCGCGCGCGCCACGTCGGCTGGCATCGAGCAGCTCGACCGCGCCATCGTGCTGCAGGAAAAGGCCATGGCCGAAGAGGATCGCATCGGCTTCTTTTTGAGCGACAACCTCATGCATCACATGATTTTTAGCATCGCATGTCGCAGCACCGTGTGGTCATGGCTCGAAGAGACCAATGCCGACCTGGAGCGCTTCCGCTGGCTGCGCGCTGCCACGCAGGTTCTCGACAATCAGGACATCGTGAACGAGCACAAGCAGATTCGCCGCGCTATCGCCGGTCGCGACCCCATCGAAGCGAGCTTTTTGGTCAGCAAGCACCTGCACATGATGTTCCGCAACCAGACCGAGGTTCTGGACCAGTTCCCCGAGTACTTCGAGACCAGCAAGCTCCGCTAACCTGCCAAAAAGGGACAGGTTTATTTTGGCAGGTTTTATCTGGGCAAATGCAACAAGGCCCGACTCCGCCACAACGGAGCCGGGCCTTGTTGTTGGCGCGTTTCGACAACAGAGCACTCGATGTCAGTCGTCAACAGTGAGCGAGCCGCATTTGCGCCAAGGTGACGTGAAATGAGAGGGCGCTGACCTTCTGGTCGCGCCCTCGAAATTGAACGTCAGATTGGCGTGAATGCGGCTCGCGCAGCGTCGACCGGTCCGCCGTTCGGCAGAACGGCGGAACAACAATTACTCGACAGTAACGCTTTTCGCCAGGTTGCGGGGCTGGTCGACGTCGCAGCCGCGCAGGATGGCGACCTCGCGTGCGAGCAGCTGCAGAGGAACGCTCGCCGTGATGGGGCTGAACACGTCGCGGACTGCCGGCACGCGGATGATGCAGTCGGCGATCTTGTTGATCTCCTCGTCGCCCTCAGTGGCAACGACGATGACCTTGGCACCGCGCGCCTTGCACTCCATAAGGTTCGACACGGTCTTGTCGTAGGTGGCACTCTTGGTGGCCACAGCGATGACAGGGAAGCCCGGGTCGATCAGGGCAATGGGGCCGTGCTTCATCTCGCCAGCGGCGTAGGCCTCGGCGTGCAGGTAGCTGACCTCCTTGAGCTTGAGCGCACCCTCGTAGGAAATAGCGGCACCCATGCCGCGGCCCACGAACAGCGCCGACTGCGCATCCTTGCACAGCAGGGCAGCCTCATGCACGGCATCGGTCTGCGTGTCCAAAATCCACTGGATCTGCTCGGCAGTATCGGAAAGCTCGCGGAACAGCATGCGTGCCTGTTTGGTGGTCAGGCGGTACTTGACCTGCGCCAGCAGCAGGGCCAGCAGCGTCAGGCTCACAACCTGGCCGATGAAGCTCTTGGTCGAGGCGACCGCGATCTCCTTGTTGGCCTTGGTGTAGATGACGCCGTCGCTCTCACGCGCCACGGGGCTGCCCACCACGTTGGTGATGCCGAAGACCTTGGCGCCCTTGATGCGCGCGTCGCGGATGGCGGCGAGAGTGTCGGCCGTCTCGCCCGACTGGGACACAGCCACGACGAGCGTCGTCGGCGTGATGATGGGGTTGCGATAGCGGAACTCGCTGGCCGCCTCCACCTCGGTGGGGATGCGAGCCCAGCCCTCAATGAGATTCTTGGCAATGAGGCCAGCGTGATAGCTGGTGCCGCAAGCGATCACGTAGACGCGGTCGATGTCGTTGAGTTCCTCGAGCGAAAGGCCCAGCTCGTCGATGTCGAGCTCGCCGGACGGCGTCATACGACCAACCAGCGTGTCGCGCACGACGCGCGGCTGCTCGTGGATCTCCTTGAGCATAAAGTCGGGATAACCGCCCTTTTCTGCCATGTCCAGGTCCCAGTCGATGTGGGTGATCTTGGGCTCGATAACGTTGCCGGCCTCGTCGGTGTACTCGACGCCTGCGGGCGTGAGCTTGGCAAACTGACCGTCCTCGAGCACCACGACATCGCGGGTGGCGTCGATAAGCGCGATGACATCGGAAGCAACATAGGAGCCGGTCTCGCCCGCGCCGACCACGATCGGGGAATCCTTGCGGGCCACGGCGATCACGCCGGGCTCGTCAGCGCACACGGCGGCCAGACCATAGGCACCGACCACGTGGGTGCACGCCTCGCGCACGGAGGCCATCAGGTCGTGCGTCTCGGCATAAGCCTCTTCGATCAGATGCGCGAAGACCTCGGTATCGGTCTCGCTCTTAAAGTGGTGGCCGCGACCCTCCAGCTCTTCGCGCAGCTCGGCGAAGTTCTCGATGATGCCGTTGTGGACGATGGCGATACGACCGTCGCAGCTGGTGTGGGGGTGAGCGTTAACGACGGAGGGCTTGCCGTGGGTGGCCCAACGAGTGTGGCCGATACCGCAGGTAGCGTCGCTGTCGATGTTGGAAAGCTCGCTCTCCAGGCCCGCGACCTTGCCCACGCGGCGGATGACGTCGAGGTGCGCCGCGGCGCCCTCGCCCACCTCGAGCGCGACGCCCGAGGAGTCATAGCCGCGATACTCCATACGCTTGAGGCCCGTGACCAGGATGTTCTTTGCAATATCAGAGCCGGTGTAGCCGACGATTCCGCACATAGGATAAATCCCTTCGTTCGCGTGACTGCAAGACGTCCACGCACAGGGGGCGCTGAGACGTATAACGTTCGAGTATTGTACTCACGCAAACGCAAGCTGATATACCAGAAGTGGTATCTCAACTTAGATACCACCCGATGCACACACGTCCAGCCGGTCCAAACCACCACAAAAGCACCTGTCCCCTTCGTGGTGGTTTGAGCTGGCAACAGCGTTTCCCCAGATAAAACCTGCCAAAATAAACCTATCCCTCTTTGGTAGGTTTGGGATGCTACAATCTGGCTTGTACTTGAAACGCATCAAAGGGGCCGCTATGGCAAAGGTAAAAATCAGCGACGTCGCGCGCGAGGCCGGGGTTTCGCTGGGCACGGTTTCCAACGCGCTCAACCATCCCGAAAAGTTGCGCCCCGAGACCCTCAAGCTCATCAACGAGACCATCAGTCGCCTTGGCTACCTGCCCAACCAAAGCGCCCGTCAGCTCGCGGGCGGCGCCACCAAGTCCTTTGGCCTGGTGCTCCCCCGTCTCGATCACGGCTTTTCGCTCCAAATCGCCAGCGGCGCCCACAACGAGGCCCGCAAGCACGGCTACGACTTGCTCATCGCCAACGCCGATAACGACGATATTCTCGAGGACCATTACCTGCGCTACTTTATGGGCACCCAGATGTCCGGCGTCATGGTTCAGCCCATGGCATCCCCCGACTGGCACCCCGCCATGACCAAGATGCCCGTGCCGATCGTCCATCTGGACATCCATTGCTCCGAGCCCGGCTACTACGTAGCGGCCGACAATGAGGCCCAGGGTCGCATCATTGCCGAACTTGCCATCGCCCGCGGCGCGCACCATATTGTCGTCGTCGGCCGAGCAGCATTTATGCAACTCACCCTGCGCGTCCTTGGCATTCATAAGGCGCTCGCCCTGCACCCCGATATCAAGATCGAAGTCATCGACGCCGGCGAATGGAATACCGCTGCCGACGGCTACGGCATCGGTGCCCAAATCGCCGAGCGCCCCGCGGACGAACGTCCCGATTTTGTCGTCGGCCTGACCGATGTGTTGGCCTCGGGTGTCGTTTCGGCACTGGTCGACAAGGGCATCTCTGTCCCCGGGCAAGTACGCGTGGCCGGATGCGACGGCAACCCGCTCGCTTGGAGCGGATCGGTCCCGCTCACTACGGTAGCGCCCCCGGGCTACGAGATTGGCCGCAAGGGTGTCCAACTGCTGATGGAGCAAATCGAGAACAAGGCCCCGGCAAAGATCAAGCATATCCGTGTCGGCTCCGCAGTGCGTACCGTCACCGCAGTCGCCGCCGAGGATATCAACCGCCAAGAACTGGTACGTCCGTTCCTACTGGAACGCGCCAGCACCCAGGCAAGCAGCCAGACCGACGCCACGGCCATCAACCTCGGTGCGTATCTATAGCACGCCCGCGAGTATGCTAAGTCGTCGCTTAAGCAAAAGGGGCCCGACCATTGCCGGACCCCTTTTGCTTAAGCGCAAACGTGAGCAATCGCTCGTTTCAACGCCGCAATTTTCTAGCGCACAGTCTTGATTGCCGCCGCCAGGTCGAACAACGTATCGAGCACGGCCTCGCAGCCATCCACCACGTCCTGCGGCAGCGGCACAATATCGGGGACGGCAAAGACGTGGCAGCCGGCCGTGATGCCCGAGACGCAACCATTGCGCGAATCCTCGACCACGGCGCACTCCTCGGGGGCAAAGCCCGCACGCTCGCAGGCGAGCAGATACATCTCGGGGTCGGGCTTGCCGTGCACGACGTCCTCGCCACACGTTACCGTTTCAAACTTGTCAAAAAGACCGACCATCTTAAGGTTGCGCTCGGCCGTAACGAGGCGCGACGACGTCGCTAGGCCCACGTGATAGCCCGCAGCTAGCAGCTCGTCTAGGCACTCGGCGGCGCCGGCCTTAAGTTCCAGTTCGGTCTTGACCATCTCGTCGCGAATCTCCTTGTGGCGACGATAGATCGCCTCGGTGGTTTCGTGGCTGCCATAATGCTTATCGAGGATGTCCATAACATCGGGCAGCGTGCGGCCGATAAACTGATGGATCAGCGCTTCATCAATCGCGAGCCCCAGCTCAGCGGCGCCTGCCTTCCAGGCCTTAATCCCCAAACGCTCGGTATCGACCAGCATTCCATCCATGTCAAAAATAACAGCCTTGATCATATCGGTCCCCCATCGACTCTCGCTGTCGCGTTGCTGCAACTCTACCGCATTTGGCAACTTGTATATAACGTATATACTATATTGCACTTTCGTTACACAGATAGAAGTCTTATGGCAAGTAACGCATTAGGATTATAGTTTTCGATCGAGTACTCAACGATAAGGAACGTTTCATGATTTTAGACACCACGGCACCCGCAGAGGAGCTTCAAGACAAGCTATCGGCGCTCGAGCAGCTGCTTTTGGCATACGGGCGCGTGGCTATCGGGTTTTCCGGCGGCGTTGACAGCAGCTTTTTGGCCGCCGTATGCGCCCGCGTCATGTCTACCAATACTCTTCTCGTCCATCTCACCACGCCGCTCATCGGCACGCCCGAGCAGGCTTCGTTTGAGCAGTCCGTTGATGGGCAGGCCAATGAGGGGCCGCATTTTAAGCTCCCCGTGCTCAATCTTTCGGTGGATCAGCTGCAGCTCCCCCAAGTAGCCTGCAACGATGCTAATCGCTGCTACCACTGCAAGCACGCCGGCTTTACCGCCATCGTCAACCACGCCAAGTCGCTCGGCTTTCCCACCGTCATCGATGGCAGCAATGCAAGCGATCGCGGTGACTACCGCCCCGGCATGCGCGCGGCAGAAGAGCTCGGCGTACGCTCACCCCTTATGGAGGTCGGCTTTACCAAGGACGAAGAGCGCGAGCTGCTGCGCGCATGGGGCTATCCCGTTTGGAACCTACCGGCGGGAGCATGTCTTGCCACCCGCGTCCCCACGGGCGAGGAGCTTACGCGCGAGAAAGTCGATTTAATCCGCGCCTGCGAGGATTACCTGCACGATCTTGATCTGGCACAGGTACGCGCGCGCTTGGTCGGCGGCTGCATGCATATCGAGGCCGCACCTGCAGATGTCGCCAAGATTGCCACCCTCGGCGGTGCCGCCGTCGACGACAAGGGCAAGACCCTGCTGCCCGCCGCCATCGAGTCCGCGCTGCGCGAGCTGGGCTGCGACCATATCTCCCCCGAGGTCACCCCCTACATTCACGGCAACATGAACCTTTAGGTTACGCCGTTTTACAAACGGCGTAACTGCTCGGCGCTGCGCGGGCTCCGGACACGGCAATCTGACGTTCAACTTCAAGGGCGCGACCAAAAGGTCAGCGCCCGCTTGTTTCGCGTCACCTTACCGCACCCGGAGACCGCTCGCTCGCATATGCTCAACCTGCACTGCGTTAACTGACCCGCCAATAAGGGACAGGTTTGTTTTGGCAGGTTTTATCTTGGGAAAATATCGCGAGGCAGTCGCCCCTCTAGCACCCATCAAACTTCGAGAGACGATAGAGGGGCAATTCGGCTGCATCTACTTCTTCCGATAGCGGCGGTTGCGGCTCGTCGATGAACCCATTACTTCGATGAGCCCTTTATCCGCCATTTTTGGCAGATGGTAGCGGACGGACGAAATTTTGACCCCCGATGCAACCGCTATTTCTCGCGCCGTCATATCCACTTCGGCGCTGAGAGCCTCCAGGATCCTATCCGCCGTCGAAGCTGACGGTTCTCTGCTCATATCGATAATCTCAAACGTGTCTTTGCCACATTTTGACAGGACATGTTTATCCACAAGGTCCCCGCAGATCAGGCGAATGTCATCCGAATCCCACTTCAGGGCCTCTCGTATTTTTTGAACATCGCATACGCACCCATGCTCCCGCATAAACATGAGCAATGTTTCCTCGCGATCCGTCAGCTCGGTGCCCACATGGCTCTGAATCCACGTGCGGTTTTCAGCAAGCTCCGCCCCGTGCCGGGAAAGCAGCACCGTAAACGAATCAGCCTTAGCGATAAATTTCGGCCTTCCAAGCGAACGAGACTCCATCTCGCGAATCATAGCCGGGATACCAGATCCCTGGCTTTCTGCAACGGCCCCCTCGGCATGCTCTAACGGCGTCGCCCCCATTAGGCTCATGAGCTTTGGGTTTCGGCAGCGCGATTCCCCGTCTGCAAGATTGTCCACCGTCTTTCCGCCCCAAAGCCCACCGGGGTTTTTGATCTCTATTCTGTCTGGATAGATATCGACACTCACGGCCTGCCCCACAAACATGGGCGAATATTCTCGATGGATGCAGGCATTTGCCAAGGCCTCGCGCAAAACCTCCTGGGGAACTTCCCAATCCTCCCTTCTGCCAGCGCCTTGCACTATCGTCGCTTTGCGCAAGTTTCGTCCAATCGCGGCAAGGGCATCTTCGATGCAAGCCGGAATCGGGCCATCGCACAACTGGCGGTCAATAAACCGGGGTTGCCCGGGTGCAGATTTTTCCATATCGGAATGAACGGCGACATCGATCATCAGTTTTGGATAGAACTGCTGGGGGTAAATTCCCGCCGACAGAAGCCCCGCGAGCTTCACGGCACCATCCTTTGTAGTGATATTGAGTCTGACCAGCTGCTTTTCCAGCGTATCGGCCCCGCGCAAAACGCGCGGGGTCTGCAGCCGGCGATTTGCGATAATAGACCGCACGACATCTGGATCCAAATCCTCGACCGTTGCCTCCGAAACCACCGTGCCGTCTGCATCGCTCGGAAGCAACGCACTCTGCAGCTCATATAGCTCAGCGGGTGACATCTTGATATCTTTATCATCCACGCGCTTGTAGCTACCGTTCTGCACGCCGCGCGCGCCGATATAGCAAGGCTTCGCTTTAAGCTCAAGTTCAAAGATGCGCACCAGAAGCACCTGGAGCCCGTCGACCTCGCCTCGATCAAGCTCGTACCGCGGCGCATGGGCCACCACTGCCGCTGAGCCTCCGTCTCCGATACCCGAAACAAACTGATCGCGCACCCTATCGATAGCAAAGTTAGCCGAAGGAACAAATCCTTCGGCCTCGTTCAGGCCCAAAATAATGAGCCCACCTGCAGTGTTCGCAAAAGCGCTCACTGTCTCCCATACGTCTGCGCTCAATTTATTCGTGCAGGCTTTAACTTCTACCGATGCGTCATCAGTCCCCCGCCTGCGAAGGCGCTCAACAATAAGGCCAAGAGGTTCATCCAGCAGCATTGGCATTCCGTCTCTCTAAAACGATAGATTTATCTCTCTAAAGTATAGTATATCTCTCTAACTTTAGAGAGATAAGCACCTTATTATAGAGAGACATTTAGAGAGATGTATCGAATTCACTGTTAGATTGCCTAATGTTATCTCTTTAACTGGCTTTCTCTTTAGAGAGACATTTAGAGAGACGAGCGTAATCTCTCTAATCAAGGGCTCCACTCTTTAAGGTGCACACTTCCTAACCGTACCCTAAGTTGCGGTGAAATAACTCACGATTAGCCTGCCAAAAAGGGACAGGTTTATTTTGGTAGGTTTTATCTGGGGAAACTCCGAATAGCCCCACATGCATAACCGCTGCAGCTCCATATGAGGCAAATGAACCAGCAGCGTTTGCCCCAAAATCTTGAGTATTTGTTCGACAGAACGGCCCCTGCCGGCTCCTGCTAGACTGGTAGATTCCCAACCGTCCATCCAGGAGCCTCAATGTCGCACAAGCCCGCCTACAAGCAAGTACTTTCCATCGGCACCGCCCTGGCGTTGGGGTTTGCGCTGTTTACGGGATCGCTCGACGGAGCGCCCAAACTGTTGTCGCCGCAAAGCGATGAGCAGGCAGCGGCTCTGGCCGAAAAACAAAACGAGAGTCCCAGCCGCACCGACGACGAGGCAGACCTGGTTGCCCGGCTCGAATCGGGAACAGCAAGCTCCTCGGACTCTCAAAATAGCCAAGACGCTGGCGATGGCTCTGAATCCGCCGCAACCGGCACCGGTGACGACGCTTCCGCAAACAGCGCCGCCACCCCCATCGACGAAGTCGAAAACCCCGATCTCGACCGCGCCCGCGGTGTTTATCTCAGCAGCATTCCCGACTACGCCGGCAACCCCTACGTTGCCCTTCGCGCCGGCAGCACGCACCCGCTCGGCACGCCATCATTCACACTCGATGAATACGATCGCGCCACCGAAGAGGGCTGCTTTAAGAAATTCTCCAAGCTCGACAGCCTGGGCCGCACTCGCAAGGCGCTCGCCTGCGTAGGCCCCGAGTCGCTCGGACAGGGAAAACGCGGCGATATCTCGCGCATCCATCCTGCCGGTTGGCACCAGCAGCGCTACGACTTTATTCCGGGCCAGAGCCTCTACAATCGCTGCCACCTTATCGCCTGGTCGCTCTGCGGCGAAAACGCCAACCGCAAAAATCTCCTCACCGGCACGCGTTATCTCAACGAGACGGGCATGCTACCGTTTGAAGAGCAGATTCTCAACTATATTCGCGATACGGGCAACCACGTGCTCTATCGTGTCACGCCCATGTATAACGAAGAGGAACTTGTCTGCCGCGGTGTGCGCCTTGAGGCGCAATCGGTCGAGGACCACGGCAAGACCCTCTGCTTCCACGTATACTGCTACAACCTGCAGCCGCACGTGCAGATCGACTACGCCACCGGCCGCAACCAGGCATCCGGAGACTAGTGCCGACCGCGCCGCCCGTAACCCAAAAAATGATCCGTTTTCCTCCGTCCTCAAGGGATCGAATAAGGCCGCCCCGGTTACCCAGGGCGGCCTTTTCGTCAGCACCTATATTGCAGGCAAAATCACACGCTACTTGGCGCGGCCTTCCTCATAGCGCTCGACCAGCTTGGCCTGAACGTCATAAGGCACCTGTTCGTAGCCCGCGGGCTTCATGGTAAAGTCACCCGTGCCGCGCGTGATAGAGCGCAGGCGCGTCGAATAATCCGTCAGCTCTGCCAGCGGCGCCTGGGCAATGACCACGGTGTCGCCGCGCTCATCGGTCTCCATGCCCGTCACGCGACCGCGCGATGCCGAGATGTCGCCCATCACAGCGCCGGCGTAGCTTTCGGGAATAGTCACCGTGATTTCCTCGATGGGCTCCAGCACCACCGGGTCGGCATCGGCGCACGCCTTGCGCAGGCCGATGCGAGCCGCCGCGCGGAACGCCATCTCGTTGGAGTCGACGCTGTGATACGAGCCGTCGTACACAGCCACGCGAATGCCCGTGAGCGGGTAGCCGGCAATGATGCCGTCCTTCATGGTCTCCTGGACACCCTTGTCCACGGCGGGGATGAGCGAGCGCGGGATGCGGCCACCCACGACCTCGTCTACAAACTCATAGCCATCGCTCGTGCCGTCGGGCCCAATGAGCGGCTCAACGCGCAGCCAGCAGTCGCCATACTGACCGGCACCGCCAGTCTGTTTCTTGTGGCGGCCCTGCGCGCTTGCCGTACGGCGAATGGTCTCGCGATACGGAATGCGGATCGGCACGCTCTTGGCCACGACCTTGGTGCGATCCTCCAAACGGTTGAGCAGCACCGAAACCTGCGCCTCACCAACGGCGGAGATAATGGTCTGGCCCGTCTCCTCGTCACGATCGATGCTCATGGTCGGATCGGCCTTGCAGGCCTTCTCGATAAACGTGTAGAGCTTCTCTTCGTCGCCGCGATTCTCGGCCTCGATGGCGATGCGGTACTGCGAGTTGGGGAACTTAAACGCCGCAGCCTCGACCTTGCCGGTAATCGAGAGCGTATCGCCCGTCTCGGCCGCCAGCTTGGGTGCCACGATAATGTCGCCGGCATAGGCGTGACCGACCTCGGTCATGTCGCGGCCGCACATCACATACAGGTGAGCCAGACGGTCGCCCTTGCGCGTGCGCGCGTTGACCAGCTCAAGGCCCGGCTCAAGCGTACCCGTCAGCACCTTAATAAAGCTGATGCGACCCTGCTGCGGATCGGCCAGGGTCTTAAACACAAACGCCACCGGACGATCATCGTCGCTTGAAATCTTGAGCGAATCGCCGTCGATAAGCGGCATCTCGCCGTAGTCGGTCGGCGCCGGGAAGTATGTGGCGATGTCGTCCATCAGCGAGTTGACGCCCTGCTCCTTAATGCAATCGCCCGCAAAGACCGGCACAAAGATGCGCTCGGCGATCGCCTTCGACAGCAGGCCTTCAAGCTCCTCCTGCGTCAGCGTCTCCTCGCCTTCCAAGTACTTCATCATCAGTTCATCGTCAGCCTCGGCCACCAGCTCGCACAGATGGTCATGGGCTTCCTCGGCCTGGGCACGATACTCCTCGGGAATCTCCGACTCAACGGCTTCGGTGCCGTTGCAATGGCGCGCCTTCATGCGCACCAGGTCGATGATGCCGTCAAAGTCCTCGCCCTCGCCCCAGGGAAGGGTCACGGCGCCCAGGCGCGTGCCAAAGCGCTCTTGCAGCAGGTCCATCGTGGTCGCAAAGCTGGCCTCGGAGCGCGACAGGCGGTTTACGAACACCGCACGCGCCAGGCGCAGGTCCTCGGCGGCATACCAGAGCTTAACCGTCGTAGGCTGCGGGCCGGCCTCGGCGTCGACCACAAACAGAGCCGTCTCGCAGACGCTCATCGCGGCAAAGGCGTCGCCGATAAAATCGGGGTAGCACGGGGCATCGAGCACATTGATGCGCGCGCCCTTCCAGTCGATCGGCGCGATGGTCGTCGAGATGGAAAATGCACGCTTGACCTCTTCGGGGTCATAGTCGAGCGTGGGCTTGGTGCCGTCGTGGCCGCCCAGGCGGGCGGTCTTGCCGGAAAGGTGGAGCATGGCCTCGGCGAGTGAAGTCTTGCCCACCCCGCCTTGGCCTACGAGCACCACGTTCCTTACGTTACCGGTCTTGGGAGCACCCATGATGACCTCCTTGCAGGGCCGCGCGCAATGCGCGACGCCAACGGGGAGAGTTCGCGGTCGGTGCCATCCCGGGAGCAGCATGGTCGGCAGCCGAGCCGACTCACCCTCCAAATGTCCTATGCCACCACCCTACCCTCACGGGCGGCTGTCCATGCATACCTTTCGGCGCACGTATGAATACAGGCGGCGAGAGGACAGAGCAAGTATGCCAGGCGATTATTAAACCCCATCGATACAAATAAAAGCCGCCGCAGTCCATAAGACCCGCGGCGGCTTCTTCTCAATACATAGCTGAGCTTAGCCCTCGATACGACTCAAGAACTCACGGGTACGTTGCTCACGCGGATGATCGATAACCTGCTCGGCCGGGCCCTCCTCGACAATGCGGCCTCCGTCCATAAAGACCACGCGATCGGCAACATCGCGCGCAAACTGCATCGCATGGGTCACGATCACCATCGTCATATTCTGCGCCGCCAGGTCTTTAATGACACGCAGCACCTCGGCCGTTAGCTCGGGATCGAGCGCCGAGGTCGGCTCGTCAAAGAATAAGATTTCCGGATCGAGCGCCAGGGCGCGGGCGATACTCACACGCTGTTGCTGACCGCCCGAAAGCTCACACGGCACCTTGTTCTCGTTGCCCGTCAGCCCCATTTGTGCAATCAGCTCGTGAGCGCGGGCTTCCGCCAGCTCGCGCGGACGCTTAAGCACGCGAATCGGCGCATCGGTGATGTTTTTCATCACCGTATAGTGCGGGAACAGGTTGTAATTTTGGAACACCAGGCCGAATCGCGAGCGCGCCTGCTTGGGCACATCGCCCTTCGCATAGACCGCGCCCGAACCCGCATCCGTCGCAACGGCAAGGTCGCCAAACGAGAGCGAGCCTCCGTCGAGTGTCTCGAGCAGCGTGGCACACCGCAGCAGCGTGGACTTGCCGCCACCCGAAGGCCCGATAATCGCCACGACCTCGCCACGCTTCACCTCAAGCGAGATATCCTTGAGCACCTCATTGCCGCCAAACGCCTTACGCGCGTTCGATATATTCATTACCGAATTAATCATGGTAGTAATCCAATTTTTTCTCGGCGGCGCCCAGCAGCATCTCGACCACAAAGTTAAAGACCCAGTAGATCAACGCCGCGATCGCAAACGGCACCATGCTCACCTGCGAGGCGACCAGCGCCTTGGCCGTCGAGAACATCTCACCCACGCCAATGGCAAACGCCAGCGACGTATCCTTGACCAGCGTGATGATCTCGTTGCCCATCGCAGGCAGAATACGCTTGGCGACCTGCGGCATCACGATATACAGAAACGTCTGCATGCGCGAGTAGCCCAGCACCTCGGCAGCCTCGTATTGACCGCGCGGAATGGACTGCAGGCCCGAGCGATAGATCTCGGCAAAGTAACCGGCGTAGTTGATGATGAACGCCACGACACACGCCGTCCACTTGGAATCGGGCGTGAGCGAAATGCCAAACACGTAATACGGGGCAAAGTAGATGGCAAACATCTGCAGCATGAGCGGCGTACCGCGCATGATCGAAATGTAGATGCGCGCAATCCAGCGAAGCGGCACGATTTTGCTCATGCGCATAAACGCCACGGGGATTCCCAGCGGAATCGACCCCAACAGCGTCAGCACAAACAACTGCAAACTGACCAAGAATCCCTGGCCGAGCATCTGCATCATGACCTGAATAGACAACCTACCTTCTCCTTCGCAGCAACAGAACGGCTGATCTTATTCTCAAATAGGCACAGTGCCCAAGATTGCGAGCGACAAGCCCGACGAAGCGTACTTTGGTACGCGAGGAGGGTTGGAGCCGCAAGGTTGGGTGCTGTGGCTATTTGAGAACCAAGTTGTCGAAGGACAGGCCGTAGCTCGCATACTTGTCGCACAGGTCCTTAACCGTGCCGTCCTCATAGAGTGCCTTGAGCGACTCGGTCACGGCGTCGGCCGACTTGGTGTCGCCCTTCTTAAAGCCAACGGCGTAGTGCTCGCTGGACAGCGGCTCATCAAGCTGCGTATAGGCATCGGGCTTGGCGGCAAGCTGATACTGGGCAATCGAAAGATCGCACGCCACGGCATCGACCGCGCCGCTCTCGAGCTGCATAAAGGCCGTGTTGTACTCGCCGATCGTGTCGAGCGTGGCAAACGTCGCTGCCAGATCCTTCTGGTCACCCTCAAGCACGTCCTGCGCAGCGGAATCAGTCTGGGTAATCACAGTCTTGCCGGCAAGATCGTCCCAACCCTTGATGCCCGCATCCTTCTTTACCACCAGCACCTGCTCGTTGAGCATGTACGGCTCGGAGAACGTGTAGTCGTCCTCGCGACCCTCCATGGTAAAGCCGTTCCAGATGCAGTTGATGGCGCCCGAGTTGAGCAGCGTGTCTTTAGCGTCCCAGTCGATGGCCTCGTATTTGACCTCCCAGCCCTGCTTATCGGCAACGGCCTTGGCAAGGTCAAGGTCAAAGCCCGTGTACTCGCCGTCATCGCCTACAAAGCCGTACGGAGGATAGGACTTGTCAAAGCCCACCACGAGCTTGTTGGACTCCGCAGCGCCCTTCACATCTTTGGCCGTGGCAGAGCCAGCAGCGGAACCCTTACCGGCGCCGCCGCCGCAGCCGACAAGACCAAGGCCAAGCACCATGGCAAACGAGCCGGCTAGACCAACAAACTGACGACGAGACATATCGGTATTCATGGTATTCCCCCTTGGTGGCACTTTAGTTAAGTAAAGTGAGTCTTGTAACGTTCAGAATCATACACTTTACCTTGATAGAGTACAAGGCGAGTTTGCCCGCCGCGTGAGGGGTGTGGGGGTTAAGTTTCCTGCTCTACAGTCCTGCTCACGACGGAGGCCACATTAAGTGGCCTCCTGTTCGTGCGGAACTCGCGATAAACTTAACCCCCACACCCCTCACGCGGCGGGCAACCGTCGTTGGGCTTATCACTAACACGAATAAACCGCTTGTATATCGTCTGCTGGCTTGGCACGGTACAATACTTGCAGCTTTAATTCATGAATTAGTGGAGTTATTGATGGCAGAATCTCGTGCGGAGCGTAAGGCTCGTCGTGCTTTGATCGAGGCGGCTGAGGGGTCGAAGGAGGAGAAATCTTCTACGAAATCCAAGTCTTCTAAAGCTGCAAAAAGCAAATTGACCAAGAGCAGGGCTAAGACCAAGCGTTCTGACTCTCGTCGAGGCGGGGACAAGGCGTCTCAGACTCGTTCCAAGCGCTCGCATAATAACTCGGTTCCGTCTGCGCGTAAGGCTGTGGATCCCAAGTCTCCCTGTTCCATCATGAGAGCTTGCGGCGGGTGCACGGCGCTCAATCGTCCTTATAAGAAGCAGCTGGCGGCCAAGCAGGCTGCTATGGAGGAGCTTTTTGCTGCTCTTTGCGAGCGCGAGGGTATTAGCGTCGACCCCATTCGCGGTATGGGCATCACCCTGGGCGACCCGGGTAAATATCCTGCGCCGCGCGGGTTTCGCCATAAGGCCGCCACTCCCTTTGCCCCCGGTAAAGAGGGCGCTGTCCGCTGCGGCTTTTTTGAACGTGGCACGCACAGAATCGTTGCTGTTCCCGAATGTCCCGTCGAGGCGCCGGGTGCCCGTCAGATTCTCAACGGCATCGCGCGTGAGGCTGAGCGCCTGCGCATTCCCGCCTTTAACGAGGACAAGCATCTGGGCTTGCTTCGCTATGCCGTCGTTCGCTGCGGCTGGCGCACCGACCAAATCATGGTCACCCTCGTGACCGCCCAGCGCGACCTGCCGCATGCACAGGATTTCTTTGAGGCCGTCGCCGCACTCGATCCGCGCATCGTCACCGTCGCCCAAAACATCAACGGACGCACCGGCAACGCCATCCTCGGCGAGGAAACCCGCATTGTATATGGCGCCGAGTGCATGCGCGACCAGCTGCTCGGTTGCAAATTCGATATCTCCCCCACCGCGTTCTATCAGACCAATCCGCAGCAGACCGAGCTGCTCTATCAGCTCGCTATCGACGGCATGGATCTGCACCAGGGCGATGTGCTTATGGATGCTTACTGCGGCAGCGGCACCATCGGTCTTTGCGCAGCTAAAGATGCCCAGAACAAGGGGGTCGGCATCATGCTGCTCGGTGTGGAGCGCAACCCGGCGGGCATTGCCGACGCACGTCGTAATGCCGAGCTCAACGGCCTCACCCGCAGCGCTTGGTTTATGGCCGACGACGCCACCGATTACATCCTAGATGCCGCCGACAACAACGAGCGGATCGATGTCCTTTCCATCGACCCGCCGCGTGCCGGCTCCACCCCCGAGTTCCTCGAAGCTGCCTGCGCACTTAAGCCGCGCCGCATCACCTATATCAGCTGCAACCCCGTGACTCAAGAGCGCGACCTGCATCAGCTCCTCGACGGAGGCTATCGCCTGCTCAAGATCGCGCCCGTCGACATGTTCCCTCACACCGACCACACCGAAACCGTAGCGGTCCTCGAACGCCGCTAACCAACCTCAGTATATTTTTGGGACAAGAAAGGGGGCGACCCGCCTGGGCCGCCCCCTTCGCTTGGTTTATAAACTCCGCTACATCCCATTGCGCAGATCGCACACGCCGGCTGCCGCCATCTCGCGCAGCAGCGTCTCGCGGTCGCGCGTCACGATCAAATCCAGCGGGAAGTGAATCTCGTCGAGCATCTTGCGCGCGTGATCGAGCTTGCCAATGGCCATGCCAATGTGGGCATCGGTCGACACGCCAATGCCCACGCCCAGCTCGGCGCAGCGCTCGGCGATCTTGCGGCATACGGCCCAATGCTCAGCGTCGACACCGTGTTCAAGACTATGGTTGTTGATCTCGATAATCTTGTGCTTGGCCTTAGCTGCCAACAGTACCTCGTCGATATCGAACGGCACGCCCGAACGCCCCGTGTGGCCCAGCATGAACACCTTGGGATGCTCCAGGGCATTGATATACATCTCGGTCGTCTGGGCCAGCGTCGCGCCCTCAGCAATCTGCGGATTATGCACGCTTGCAACCAAATAATCCAAATTACGCGTAACCAAATCGAACAGTGAATGCTGGCGGCTGTACGAATCGCCGGCAATATCGAGCGTGACAGGAGTGTCCTCGCCAAACAGGCTTCCGTCCAGCGAAACGATATCGGCCTCGGCGCCGCGAAGTACCAGCACGCCGCTCCAAATGCGCGGCCAGATATCCTGGTTAATAAAGAACTGGAAACTGCGCAGGTCATTGGGGCAAGGCGTAACCATAGAGCTCAAATGGTCGGCAGATCCGAGTACCTGCAGACCACGCTCTGCCGCCCAGTACACATTCTCCTCAATGGTCGAATATGCATGCGCAGAGAACATCGTGTGGGTATGAATGTCACAAGAAAGCAGGTAGAGCATCGGGTCTCCTTATCCGGTATGGCCGTCGCGTATATTCATTGTACGCATAGCCTTCGATAGTCGTAAAACCACTCCATCCCAACGACACAACGTCCGTGACAACGGGGTCCGGCTTAACACCAAACCCCGTTTCACGTAAAACATTGCAGGCAGAGCGCTTTACTTTTAACGATACTCGTCCGCCAACCGTTTCCAAGCGGGTAGCGAATTGACAATCGTTTCGTAACTCACGCAATAACCCAGGCGGAACCAGCCCGGCATGCCAAAGCTGTCCGAGGGAACCGCAAGCAACTCATACTTCTTTGCGCGTTCGCAAAACGCATTCGCATCGGGCTCGAGAGCCTTCACCCACAGGTAAAAAGCACCGTCCGGCTCAACATAGGTATAGCCGTAGTCCTCCAAGGCTTCGGTGAGCGCCGTGCGGTTGCGAGCATAGGCCTCAACGTCGCTCGGTTCATCGATGCAGTCGATAATTACGCGCTGGAAAAGCGCCGGCGCGCACACGAATCCCAACGTACGGGCGGCACCGGCAACGGCGGGCATAAGACGAGCTGCCTGAGGATTCGTATTAGGAACCAGGATCCACCCCACGCGCTCGCCCGGCAGCGAAAGCGACTTGGAATACGAGTAGCACACGATGGTGTGCTCGTAGATCGAAGGTACCCAAGGCACCTCGGCGCCATAGACAATCTCGCGATACGGCTCATCCGAGATAAGTGTGATCGGGTTCTCGGGATCGCGCTTGGCGTTGACCTCGCGCAGAACATTGGCCAGTCGCGTCAGCGTGTCGCGTGTATATACGGCACCGGTCGGATTGTTGGGCGAGTCGATAATGACGGCTGCCGTCTTGTCGGTGATCGCCTTGAATACGTTATCCACGCTCAGCTGGAATGTGTCCTCGTTGGCAAGCGCCTCGACACACGTGCAGCCGGCCTTCTCAATCCAAACGCGATACTCCGGAAAGTACGGGGCGATAACAATAACCTCGTCGCCCGGATTCGTAACGGCGTTGAGCGCGCAGGTGAGCGAAGCCGCGGCACCCACCGTCATAAAGACGTCTTTGCCCTCATAGCTCGTGCCAAAGCGGCGGTTGAGCGATTCGGCCACAGCGGCACGACATTGCGGCAGGCCCGGTGCGGGCGTGTAGCCGTGCAGCTGGTCGCTCGGCAGCTCCAGGGCCTTCTTAATGGACTCCGCCACAGCAGCGGGTGCCGGAACGCTCGGATTGCCCAGCGAAAAATCGAATACGTTTTCCGCACCGATCTGCGCCTTGCGCTCAAGGCCATAGCTAAAAATCTCACGGATGATGGAGCTTTCCGCACCGCGAGCATACATAGTTTCGTTGATCATCTGTTCCCCTTTCGCATAGGCGCTATTGTACGCTTTAGCCGAGCAAAGTGCCGCAGCAATGTTGATTGGGGACAGACTTAAATGCGTGAAAACGCTCATTTAAGTCTGTCCCCAATCAACAGTCGGCATCGGCATCGACGACGGCATGGTCATCGTCAGCATTATCGGATGCGGCTTCGGCATCCTCCTGCATGGCCGCCTGCGCAAAGGCCGCGGCATCAGCCGCCAGCTCCTCCTCGCTCATACGAGGCGCGCGCTTCTTGGTCGGCATGCCGGCCGCCTTGGCATTGCGCTCCTCCTTGGCCGCCAGGATATCGCCCTCGCGCTCAAGGTAGGCATTCCACTCGTTGTCGAGCAGGGCGTTCACGGCGTCGCCTTCGACGGTCTCGCGCTCAAGCAGCACCTTCGCCATCAGATCGAGCTGATCGCGACGGGCGTCCAGGATCTCGACCGCACGACGATGGGCTTCGCGCATGATGCGCTGAACCTCGATATCGATGCGGCGTGCCGTCTCCTCGGAGTAATCCTGGTGATCGGCGTAATCGCGACCAAGGAACACCTGATGCTGCGCCTCGCCAAACACTTGCGTGCCCAGCTCCTCGCTCATGCCCAGACGCGTAACCATCTCGCGCGCCATCTTGGTCGCACGCTCCAGGTCGTTGCTCGCGCCCGACGTGATGTCATCGCACATGAGCTCCTCGGCAACGCGACCGCCCAAGAACACGGCGAGCTCGTCGAGCATCTCGTTCTTGGTCTTGAGGAAGTGGTCCTCCTGCGGAAGCTGCAGCGTGTAGCCCAGGGCCTGACCGCGGCTGACGATCGAGATCTTATGAACCGGATCGGAGTGCTCCAGGATGTGGCCCACCAAAGCGTGACCGCTCTCGTGGTAGGCAATCGTGGTGCGCTCGGCCTCGGTCATCACGCGACCCTTGCGTTGCGGTCCGGCAATCACGCGCTCCATCGACTCCTCGACCTCGTCCATCGAGATCACGGAACGATGACGGCGAGCGGCCAGCAGCGCAGACTCGTTGAGCAGGTTCGCCAAATCGGCACCAGTAAAGCCAACGGTCATCTGGGCGAGCTTCTCAAACTTAACGTCCTCGTCCATCGGCTTGTTCTCGGCATGCACGCGCAAGATCTGCTCGCGGCCCTTCACATCCGGACGGTCGACCGTAACCTGACGATCAAAACGGCCGGGACGCAGCAATGCCGGATCCAGGATGTCAGGACGGTTGGTCGCAGCGATCAGGATGACCGACTCGCTTTCCTCAAAGCCGTCCATCTCGACCAGCAGCTGGTTGAGCGTCTGCTCGCGATCGTCGTGACCGCCGCCCAAGCCAGCTCCGCGCTGACGTCCCACGGCATCGATCTCATCGATGAAGATGATCGACGGGGCCTGGGACTTGGCCTCCTTAAAGAGGTCACGCACGCGGCTGGCACCGACACCTACGAACATCTCGACAAAGTCGGAACCCGAGATACTAAAGAACGGCACGCCCGCCTCGCCGGCAACGGCCTTGGCCAGCAGCGTTTTACCGGTGCCCGGAGGGCCAACCAGCAACACGCCACGCGGGATCTTGGCGCCCAGCTTGCGATAGCGATCCGGATCGCTCAAAAAGTCACGGATCTCCTCGAGCTCCTCGACTGCCTCGTCCACGCCGGCAACGTCTTCAAACTTGACCTTGGGGCGTGTGGCCTCGTTGGTCTTGGCGTTGGTCTTGCCAAACTGCATGTTCCTGTTGTTGGCGCCCATCATCTGGCGCATAAAGTAGAACATGATGGCGATAAGGGCGATCGTCGGAAGCACACTCATCGCCAGGTCGCCCCAAAAATCGGGATCGTTGGTGTTGACGATGTACTTGGTATCGGGGTGCTCCGCCATAAGCTCGGCAAGCGAATCGGAGCCGACATAGGTCGAGGAGAAGCTCTTGAGCTCGCTCGTATCGCCCTTGTCCTTCTTCGTCTTCCAGTAATGACCCGTCACGCTTCCGTCTTGAACCGTATAGGTCAGATCTTCGACGCGATCCTGCTTGATGGCACTCACCATCTCGCTCGTCGCGAGCTTAACGGTATTGCTGGAATTGGCAAAGCCGGAGCCCATGTTAAAGAAGGCGTAGCCCAGGAGCGCGCAAGCCAAAATAAAATACAGCCAGCCCGTACGCGTGGGCTTCTTGCCTCCGGGCACCCCCGGGATCTTAGGCTCCCGGGGAGTCTGGGAATTGTTATCGTTACGGTCGTCGGGCATCTTACGAATAAACCTCCGGTTTCAAAATGCCCAGATACGGAAGGTTACGATAGCGCTCGGCATAGTCGAGGCCGTAGCCCACCACAAAGGCATCGGGGCAATGGGTTCCAACATACTTGGGCGTGATGGCCGAGGTACGGTCCTCAACGTCCTTCCACAGGAAGGCGGCGACCTCCAGAGAAGCGGGCTTGCGGCTCTCGAGGTTCTTCATCAGATACTTGAGCGTCAGGCCCGAGTCCAGAATGTCCTCAACGATCAGCACGTCGCGACCGCGGATGTCGATATCCAGATCCTTAATGATACGCACGATACCCGAGGACTTCACACCGTCGCCATAGCTCGAAACAGCCATGAAATCGATGTTGGTCGGCAGCTCGATCTTGCGCATCAGGTCGCCCATAAAGACCACGGCACCGCGCAGGACCGCAATCAGCACCAGATCCTTACCCGCGTAGTCGCGCGTAATCTCCTCGCCCAGGCGAGAGACGATACCGTCGATATCCTCCTGCGTGAACAGAACCTTCTCGATATCCGGATGTTGAGAAGCCATGACAACCCTTTCTTGTGCTTATCGCCCACACACCGCCGTATGGACGCGAACTTCACATTCTAGCAGCGCACGGGGTAAATTTACCAGCCCGTGCGCCATCAGCGCGGGAATACCGTCAACGTCGCACAGAATAGCAGACGTGGGACGCTATTCCGCATCGACCACGCGGAGCAGATATGCCACGCGCGTTGCGGCCGTGCACTTAAAACGCTCGTCCGCGCGAACTCCGGCGACCCACACCACGGCACCTCCCGGCGCCGTCCTCACCATGGGCACGCCGGCGCGCTCGGAAACGGGAATGCGAGCCTCGCCTAGCAAGTCGGATACTTTCTTGCTTCGGCCACTCATCCCTAACGGGCACATCACGTCTCCCGGTGCGGGACCGTCCACCCACAGGCGCGCCAATCGCGCCTCGACAGGGATCTCGCCACGCGAGCCCGCCAGGATCCGCTCACTATCGCTGTCGGCAAAACCCAAGGCAGCCGCGTCTACCAAAGCTGTCACTTCCCCGGCAGCCGCAAGCTCACGGGCGCGGCGCACGATATCGCATCCCAGCTCAACGGCCATCGGCTCTGTGACCAGCATACGTCCCCCGCCCAACGGCAAACGACCGGGTACGGTAACCCAGTCCGCGACCAGGCCCTCGCGAGCCACCGGGGCCTTAAACGCCAGCATGCCAAACTCAACGCGCGCGTCAATTCCCGCCGGAAGCGTGACCGAGCCGGCACCCTCGGCAACGCAGGAAAGGACTCGCTCAACATGCCGCATCTCGGGACGAGCGTCCGGATCGATGCGTTTGATCGCCAGTCGCACGATGCGCCGCGCGATTACCACCTCGGCCGCAGCAAGGCGCCTGGCATCGAGCACCAGTGCGCCCGCTGCCTCTTTGCGCAAACAGCTTCGAAACGCCTGTGCCGACAGCTGGGATAGAAACGCGTCCTCATCGCCTAAGATCTCGCAGGCGGCGCCAATCGTCTTGCAGACGCTCGCGTTGCGCTGCACCACCACTGGCATTACTCGATGGCGCACGTAGTTTCGCAGATACGAGATATCCTCATTGCTCTCGTCTTCACGCCACGGCTGACCATGTACCTGTAGATAGCCCACGAGCTCGCCATGAGTTAGGTCGAGCAAGGGACGTACCACGATATTCCTCCGGCGAGGAATGCTCGATAGGCCAGCGGGGCCCGAACCCTTAATCGCGTTCATCAAAAACGTTTCCGCGCGATCCGAAGACGTGTGCGCGGTGCAGATACGAGCCGCCGTTCGCGGTGCCCCCGTCTGGGCGCAGAGCTCGCGAACATACCTCCGCGCCGCGGCATAGCGCACTTCGCGGGCCGCGGCCTCAATATTGCCCGACTCCCCATCAAAATAAGCGTGCTCCACGCACAGCGGTAAACCATATTTCGCGCAGAGCTCACGCACAAAGGCCTCGTCGCCATCGGACGCCTTGCCGCGCAGATGATGGTTTACATGCAGCACATGCAGGCGCTCGCGAGCAATGGGGGCAACACCGCGCCCGTCTTGGATATCCAGCTTTGATGTGCACGCCATAAGAAGCAGTGCCGTCGAGTCCGCGCCGCCTGATACCATGAGCACGACAGGAGCAGCCTGCTGCCTCGTTCGGGTCTCATCGACTGCCCCGGGCACGGCATGGTGTCCGTAATGCTGTGATACCGTAGGCATTTGCTTCCTCCTCTATTCGTCCGCACCCATTGTATCCTTTGGAATCTTATGTCTCGTCTGCACCTTCATATCCTTGGCAGCGGCTCAAAAGGCAACTGCGCGCTCATCGAAGGCCCCCGGGGGCTCATCATGATTGACGACGGTCTTTCTCGCCGCGAGACATTAAAGCGCATGGCAGAACTGGGACTCTCGGCAGACAACGTCTCGGCTCTTCTCATTACTCATGAGCATAGCGATCACATCAAGGGTCTCGATGTCTGGTGCAAGCACTGGCACGGTCCCCTCTTTGCCAGTAGGGGCACACTTTCGAGCAAAGAAAATCTTTCGCATCTGCCTGTCGAGGAATTCGACCCCGGTGACACCCTATCCATTGCCGGCATCCACGCGCAAACCTACTCAACATCACACGATGTCATAAATCCAATCGGCTTTCGATTCGACGCCCTCGATGATTCCATCGGCTTTGCTACCGACACCGGAGAGCTATCGAGCCAAGCCATGAACACCCTCAAAGATTGTCGAGTCCTCGCGCTCGAAAGCAACCACGATGTGACCATGCTGCGCGAGGGAGAATATCCCCGCTTTCTTCAGGAGCGCATCCTGTCTGCAAGGGGACACCTCTCCAACGGCCAAGCCGCCGAAGCCGCGCGCGAACTTGTTACCGATCGCACCGAACAGCTCATTGCCATGCATATCAGCCAAGACAACAATCGTCCGAGCCTTACCGTCAAAAGCTATGCCAAAGCTCTAGCCGCAACCCTGGATGACGAGCTCGGCAGCTCCGCCACCCTTCTCCAAGGATCGCGAAAACTCTCGATACGCCCCGCAAGCCAGTATCGGCCAGCAACCATTCAATAGACTGTCCTAAACAGCAAAAGGGGCCGGGAATCGCTTCCCAGCCCCTTTTGTTGTCTTTTAATAGCGAAGAACACCAACGAAGTTATTCGATGGAGATCTTCGTAACGTTCTTCTTCTCGACGATCTTGGGAACCGTAACGGTCAGGATGCCGTCAGCGTACTTAGCCGAGAGGCCCTCGCTCGAAGCGTCCTTAAGATACACGCCACGCGTCGCGCTGTACGAGCTGAACTCCTTCTGCAGGAAGTTCTTGCCCTCGTTCTCCTCGTCTTCCTCGACATTCACGCTAATGGACAGACGGCCCTCGTTAAGCTCGACATCGATATCGTCCTTGGCGACGCCGGTCAGATAAGCCTTGACCTCATAGCCATCGCCCTTATCCTCAACGTCAACGGGGAACGCCTTAGAGGCAATCGAGCTGTTCGCTAGGTCGCTCATATCATCAAACAGATCGAACAGCGAGCTTGCAGAGGGACGAACGCCAAAAACCGAACGATAAGGAACCATGCTTGCCATGTTTACCACTCCTTTATAGGACTGCCGAGTCATCTTCCAGGTGACTGGGACTTCTTTTGACGCTCTTATATATGCCCACCCAGCGCTCATATATACATCGACTATAAAGTTTTTTGAGTCCAGTACTATAAGCATATCTAAGTGCGTATGACTTAGGTTTTAGGAAGGTTAAGGTTCTTTGAACCAGAGCTTAAATACCGAGTATGTCCCCAGCTGCAAATAACAAGGGGCTTACAATGAGCGCGTACACGTTGTTGGTAACGAGCTAAAGGGCATCATGGACGACCAAAACCAGAACAAAATGTTTATGCCGACGCAGGGGGAAGATACTTCCACGCAGCCGCCACGGTTCCATCGCCCCCACATCTCGCAAGAGCCCATTAATGATCCGGAGCCCGAGTATGTGACGAGAAATCGATATCAAACACTCGAGGATGCCCAAACGGGGCGTAAACATATGGGCGTCGCCTCGGGAGACCCTGTATATCTGAAAGACGCACCATTATCTAAAAACAGCGCAGCTAGTGATGAGCCGATGAAAGCATCCGCCACTCATCAACAAAGAGGTCCTCGACCAAAGCAAACCTTGACGCATTCGGCTCGCTATCTCGAAACGCCAAAACAGGGAAAATCAATCTTCGTTTCATCAAGTAAACGACGCAAGCAGCATCGACTGACAATCCTGCTTTTGATCATTGTGGCCATAGCAGTTGCCCTTGTTATTCGATTTATCTTCTTTAAATAAAGGCTCAATACCAAAAACGATAAGATCGTCTGGTGTAATAGAGTCATTTACGCCCCATAAACGCAAAAAGGGGGAGGCCGCGAGGCCTCCCCCTTCTCAGTTCGATGCGACG
>DXMX01000020.1:0-9315 GCA_019413955.1 Collinsella sp.
AGCGGCCTTGACCATGCCCGGGCCACCGGTGGCCCGGGCATGGTCAAGGCCGCTTACTCCTCGGGCAAGCCCGCCCTGGGCGTTGGCGCCGGTAACACCCCGGTCGTCATCGACGACACCGCCGACGTGCTGCTCGCCGTCAACTCCATCATCCACTCCAAGACCTTCGACAACGGCATGATCTGCGCTTCCGAGCAGTCCGTGACTGTCATCGACAGCATCTATGACCAGGTTAAGGCCGAGTTCCAGAAGCGCGGCTGCTACTTCGTCAAGCAGGGTGCCGAGATGGAGGCCCTGCGTGCCGCCATGTTCAAGAACGGCGCTCTCGATCACCGCATCCCCGGCATGGCCGCTGCCAAGATCGCCGAGCTCGCCGGCATCGAGGTTCCCGCCAAGACCAAGATCCTGATCGCCGAGGTCACCTCCACCGACCCCGCCAAGGAGGAGTTCTCCCACGAGAAGCTCTCCCCGGTCCTGGCCATGTACCACGCCAAGGACTTCCAGGAGGCCGTCGACAAGGCTGAGCACCTGGTGCTCGCCGGTGGCCCGGGCCACACCGCCTCTCTGTACGTGCACCCCGCCCAGGCCGAGAAGATCAGCCTGTTCGAGCACGTCATGAAGGCCTGCCGTATCGTCATCAACACCCCGTCCTCGCACGGCGGCATCGGTGACCTGTACAACTTTGGCATGAAGCCGTCTCTGACCCTGGGCTGCGGCTCCTGGGGCGGCAACTCCGTCTCCGAGAACGTTGGGGTGAAGCACTTGATCAACGTTAAGACTGTGGCCGAGCGCCGTGAGAACATGCTGTGGTTCCGCGCTCCCGAGAAGGTCTACTTCAAGAAGGGTTCCACGCCCGTCGCCCTCGACGAGCTGGGCAACGTCATGGGCAAGAAGCGCGCCTTCATCGTCACCGACCAGTTCCTCTTCAAGAATGGCAACACCCGCGCCATCGAGGCCAAGCTCGACGAGATGGGCATCGCCCACGACTGCTTCTACGACGTCGAGCCCGATCCGTCGCTGCAGTGCGCACGTCGCGGCGCCAAGCAGATGGCTCTCTTTGAGCCGGACGTCATCATCGCCGTCGGCGGTGGCTCCGCTATGGACGCCGGCAAGATCATGTGGATGATGTACGAGCACCCCGAGTGCAAGTTTGAGGACATGGCCATGGACTTCATGGACATCCGCAAGCGTATCTTCACCTTCCCCGAGATGGGCAAGAAGGCCTACTTCGTCGCCGTCCCGACCTCCTCGGGTACCGGCTCCGAGTGCACGCCGTTCGCCATCATCACCGACAAGGAGACCGGCATCAAGTGGCCGCTCGCCGACTACGCGCTGCTCCCCAACATGGCTATCGTCGACGCCGACAACTGCATGACCGCCCCGCGCGGCCTGACCGCTGCCTCCGGCATCGACGTCATGACCCACGCCATCGAGTCCTACGTCTCCATCATGGCTTCCGACTACACCAAGGGCCTCTCCGAGCGCGCTGCCAAGCTCGTCTTTGAGAACCTGCCCTCCAGCTTCACGAACGGCGCCAAGGACCCGCACGCCCGCGAGGAGATGCACAACGCCTCCTGCATGGCCGGTATGGCCTTCGCCAACGCCTTCCTGGGCCTCAACCACTCCATGGCTCACAAGCTCGGCGCTTTCCATCACCTGCCCCACGGCATCGCTAACGCCGTCATCCTGACCCGCGTCATGCGCTACAACGCCGCCGAGGCTCCCGTCAAGATGGGTACCTTCTCCCAGTATCCTTACCCCAACGCGCTGCACAACTACGCCGAGATGGCCAAGTACTGCGGCATCGAGGGCAAGGACGACAAGGAGGTCTTCGAGAACTTCATCACGAAGCTCGAGGAGCTCAAGGACTTCATCGGTGTCAAGAAGACCATCGCCGACTACGGTGTTGACGAGCAGTACTTCCTCGACACCCTCGACGAGATGACCGAGCAGGCATTCAACGACCAGTGCACCGGCGCTAACCCGCGCTACCCGCTCATGAGCGAGATCAAGGAGCTCTACCTGGACGCCTACTACGGCCGCGAGCCCCAGGACTACGCCGTCTGCTAGTTTTTAGCACGGTTTTTTGCGGCGGGGGTGCACGGGTGTTTCACACACCCCCGCCGTCGCTTCTATCGCATCGTTGAAAGGATGCAACCATGCTGCTACCCGATTCCAAGACCGAGCTCGTCCGCCGTGGCAACAAGGTCGTTTACGACCTGGGCGACAAGATCGTCAAGGTCTTTAACGAGACCAAGCCTGTCTCCGACGTGTTCAACGAGGCTTTGAATCTTGCCCGCATCAATGAGTGCGGCATCCGCAGCCCCAAGGCTCTCGAGGTTTCTCAGCTCGAGAACGCCAACGGCTGGGCGCTCGTGACCGAGAAGGTTCCGGGCACCACCCTTGCCGAGAAGATGACTGCCGAGCCCCAGCGCTTTGGTGAGTACCTCGAGATGTTCGTCGACCTCCAGATCGAGATCCACGGCTACACCTCCCCGCTGCTCAACCGTCAGCGCGACAAGTACGCCCGCATGATCGACAGCCTTGATCAGCTCAATGCCACCACGCGCTACAACCTTCAGGAGCGTCTGGACGGCATGACCAAGGAGTTCAAGGTCTGCCACGGCGACTTCAACCCCTCCAACGTCATCGTCGGCGACGACGGCCAGCTCTATGTGTGCGACTGGGCACACGCTACCCAGGGCTCCCCTGCTGCCGACGTTGCCACCACCTACCTGCTCTTTGCCCTCAACAGCAAGGACCAGGCCGAGGCTTATCTGGAGCTCTACTGCGACCGCGCCGACATGCCCATGCAGGTCGTGCGTCAGTGGACGAGCATCGTCGCCGCTTCCGAGCTCGCTCGTAAGCGCAACGTGAACGATGAGTTCCTGAAGAACTGGATCGACGTCGTCGATTATCAGTAATATCTGAGCGATTTATTTCGCATCGGAGGCACAAAGGAAACCCCGCAGCTCGCATGGGCTGTGGGGTTTCCTTTTAGCGATTGAGTACGCCGACAAGATAAAAGGACGGCCCCGCATCTCCCCTATCTGGAGAAATGCGGGGCCGTCCCGTATATCGAACTACAAGCGAAATCGCCGATTAACGGCGTGCCGCCTTCACAAGCTCGGCGACCTTGGCGACGACCTCGTCGATCGCCACGTCCTCGCGCTCACCCGTAGCACGGTCCTTGAGCTCGACGGTGCCGTTCTTGAGGCCACGCTTACCCAGAACGACCTGATACGGGAAGCCCATAAGGTCGTTGTCGGCAAATTTAAAGCCGGGACGCTCGTCACGGTCATCGACGACGACCTCGATACCCTCGGCGCACAGGCCATCAACGATCTGCTCGCAGACGGTAGCGCACTCCTCCTTCTTGGGATCGAGCGGAATCATCGCGACCTCGTACGGGGCAACGGAGACCGGCCAGACGATACCGTGCTCGTCGTTGTGCTGCTCCACGACGGCAGCGAGCGAGCGGGACACACCAACGCCGTAGCAGCCCATGATGAGCGGCTTCTCCTTGCCATCCTCGTCCATAAAGGTGGCACCCATGGCCTCGGAATACTTGGTGCCCAGCTGGAAGACCTGAGAGACCTCGATGCCGCGGGCAGCGGAGAGCGGCTTGCCGCAGTGCGGGCAGGGGTCGCCGGCGACAACGGTGACCAGATCGGCCCACTCATCGACGGTAAAGTCGCGCTCGGGGCAGGCACCGGTAAAGTGATAATCGACCTCGTTGGCACCGCAGGCCCACTGCTTGGAATCGCGCAGGCTCTCGTCGCACACCAGACGGATGCCCTCGGGCAGGTTGACCGGTCCGATAAAGCCCTTGTGCAGGCCGTTCGCTTGAAGCTCCTCGTCGGTCATCATGCGGTAGCCCTTGCCAAAGACATGCTCGGCCTTGCAGTCATTGAGCTCGTGGTCGCCCGGGACAATGGCCACGACCGGCTTGCCCTCGGAGTCGATGAGTGCCAGCGACTTGCGCGTGCCGTTCTCGGGGAAGCCGAAGAACTTGGCAACGGCCTCGATGGTGCCCATACCCGGAGTCTCGACCTTGGTGAGTGTGCCGTCGCCGGGGCCCTCGGTCACAACGACCTTGGTGCTTGCAGCCTCGTCATCGGCAGCAAAACCGCAATCGTCGCAGTAGACGAGCGAAGCCTCGCCGGCGTCGGCAAGAGCCATGTACTCGACGGAAGTGTCGCCGCCGATCTCGCCGGAGTCGGCGACAACGGGCAGAGCCTTGATGTAGCAGCGCTCGCAGATGTTGGCGTAAGCCTGCTTCATCTTGTCGTACTCCTCCTGCAGGCTCTCCTGCGTGGCGGAGAAGCTGTAGGCGTCCTTCATGATGAACTCGCGACCGCGCATCAGGCCAAAGCGGGGACGGAACTCGTCGCGGAACTTGTCCTGAATGTGGTACAGGTTGACGGGCAGCTGCTTGTAGGAACGCAGCTCATTGCGAACCAGGGCGGTCACGGTCTCCTCATGCGTGGGGCCCAGCACGAACTCGCGGCCGTGGCGGTCATCAAAGCGCACGAGCTCCTTGCCATAGGCGTCGATGCGGCCGGACTCGCGCCATAGCTCAGCGTCGACCATAATGGGCATCATGAGCTCCTGGGCGCCGGCAGCGTCCATCTCGTCGCGCACGATGTTCTCAATCTTGCGGATCGAGCGCCAAGCAAGCGGCAGGTAGGAATACAGACCGGCGGCCTCCTTGCGGATCATGCCGGCACGGAGCAGCAGGCGGTGGCTGGCGAGCTCAGCGTCCGCCGGATCCTCTTTAAGCGTCGGCGCATAGAGCTTAGACATATACATTGCTCGGGTCATTTATTTCTCCTCAATAAGTTTGTCGACCTCTGCCATAAGCGCGTCGACAATATGGTCCTCAGCTACTTTACCAATGATCTGGCCATGCGAAAAGAGCAAGGCCTGACCACGTCCGCAAGCAACGCCCAGGTCGGCATCAGAAGCCTCACCGGGGCCATTAACGGCACATCCCATCACAGCGATCGAAAGCGGCGCGGAGTAGTTCTTAAGCCGCTCGGTGACCTCCTCGGCGATGGGAATGAGGTTAACCTGGCAGCGGGCGCACGTGGGGCACGAGACAATCTCGGGGCCACGGCGACGCAGGCCCAGCGACTGCAGAATACCCCAGGCAACCGGCGGCTCCTCAACCGGATCGGCCGTAAGCGACACGCGCATGGTGTCACCGATGCCCTCGGACAGCAGAATACCCAGACCCACCGAGCTCTTGATAGTGCCCTGCAGCTTGGTCCCCGCCTCCGTCACGCCCAGGTGAAGCGGAACATGGGGAATCTCGCGCGAGAGGGCTCGATAGGTATCAAGCGTCGTTTGCACGCTATGGGCCTTGGCCGAAAGCACAATATTGGTAAAGCCGCGGTCTTCAAAATGCTTGACAAAACGCTCGCTCGACATCACGAGCTTTTCGGGCTGCGTGAGGTCGTCGCGCTCGGCGATATCCTGCTCGAGTGAACCGGCATTGACGCCGATACGAATCGCACAGCCCACGGCACCAGCAGCATCGATCACCGCGTCAACCTTGGCCCAATCGCCGATATTGCCGGGATTGATGCGCAGCTTGGCAGCACCGGCCTCAACGGCACCAATGGCGAGCTTATGGTTAAAGTGAATATCGGCGACGATCGGCACCGGGGACTCAGCACAGATGGTACGAAAGCCCTCGAGCGCGGCCTCGGTGGGTACACTCACGCGCACGATATCGCAGCCCGCCTGCGCCAACGCGCGAACCTGCCCAAGCGTTGCCTGGGCATCAGCGGTATCAGTGCAGGTCATGGACTGAACCACCACCGGCGCGCCGCCGCCGATCTGCACGCCGCCCACATGCACGGGGCGCGTCAGCTCGCGCGGCAAAGAATGGGTTAAAGACAATCCAAACACTCCCCTACAGAATAAATCGAAGGATGTCGGAACGAAGCATATAGACAAACAGCAGTGCGAAGAGCGCGATGCCCACATAGCTCACAATCGTCTGAGCCTTGAGAGGCAGCTCGCGACCCGCAATCTTTTGAATAATCTCGATGACTAACTTACCGCCGTCGAACGGGGGGATGGGCAGCAAGTTCATAAAACCCAGCGAGAACGAAATGAGCGCGGCAAACGACAGGAACGTTACGGGGCCGGCAGCAGCCGCCTGAGAGGACATGACGCTGATGCCCACGATCGACGAGGACTGGTCGAGAATCTCCATCGTATGCTGCGGCTGGAGCAGGCGCATCACGCCCTCCGCTGTCTGCACGACATAGGAGAAAGACAGGCGAGCCGACGTGATGGGGTCTAAACGGACCACCTGCGTAGAGGCATACACACCTAGGCGCTCGTCCTCTTTGAGCGCAACCGTGGTCGAATGCTGCTTGCCGTCACGCTCGTACTCGATGGCGATATCGTCCTTACCGGCAGCCTTGCCGATAGCATCGTAGACGTCCATCCAAGTGGAACATGAGACACCGTCGACCGAAAGGATCGCGTCGCCGCCCTCGATACCCGCCTTGGCGGCAATAGACCCCTCGTCAACCTGACCGATCACGTTGGTATCCATCGGCACGGTGACACCCGCAATAGAGTAGATGCTCATAAGCAGCAAAAAGCCCGTCAAGATATTGACGAGAATGCCCGCGAGCAGCATAAAGGCGCGCTTGAGAAAACCCTGGCCAAGATAAGTGTGCGAACGCTCTTGCGCCAAGAAATCAGCCTCGCCGCACGGCAGCTCCCACACATCGCCCTCGGCAGTCGCATGCTCTCGATCGAACCGGCGGCCGTCAAAGGTGGTGTAGCCTGCCGCGTCTCGCGGCAGCGTCTGATACTTGGTGGGATAGTAGCTCGGCGAGGGCTTCTCCCCTTCCTCATACCAGGGCGCGATGGAGCCCCAACCCAAGAGCAAGGCACATGCCTCGAGCACATCCCCCTCGGACAGCTCAAGTTCGGCGGCAAGGTCGGCAACGGTCACGCGACCATGACGATAGATAGCCGCGAGCACGCGATCGGCGCACGAGACGTCGGTCGGATCCATACCGCAGATGGCAGCGTAGCCACCCAGCAGCAGCGGGGTCACGCCAAACTTAGTTCCAATGCGACGCGACGTGTAATGGATGTCAAAGCGGCATGGCAGGCCCAAAAAGAACTCGGTCACACGGACGCCGCAGGCACGCGCCGCCAAAAAGTGGCCGCCCTCGTGCAAAAACACGAGGACGGAAAGCATCAGCAGGCCCCAAAAAACCGATGAAAGAACGCTCAGAACAGTATCCATAAATCGAAAAAGCAATCCTTATGGGTTAAGAACGGGTTGCGGCGAGCACCTGCGCAGCCTTTTCACGCGCCCACGCATCAATGTCGTGAAGTTGCTCAAACGAATCGACCGTCTGCGCATCGTGAGCATCCATGCAAGATTCCACAATGCGATCGATATCGGTAAAGCTGCAGCCATCGTGCAGGAAGGCATCGACGGCGACCTCATTGGCGGCATTGAGCACGCACGGCATGGTGCCACCCGTCTTGCCGGCACGCTCGGCCAGTGCCAGACAGCGGAAGGTATCCATGTCGGCAGCATCAAACGTAAGCTGTCCCAGCTCGCGAAAATCGATACGAGGCGCCGGGGTATCCCAACGCTCGGGATACGAGAACGCGAACTGGATGGGAATACGCATGTCGGAAGCACCGAGATGCGCCATCACGGAGCCGTCAGCGAACTCGACCATAGAGTGAATCTTGGACTGACGCTGCACGACCACGTTAATGAAATCGAGGTCGCAGTTAAACAGATGCATGGCCTCAATGCGCTCCAGGCCCTTGTTCATAAGGGTGGCGGAGTCGATGGTGATCTTGGCACCCATGGCCCACGTGGGATGTGCGAGGGCATCGGCACGCGTCACGCAATCGAGCTCGTCGCGTGTTCGGCCAAAGAACGGACCGCCCGAGCAGGTGAGCCAAATACAATGAGCCTCGCGCGGGTCCTCTCCCAGATAGCACTGGTAGATGGCGGAGTGCTCAGAGTCGACTGGAATAAGCTGGCCCGGTTGCGCCAACGGCATAAGCAAGTCGCCACCGACGACGAGGGACTCCTTGTTGGCAAGTGCAAGGCGCTTATTTGAGGTCAAGGCCGCATGGCTCGCCTCGAGACCGGCGGCACCCACAATAGCGACGAGCACGCAGTCGACATCGTCGCGACGCGCGAGCTCGCAAACCGCCTGCGCGCCAACGCCGAGCTTCGTTCCCTCGGGCAACTCCTGCAGCACGGCGTCATCGCCATGAGCGACATCGGCCACGGCAACCGCCGAAACCGAGAACTCGCGGGCAGCGGCAACAAGCTCGGAGGTACTGGAATTAACGGACAGCGCCGTCACCTGCAGTCGATCGGCATGCTGGCGGCACACATCGAGCGCCTGGGTGCCGATGGAGCCCGTACAACCCAGGATGGCAACACGGAGGCGTCCATCGGGGCCATACGTCGTCTGGAATGACATTACAGCACGCCTCCGATCATCAGCATCAGCTGCGCGGTGATGCAGCCGAAGATAAGCGAATCGCTACGATCGAGCATGCCGCCGTGGCCCGGGATAAGGTTACCGGAATCCTTAACGCCCACACCGCGCTTGATGCGCGACTCGATAAGGTCGCCGATAACGCCCAAAATGGACACGACCACGCCGCACAGCAGCGCATAGGGCAGGCTGAGTTTGTAGAAGTGCGTCGCCCACAGGATGAGCCAAATCAAAACTGAGCCCAGGATGCCGCCAACAAACCCCTCCCAGCTCTTTTTGGGAGAGATCTTGGGAACCATCTTGTGTTTGCCGATACGGCTACCCACGATGTAGGCAAACGAGTCGGAGACCCAAAGGGACGCGCAAACGCCCACCGAAAGCAGGGCGCCGGCAAAACCGGGCACGGCATCGCGCAGCAGCACGATAGCCGACAGCATAAAGCCAGTGTAGATGGGACCCATGAGCGTCACGGCCACATCAGAGATGCGGGTACGCGGCGACCAGACATACCAAATGCCCACAGCGAGCATCAGGGCAAAAAGCAGGGCATTCAGCAACATCGAATCGCCCAACGCCGACAGCGGAAAGAGTACGGCGGCAGCGATACCCATGCGCTCGTTAGCCATCTTGCCATCGAGCCTCGTCATACGGAAAAACTCATAGCAGCACAGACCGCTCATGACAGAAACAAAAATGGCCGTGGGCACGATACCCAAAACCAGGCACAGGATAAAGACAACGGCGTAGACGATACCGGCGGCGGCACGGGTAATAAAGCCCGCCAGCCACGAACCGGTGCCGC
>DXMX01000020.1:9325-16361 GCA_019413955.1 Collinsella sp.
AGCAGATGCCTTGGGACGATCGGACACGATTAAGCCTCCTCGGTCTTGCTCAGACCACCAAACCTACGGTCACGGCCCTGATAGGCCAAAATGGCGTCGACAAGGCCCCAACGATCAAAGTCGGGCCAATAGGTATCGGTGACATAGAACTCGGAATAAGCCACCTGCCACAGCAGATAGTTCGAAAGGCGCAGCTCACCAGAGGTGCGAATCACAAGCTCAGGATCGGGAAGACCGGCGGTATAGAGGTGGGAAGCCACCATGTCGTCATCAATTGCGCCAGGATCGATCTTACCGGCGGCAGCGTCGAGTGCGATCTGACGGACAGCGCGGGTAATCTCGGCACGCGCGCCGTAGTTGACGGCAAGCGCCAGCGTCATGCCGGTGTGATCGGCGCACTCGGCAAGACCGCGTTCAAAAACATCGCGGGTCTTCTTGGGCAGAGCGGAAATGTCACCCAAAAAGACAACGCGCACGTTTTCGCGCTTCAGAAGCGGCAACTCGTCGATGAACGTCTTGGCAAACAAGTGCATCAAGACGTTGACCTCATGCTGCGGGCGGTTCCAGTTTTCGGTAGAAAACGCATAGGCAGAAAGCACGTCGACGCCCAGGCGCACGCAGGCGGTAATGATCTCGCGCAGCGAGACGATACCCGCCTTGTGGCCCTCAGTGCGTGCAAGACCGCGCGACGTGGCCCAACGACCGTTGCCGTCCATGATGCACGAGATATGGTGCGGAATGTTATTGAGGTCAAGGTCGGAAAAACCGACGCCCGCAGGGGCGTCGGCAAAGTACTCGACCAGTTTATGCTCGTCGTATTGCACCTTAGATCTCCATGACCTCGGCTTCTTTTTCCTTCAGAAGCTCCTCGACCTTGGCGACATACTCATCAGTGTGCTTCTGGACCTTGGCCTGCTCGCGACGGACATCGTCCTCGGTGAGCTCCTCATCGCGCTCGAGCTTGTTGTTGAAGTCGCGACGGATGTTACGGATAGACACCTTGGCCTGCTCGGCGTACTCGCGGCACTCCTTGACGAGCTCGCGACGGCGCTCCTCAGTGGGAGCCGGGAACGGAAGACGAACGACGGTGCCATCGGAGTTGGGGGTAATACCCAGATCGGAAGCGCCGATGGCCTTGACGATAGCATTGATGAGTGCCTTGTCCCACGGCTCGATGAGCAGCATGTGGGCCTCGGGGGTCTTGACGGCGGCAACCTGCGTGACCGGCGTGGGAACACCGTAATAATCGACGGTGATGTCGGACAGAATGTTGGCATTGGCGCGGCCGGTACGGACCTTGGAGAAGTTATGCTTGAGGGACTCGAGCGACTTGTCCATATGGGCGGTGATGTTCTCTGCCATGCTTAATCCTCCTGATAGACGAGCGTGCCGACGGGCTCACCCGAAAGCGCGCGCTTGACGGTGTCCTCGCCATCGATGTTGAGGACCAAAATCGGCATACGGTTGTCCTGGCACAGTGCCGTAGCCGTGGAATCCATAACCTGCAGACCGCGGACGAGAACCTCGTGATAGGTAATCTTGTCAAAACGGACGGCATCAGCGCACTTGACGGGATCCTTATCGTAGATGCCGTCAACCTTGGTGGCTTTAATCAGAATCTCGGCGCCGATCTCACACGCACGAAGAGCCGCGGCGGTGTCGGTCGTAAAGTACGGATTGCCCGAACCGGCGGCAAAAATAACGACGTTGCCCTTGGAAAGGTGGTTGATGGCGCGACGGCGAATATAGGGCTCGCAGATCTCGTTCATCTGGATAGCGCTCATCACGCGGCAGGGAACATCGTTATGCTCGAAGGCATCCTGCAGGGCGAGCGCGTTCATAACGGTTGCCAGCATGCCCATGTAGTCGGCCTGAGCACGCTCCATGCCACCGGCAGCGCCTGCCATGCCGCGGAAAATATTGCCGCCGCCGACAACGACGCCGACCTCATGGCCAACGGCGAGCAGCTCCTTGACCTGCTTAGCAAGATGGTCGGTAACCTTGGGGTCGATGCCATATTGGCCGTCGCCCATCAGCGCTTCGCCGGAAAGCTTAAGAAGCACGCGTTTATATCGGATGTCGGACAAAGCGATCCTCCTTTAGATTGAACTCTCAACATTCTATCAAAGGCTCTAAGAAGAGCCATGAAAAAGCAGGCTGTGAGTAAAACCCACAGCCTGCTCATTACCAGCTACAAGAGCTTATTTACTCGCCACGGACCAGACGGTCAAAGGCAACGACGGTAATGGTGTCGCCGAGCTCCTTGGAGACCTGCTCAGCGTACTTCTTGATGGTGAGGGAGCTGTCCTTGATGAACTCCTGCTCGGTGAGCACGGACTGCTTGTAGAACTTCTCCAGACGGCCGACAGCCATCTTCTCCTGGATAGCCTCGGGCTTGCCGGACTCGGCAGCCTGGGCCATGTAGATCTGCTTCTCGTGCTCGACGGTCTCGGCCGGAACCTGATCGCGGGTAGCGCAGATCGGGGCGACGGCGGCAACCTGAAGGGCAACGTCGTGAGCGAAGGTCTTGAAGGATTCAGCCTGAGCGGTCTCAGCCTTCTCGAAGGCGAACTCGACGAGGACGCCGATCTTACCACCCATGTGGATGTAAGAAGCGAGCGCGCCGTTCTCAGCCTTGCGGGCAGCGAAGCGGGAGATCTTCATGTTCTCGCCCATGATGTGAATCATCTCGGTGAGCTCGGAGGAAACGGTCTCCTCGCCCATCGGCTTCTCGAGCAGAGCGTCGACGTCAGCAGGCTCGGTGGTAGCGACAACCTCAGCGACCTTGGAAGCAAAGCCGGTGAACTTGGCGTTAGAGCCAACGAAGTCAGTCTCGCAGGAGAGCTCGAGCAGAGCGCCGGTCTTGCCATCCTCGGAGACGAACGCGGCGACAGCGCCCTCGTTGGTCTCACGGCCAGCCTTCTTGGCAGCCTTGGCAAGGCCGTTCTTACGCAGAACGTCGACAGCGGCGTCCATGTCGCCGTCAGCCTCGACGAGAGCCTTCTTGCACTCCATCATCGGGGAGTCGGTCATCTCGCGGAGCTGCTTGACCATAGCGGCGGTAATCTGGGCCATTGTGGTTCCTTTCAAAGAGATGAAAAAGAATTAACTAAGACTGATTTACTCGGCCTTGGGCTCAGCGGCCATCTCGGCCTCGGAGACCTGCTCCTTGCCGGAGCCAGCGAGGCAGGCGTCAGCCATGAGCTCGCACATAAGGGTGACAGCGGAGATAGCGTCATCGTTGCAGGGGATGCCGTACTCGACCTCGTCGGGATCGGAGTTGGTGTCGATCAGGGCGACGACGGGGATGTTCAGGCGCTGGGCCTCCTTGATGGCGTTCTCCTCGCGCTTGGTGTCGATGACGAAGAGAGCCTGGGGCAGACCCTTCATGTCGCGGGCGCCACCGAGGTTGGTCTGGAGCTTAGTGAGCTCCTTGCCGAGAACAGCCTGCTCCTTCTTGGGCAGAACAGCCATGCGGCCGTCCTCGACCATGGCCTCGAGCTCCTCCATGCGGTTGATGCGGGAGCGGATGGTGACGAAGTTGGTCAGCATACCGCCGAGCCAACGCTGGTTGATGTAAGGCATGTTGGCGCGCTCAGCAGCGTTCTTGACGGCCTCCTGAGCCTGCTTCTTGGTGCCGACGAACAGCACGTTGCCACCCTTGGCGACGTTCTTGACGAAGGTGTAGGCCTGGTCGGCGTCGAGGATGGTCTGCTTGAGGTCGAGGATGTAGATGCCGTTGCGCTCACCGAAGATGAACGGCTTCATCTTGGGGTTCCAGCGACGGGTCTGGTGACCGAAGTGGCAGCCGGCCTCGAGCAGGGTGCGGATATTAATCTTGGTAGCCATGTTAAACCTCCTGTGGTTTGCCTCCGCGCGGGGTCATCCTCCAAAACCAACCCGGACATGTGCTACCAAAGCCCGGGCACCACGGTATGAAGTAGCCGCGCGTGCGTGATAAAAACATGTTGCCGTGAAGCAACCCGATGAATGATAGCAGGAATGCCTCTTCCTGCCAACCCGCAATCAAAACCACACACCTGAGTGCGGCGCGGGACGTGCCAGCCACTATTCGCCGCGGGGATGGGCTTGAGCCACAGCCCGCTTAAGCCGATCGGGTGTGAGATGCGTGTAGATCTGCGTCGTGGACAGGCTCGCATGACCTAGCAGCTCTTGAACCGAGCGCAGGTCCGCACCGCCCTCGAGCAAGTCGGTCGCAAAGGTATGGCGCATCGCATGCGGGGCGATGTCAGCCGGAATGCCGGCGAGCGTCGCCAGCGTATGGAACCGCCGCCGGAGCATCGCGGCGCTCATGCGATTGCCGCGCGCCGATATAAGCAGCGGATGCGGCCCGGTAGCGAGGTCGCGGCGCTTTGCCCGAGCGAGCAACTCCGGCCTCCCCTCTTCAATATAGAGACGCGTCACATCGAGCGCACGACGATACAGAGGAACGATGCGCTCCTTGCTTCCCTTGCCCCACAGGCGCAGCGTGCGCTCGGACCATGAGATGGATTCCACATTGAGCGCCGCAAGCTCTGAGATGCGGGCACCCGAGGCATAGAGCAACTCGAGCATCGCCGCATCGCGCAGTCCCGCGGGTGTTGAGGTATCAGGCGTCTTGAGCAGCGCCTCGACCTGCTGGGTCGTAAGGACGCCCGGCAGGTCACGCGGCAGCTTGGGCGACGCGATCGCCGAGACCGCATCGCCCTCGACAATCCCCTCGGCAGCCATCCAGCGATAGAGAGATCGAATAGCCGACAGGTGCGCCGCAAGCGTTCGGGGAGCCACCTGCTCACGCGAAAGCTCGGCAAGATAGCGACGAATGGTGCGCACGTCGGCAGCGAAAGCATCAATATCCTCGCGCTCGCACCAGGCAGCAAAGCGCTCTAGCCTCGAGCCATAGGCCGTCACCGTGTTGGGAGAAAGCCCCTCAACGCGTGCGATATAGGCGATAAAAGAGTCGACGGTGTCGTACAGGTCAAAGGCTATGACCGGTCGCCTCCAAACAAGTCGGAACGCGTGGCCAAGTAGGCATCGAGGGCCTCGAGCGCACGGTCCGCATAGGCCTGATAGCGGTCGCGCTTGCTGCGGCGCTTACCATCCTCGAGTGGCGGCACCAGGCCAAAGTTGACATGCATAGGCTGATAGCCCACGGTGGCAGGATCGGTCGCATAGCCCACGAGCGCACCCAGGGCACCCACACGCGGCAACTCGACGCCCGCGGCACCGATAGCCTCGGCATAGGTGTTGAGCGCCGCGAGCAGACCTGTCGCCACGGCTTCCATGTACCCCTCGGTGCCGGTGATCTGACCGGCCAGGCGCACGCCGGTACCGGGCACGGCAAAGGTGCCATCGAGCACGTGCGGAGCGTCGACAAAGGTATTGCGATGCATGACACCGTAGCGGAAGAACTCAGCGTTCTCCAGGCCCGGCACCATATGGAAGACGCGCTTCTGCTCGCCAAAGGTCAAGTTGGTCTGGAAGCCCACCAGGTTATAGGCGGTCTTCTCCTTGTTCTCGGCACGCAGCTGTATCGCCGCCCAGGGGCGACGTCCGGTACGCGGGTCGGTGAGGCCAACGGGCTTCATGGCGCCAAAGCGAATGGCGTCCTTGCCGGTGCGCGCAACTTCCTCGGCAGGCTGGCAGGCCTGGAACAAATCGCCGCCCTCAAAGTCTTTGAGCACCACGCGGTCGGCCGTGGTAAGCGCCTCGATAAAGGCCTCGTACTCCTCCTTATTGAGCGGAGCGTTGAGATAGTCGCCGCTCCCCTGCTCCTCGTAGCGCGACTGCGAGAACAGCACGTCCATATCGAGCGTGGAGGCATCGACGATCGGCGCCGCCGCATCGAAGAACGCAAGGGCGTCGCCACCGACGAGCTTCATGACCTCTTCGCTCAGCGCCGGTGAACACAGCGGGCCCGCGGCAATGACCACGTGACCCTCGGGAATCTGCGTGACCTCGCCGTGCACGACCTCGATATTGGGACGGGCGGCAACCTCGGCCTCGACAAGCTCGGAAAACTTGACGCGGTCGACCGCCAAGGCGCCACCGGCGGGAACAGCCGCGCGATGGGCGCAATCGAGCAGGACTGAACCCATGCGCTCAAGCTCGGCTTTCAGCAAACCAGCCGCGGAATCCGGACGGGTCGACTTAAACGAATTGGAGCAGACGAGCTCTGCCAGGTGATCGGTATGGTGGGCCGGGGAGCTCACCTGGGGGCGCATCTCGCACAGCTTTACGGCAAACCCGCGATCTGCCAGCTGGATCGCGCACTCCGACCCCGCCAGACCGCCACCGATAACTGTCACCTGATCGAACTGCATCTGCAAACACCTTTCTAATTGACACGTTTTCCATTGTGACCGAAGGGTGTCTGGGCGTGAAGGGCAAACTTGGAGGGCGCATACCTTCCATCCATCATGCGCTCGATAAGGCCCTCGAGTTCAAGCGAACCCAAGAGTTTGAGTACGCCGACAGCATCGAGCGAGACGAGCGCCGCGATGTCGTCGACCTTGAGCGGAGAGGCGATGAGCGCATGCATCACGGTCTGCTGAGTTGGATCAAGGTCGGCAATGCCGGGAGCAATGGGGCGCGAGTAGCGCAGGGTTCCGTAGATGCGTGAGATAGCCATCTCGATAGATTCCTCGTCGACGATGCAGCAGGCACCGTTCGCAATGAGGTAATTCGTGCCACGCGACTCGGGCGATAGGATCGACCCCGGCACGGCAAGAAGTTCGCGCCCCAAATCCATAGCAGCCTCGGCTGTAGAAAACGTCCCAGAAGGCATACCCGCCTCGGATACAAAGAGGGCCTGCGACAGGGCCGCGATCACGCGATTGCGGCGCGGAAAGGCAAACTTGCGCGGACCCATGCCCCACGGAGAGATCGACACGACCGCGCCACCCGTATCAAGCGTGCGCGTAATCAGCCCCGCGCTCGAACGCGGGTAGACCACGTCGGCGCCCGTCCCCAGCACCACAACGTGTTTGCCGCCGGCGTTGACCGCAGCCCAACCCGAGGCCTGGTCACAACCTGT
>DXMX01000020.1:16371-22758 GCA_019413955.1 Collinsella sp.
CCCGCCTCAACCGCCACCTTCGCCGCAAGCTCTGCCACGGCAAGACCATACGGCGAGGCCTTGCGCGCGCCGATGATGGAGAGCGCGGGCGTCGAAAGCACCTCGGGGTTGCCGCGCACATAAAGCGTCTGGGGTAAATCTGAAAGCTCCAAAACGGTCTCGGGATACAACGCATCACCTGGATGCAGCTCGAAGGTCCCCTCGGCCATCATTGGTCCCTCCTTCCCTGGTACATCGCCGCCTCGAGCACGTGGTCCTGCGTCACCTGCTCGCTCTCGGCGACATCTGCGATCGTACGCGCAATGCGAACCAGGCGCACGATGCCACGCCCTGTGAGATGCGTGCGTTTGGATAGGCCGAGCACACACTTCTCCGCCGCATCATCGAGCTCGAAGGTCGAAACGACGCCGTCAATGGACCGTGTCTCGTCATCCTCGGCCTCGGCATCCGCATCGTCCATGCGGGATTCGCGCCAAGCGCGAAAGGCGCGACCGCGCACAACGTAGTCACGTAACTCGGCCGACGACATACCCTCTGCGCCCTCGATAATCACTTGAGGGTCGGGACGGGTCACATCGATCATCATGTCGATACGGTCGGCCAAAGGACCGCGCAGTTTAGACCGATAGCGCTCGACCATCGCCGCCGAGCAGCGACACGGTACCTCGCGATCGCCCAAAAAGCCGCAGGGGCAGGGATTGCTCGCAGCCAGCAGCTGAAAGCGCGACGGGAAGGTAAAAGCCCCGTCGACGCGTACGATCCTCACGTAGCCGCGCTCGATGGGCTGACGCAGCGTCTGCAGCACGCCAGTGGGAAACTCGGCAAGCTCGTCCAAAAAGAGCACGCCGCCATGAGCAAGGCTGATCTCACCCGGGCGCACCGGGCGCCCGCCGCCGATAAGGCCTGCGGTCGAAATACTGTGGTGGGGACTGCGGAAGGGGCGGTGCCCCGCCAACAAGCCATCAATGTTCTCACCCAAAACCGAATGGATGCACAGTGCCTCCTGCTGATCCTCAACGGAAAGCTCGGGCAGGATGCCGGTCATACGGCGTGCGAGCATCGTCTTGCCCGATCCCGGAGACCCGATCATGAGCAAGCCGAGTTCTCCTGCCGCCGCAAGCGCCATGCCGCGTTTAGCGACTTCCTGCCCCAGCACGTCTGCATAGTCGAGCTCGGGCTCAAAGGTCGCCTCGACACCCTCGGAATCCAAGTAGTGCCGTGCGGCATCGCCCATGCCGTGAGCAAGCTGAGACAGATGCGCGATAAAGCCGCAATCCACGCCCGCGAGTGGCACATGCTGGTCGGACCTACCGGCGATAAAAGACAGCCCCATGTCGCGAGCCAATAGCTGAAACGCCACCTCGCCTTTGACAGGAAGCACCGTACCGTCCAAGCCGAGCTCGCCGGCGATAAGGCAGCGATCGAGGTTGTCGCGGGGAATCTGACCATCGGCCGCTAGGACCGCGATGGCGATGGGCAGATCAAAGCCGCTACCGGTCTTGCGAATATCGCCGGGCGCCAGATTGACCGTAATGCCCGAGCGCGGGATCTCGAACCCGGCGGAGCGCATCGCACAGCGAATACGACCACGTGACTCCATCACCTCCATACTCGGGATGCCGAGCATCTGAATGCCCGGAACGCCGCCGGCAAGCGAGACCTCGACCGTGACGTGAATCGCCTCGACGCCGCGGATGCAGGCCGCGTGAACGGCAAACGTCTCGAACGCCATCACGACACCTGCCAATCGAACGCGTTGTACTGATGCTCGATCTCGGCGATATGCCCGCCGCGAATGGTGACACCCACGGCATCGAAGCGGATCGCCTTGAGCGGATAATGCTCCATAAGATAGCAGCTTGCGATGCGGCGGTAGCGGCGTTGCTTTTGGGCGTCCACGGCCTCCTCGGGAAAGACCCGCGTGTTGCAATCCAGTACGACGCGTCTGGTCTTGACCTCGGCCATCACCACGACATCGTCGAGCTCATCGAGCAGCACCAGATCAGCCTCGCCCTCGGTGCAACGATAACCCTGCTCCAGCAAGGTGTAGCCGCGCTCGTTAAAGTAGTCGATGGTGATCAGCTCGCCCAGCATGCCCAGCTCGCGGGGACTGAGTCCCTTGATAAACTCGGGCGTCATCGCCCCGCAGTCGAGCTCGCCGTTTTCCCAACGCTCCTTGAGCTGCTGTGTCTTGCTCTTTTTGCTTGCGGCACTCATGGGGTCTCCTTTCCCGCACACTGCAGTGCCCCGATGATGAGGGCACCTTTCATGCGGGTAAGTACCGGAAGCTAACCAAAAGCTGACCAAATGCCGTCAAAAAACGGGCCGTACGCAACAATGGTGTTGCATACGGCCCGCTACCAGCAGGTTTATAAAACCCCAGAGGTCCCTGTCTCCACAATTGACCTAGAAAAGGCGCTCAGTCTGCAGAAAGTTTCCGCAAAAGCTCACACGATGCAGTGGACAAAGTCCATGTTTTCGAATGGCCTCGATGTGCTCGGGGCTCGCATAGCCCTTCGACTCGGCCAGATGGTACTCGGGATACTCAGCGTCGTACTCGACCATCATCTCGTCACGCGTGACCTTAGCCATGATGGACGCCGCGGCGATGCAGGCGATCTTGGCATCGCCCTTCACCACATCGCGCTCGTTAGGAACGGCGCCCAAGGGGTTGCCATCCATAAGCACGCAATCGGGCTCGAGCCCCGTATCGGCCACGGCGCCCGCAACGGCGGTACGGATAGCACGGGCCATGCCCATCTCATCGATATCCTTAGGCGCGATATGGCAAAAACCGATCGCCGTCGCCACCTCGGCAATCTTCACTGAGAGCAACTCGCGGCGCGCCGGCGTGAGCTTTTTGGAATCGTTGATGCCCCAGACGCGCGGCTCCATAGGAAGGCAGACAGCGCATACCGTCAAAGGACCGGCCACCGATCCGCGACCCACCTCGTCGACACCAACGACCACCCCATCGCCGCCAAGCTCATGCATAAGCTCGTACATGTCATTGACGCGCTCGCGCTCGGCAAGTTCCTTGGCATGGCGCTTAAGAGCACGCTCGCAAGCCTTGATCACCTGCTGGCGCGGGTCCTCGCGATAATGCTCCACGAGGGCGGGGATCTCCTCAAACGTTGCGCTCGCCAGCTCTCCGGCAACCTGCGATGCCGAAACCGAGCTCGTCATATTGGCCATACCAGGCCCTCCTTGCATGCAAATCAGATAAAAAGAAGGGCCACCCGAAGGTGACCCTTGTGTCCAAACGAGTGGACAGACGCTGCGATCTTCTTAGCGCTTCTCGGGGATGCGAGCAGCCTTGCCCACCTTGTCGCGGAGGTAGTACAGCTTGGCGCGACGGACGCGACCATGACGAACGACCTCGAGCTTGGCGATCTTGGGGCTGTGAAGCGGGAAGGTACGCTCAACACCGACACCGAAGGACATCTTGCGGACGGTGAAGGTCTCGCGGGCACCGGCGCCGGCCATGCGGATGACGTCGCCCTGGAAGACCTGGATGCGCTCGCGGTCGCCTTCCTTAATGCGGTAGTGAACCTTGACGTTGTCGGCGACGCGAACCTGAGGAATGTCCTCGCGGATCTGCTGACGCTCGATTGCGCGGATGTAATCCATGTGCAATTCCTTACTCTTCTAGAGGTGCCGTACCACCTTGGCCGGCACGTAGTTGAACAAACGTATTCGAGTATACACGCGCGGGTTTCTGCTGCAAGAACATTTTTTTACGCAGACAAAAAGACAAAACCCGCACATGATAACCGCCCGTCTCACGAATGAGACGGGCGGCATGAAGGGGACTACGCTAGGCGTCTAAACCCAAAACGTTAGGCGGAACGCTTGGCCTCGAGCTTGGCCTGAGCGGCAGCCAGGCGTGCGAGGGGCACGCGGTAGGGCGAGCAGGACACGTAGTCCACGTCGGCCACGTTAAACAGGCCCTTGATGGACTTGGGGTCGCCACCGTGCTCACCGCACACGCCAAAGTGCATGTCGGGGTTGGTGGCGCGGCCCTTCTCGACGGCCAAGCGCACCAGTTCGAGTACCGCCGTGTCGATGGTCTCGAAAGGATTGTCCTCCAAGATCTTCTTATGCATATACAGCGGGATGAACTTAGCCTCGGCGTCGTCACGCGAGAAACCGAAGGTCGTCTGGGTGAGGTCGTTGGTGCCAAAGCAGAAGAAGTCTGCGTAATGGGCGATCTCGTCGGCGACCATGCAGGCACGCGGCAGCTCGAGCATCGTGCCCACGGGAATATTGAGCTCGACGCCCTCTTCGTCGGAAACCTCTGCGATCACGCGCTCGATAACCTCGCGGGTCTGGACATGCTCCGCCGTGATGGAAACGAGCGGAACCATGATCTCGGGGCGCGGGTCGACGCCTTCCTTGATGAGGCGGGCAGCAGCCGTGGCGACGGCGCGAACCTGCATGAGCGGCAGATCGCTAAAGACGACAGACAGGCGCACACCGCGCAGGCCGAGCATCGGGTTGGACTCGACCATGCCGTCGATACGACGCAGGCGGGCGCGCAGGACGGCAAGCTCTTCCTCGCTGGCGCCAGCGGCTTCCTTCTTGGTGATGGCGACCTCAAGCTCGCGAGGATTATCCAGGAACTCATGAAGCGGCGGATCGAGCAGGCGAACGACCACATCGCGACCGGACATGGTCTTAAACATCGCCAGGAAGTCCTCGGTCTGAACCTTGAGCAGGTCGGCCAGGGCCTGCTGCTTCACGGCCTCATCGTCAGAAAGGATAAAGCTCTGGATGATGTTCTTGCGATCGCCCAGGAACATGTGCTCGGTGCGGCACAGGCCAATAGCCTCGGCGCCAAACTCGAGTGCGAGTGCAGCATCCTCGGGGTTGTCGGCGTTGACGCGCACATGGTTGGCATGGCCGCTGGTCTCGTCCAAACGGATTTCGTCGGCCCAGGACAGGATGGTGTCCAGGTCGCCGGTGAGCTCGGCCGAGACCAGATCAACGGCGCCGTCGACGACGATACCCTGGGTACCGTCGATGGAGATAACGTCGCCCTCGTACAGCACGCGGTCACTGCCCTCGATGCGCACGACCTTCTCGGCGGCGTCGATATGGAAGCGCTCAACGCCGCAGACGCAGGGCGTACCCATGCCGCGGGCGATAACGGCGGCATGGCTCGTCTTGCCACCGTGGCTGGTCAGAATGCCCTCGGCGGCGACCATGCCCTTCAGGTCGTCGGGGTTGGTCTCCCAACGAACCAGAATGACCTTGTGGCCCTCGTTGGCGCGCGCGACGGCGTCGTCGCTCGAGAACACGACCTCGCCCACGGCGGCACCGGGGCTGGCATTAAGACCGCTGGCGAGAGCCTCGTACTTTTTGGAAGCGTCGAACTGTGGGTGCAGGAGCTGGTCGAGCTGCGCGGGATCGATGCGGCTCACAGCCTCATCGCGGGTGATCAGACCCTCCTCGACCATCTCGATGGCGATGCGCAGGGCGGCGCTGGCAGTTCGCTTGCCCACGCGGGTCTGGAGCATCCAGAGCTTGCCCTGCTCGATGGTGAACTCAATGTCGCACATGTCGCGATAGTGATCCTCGAGCGTCAGGAAGACGCGCTCGAGCTCCTCGCCCGCGGACTCAAGGCCCGGGGTAGTCTTGAGGTCGGCGATGGGCTCGGTGTTGCGGATACCGGCGACGACGTCCTCGCCTTGGGCATTAACCAAAAAGTCACCGTAGAACTCCTTGGTGCCGTCGGCCGGATTGCGCGTGAAGGCAACGCCGGTCGCAGATGTCTCGCCCTTGTTGCCAAAGGCCATGGCCTGCACGTTGACGGCGGTGCCGAGTTCGTCGGAAATGCCATGCTGCTTGCGGTAGATGCAGGCGCGCTCGTTCATCCAGCTGCCAAAGACGGCCTGGATGGCAAGGCGTAGCTGAAGCTCCGGGTCGTGCGGGAAGACGGGCTTGCCGTCAGCGACCTCGAGCTCGGGATACAGGGCGGCATCGACGTTCTCGGAGAAGATGCCCTTAAAGGTCTCGACGAGTTCCTGCAGGTCCTCGGCCGAAAGCTCGGAATCGACGCGAACACCGGCGACCAGACGGGCCTGGGTCAGGGCGTTCTCGAACAGGTCGGCGTCAACGCCCATGACGACGTTGGAAAACATCTGGATAAAGCGGCGGTAGCTATCCCAAGCAAAGCGCGGGTTTTGCGTCTGGGCAATGAGACCCTGAACGGAGTCGTCGTTGAGACCCAAGTTGAGGACCGTGTCCATCATGCCGGGCATGGAAAACGGAGCGCCCGAGCGAACCGACACGAGCAGCGGATCGGAGGCGTCACCGAGCTTTTTGCCGCAGCGGGACTCGAGGTCTTCCTCGGCGGCAACGATCTCATCGAGCGCGCCTTCAGGC
>DXMX01000020.1:22768-25654 GCA_019413955.1 Collinsella sp.
TCGACACAGGTCTGGCAGGTAATGGTAAAACCACCGGGAACCGGCAGGCCGATGCGGCTCATCTCGGCAAGGTTTGCGCCCTTGCCGCCAAGCACGAAGTTCATGGACTTGTCGCCCTCGGTGACACAGGTGCCCTGGGCGTCGGTTCCAAAACGGTAAACCCTCTTGCAATCGCTCACGATACTTCCCCTTCCATGCGCTTACGCACACGACCGTGGTAACGAATCGACCCGCCAGATGCGGGCCATGAGGGAACTATACGGCGGGTTTTGAGCGGGCTTAAGCAGAGGATGCGCGGTTTGGTAAACGTGCTAAAACTGGCGGTAAATGGTAGGTAAAGGTGGTTACCTTATGAAGATACCACTGTAAGAAGGTGCAGGTCAGATGCGATATTTTTGCTAAATCGCTTTATCAAAATGCTGCTACTGTTAGGCTCGACGGGCGGCGCGGCGGGCACGGGCTTCTTGGATTTCCTCCAAGTGGCTAATGATCTCGGCAGCGCTCTCCTCGATGGCCTTGCCGTCGGTACGCACCACAAAGCAGCCTAGCCGCTTCATGAGGGAACGGGCTTCCTCGAGCTCGCTGCGCACGCTCTCGGGCTCGGCATAGGAGCCGGCAACGGCACGAGCGTAGTCATCGCCCAAGCGGCTATCGCGAATTTCGGAAATCACATCGACGGTCGAAATCAGGCCGAACAGGCGCATCGGGTCGACCTCGTAAATCGACTTCGGCGGCTCCATGCCATGGGCCAACGGAACATTGGCAACCTTGTAGCCCTGATAAGCCAGATACATCGACAGCGGCGTCTTGGACGTGCGCGATACGCCCAGCAGCACGATATCGGCACCCGACAAATCGTCGCAACCGCGCCCGTCATCGTGCTCAACGAAATACTCCATGGCCTCGATACGATGGAAATAGCGGTCATCGGTCTTGTGAATCACGCCCGCAACGCCCTTGGGCGGCACACCGATGAGCGACGACAGCACGGCGAGCGTCGGGCCGATCAGGTCGACCGAACGGATATGCAGCATGCCCAGGTAATCGAGCACGCGGGCGCGAAGCGCCGGATCGACAATGGTGTGGAACACGGCAATATCGCGATGATCGGCATCGACGCGCGGACCCACAAACGACTTGACCTGCTCCACGGAGGTCACCTTGGGCAGGCGTAAAACGCGAAAAGCCCCTTCATCAAATTGCCCGGACGCCGCAAGCACCACCTCACAAGCGGTATCACCGAGCGAGTCGGAGATAACGATAACGGTGGGACGAGCGGTGACCGGGCAATCCATGCGGGGCTCCTTTTGCGCTTATGCGCAGGCTGGCTTACTTTTTGCGAGCAAGCTCACCGATGTTTGCGATGCCGGAGAAAACGGCCTCGAAGCGGTTGAGCAGCTTAAGGCGATTATCGCGAAGCTGCTCGTCCTTATCCATGACCATGACCTCGTCGAAGAAGCGGTCGATGGGGGCGCGCAGGGCGGCAAGGGCGGCAAATGCGGCCGGGTAATCCTCGGCAGCAAGGGCGGCGTCGACAGCGGTCTGAGCAGCCTCGGAGGCATCGGCAAGCGCGAGCTCGACCTCGCCCATCAGGGCGCGGTCGTACTCCGCGCCCAGCTCGGGCTTGGAGATGTGCGCGGCGCGGGCATAGGCGGTCGCCAGGTTATCGAACGTCTCAGCGTCGTTCTTGCGGGCCTCGTCGAGGGCGGCGCAGCGGGCGAAGAAGACGGACGGGGCGATGATGTGCACCGCGGAGACGGCGGCAACGGTATCGGCCGGGATCTTTTCGTCGCGGGCCATGCTCACCAGACGGCCGTGGAAGAAGTCGCGAACCTGCTGAGCGACCTCGGCGGCGTCGAACTCGATACCCTGCTCGCTATAGAGCTCAAGGGCAAAGTCGATAAGCGACGTGGGATCGATCGGCAGACGGTCGCGCAGGATGTTGATGATGCCGATAGCGGCACGACGCAGCGCGTAGGGATCGGAGGAGCCGGTCGGGGGCTCGCCAATGGCAAAGATACCGGCGATGGTATCGAGCTTGTCGGCGCAGGCCACGATGCAGCCAGCGGTGCCCTCGGGCAGCTCGTCACCGGCAAAGCGGGGACGATAATGATCGCGAATGGCGTGGGCGACCTCATCGTTCTCCCCCATCGCGGTGGCGTAGTAACCGCCCATCACGCCCTGCTGGCTCGTGAACTCGACGACGGCGTTGGATACCAAGTCGGCCTTGCACAGGTGCGCGGCGCGAGCGGCATCGGCTGCCAGGTGGGCGCCCAGGTGTGCCTCACGGGCAATAGCGAGCGCGAGCTGCTCGATGCGCTCGGACTTGGCGAGCACGCTACCGAGCTTCTCCTGGAAGGCGACCTTGGCCAAACGATCACGGAACTCGTCGAGGGAGATCTTCAGGTCCTCCTCGTAGAAGAACTTGGCATCGTCCAGACGGGCACGCACAACGCGCTCGTTGCCGTCGATCACGCGCTCGGCATTCTCGGGCTTGCTGTTGGAGACGACCACGAACTCACGCGTGAGCTTGCCCTCGCCGTCATAGATCGGGAAGTAGCGCTGGTTGGTGAGCATGGACTCGCAGATGATCTCGTGCGGGACCTTGAGGAACTCCTCATCGAAGGTACCGACGAGCACCGTCGGCCACTCGCAGAGGTTGATGACCTCCTCAAAGACCTTCTTGGGCGTGTCGACATGGCAACCGGGGCGAGCGGCCTCGACCTCGGCGATACCGGCAAGGATGGCCTCGCGGCGGCGCTCGGCAGAAAGCACGCCGGCGTCCTCGAGCACCTGCTCGTAGACGGCGGGGCTGGCAACCACATGGTCACCGGGGCCAAGTACGCGATGACCACGCGTGGTGTTGTCACTCGTCACGTCGGCAAA
>DXMX01000020.1:25664-28627 GCA_019413955.1 Collinsella sp.
GGCAGCGTCAGATGTGTATAAGAGACAGGCGCTTGACCTCGTGAACCGCGTCGGTCGCGGTGGCGACGTCGGCAACGAGCGCAGCCAGGCGGCGCGGGCTCGAGATCACACGGACCTCGCCGTGGGCCAGACCGGCCTCGTCGAGACCCTTGGCGATCATGGTGCCAAGCTGCTTGACGGCATTGTTCAGCGGTGCGGAGGGCATTTCTTCCGTACCGATCTCAAACAGGAAATCCTTAGCGTCTGCCATGGCTTACGCCACCTCGCCTTCCTGATCGGCATTCTCGTTGACTCCGGCGACCTCGGCCATGTAGGCCTCGCAGCACGCCTTGGCGACGGCGCGGACGCGCAGGATGTAGTTGGCACGCTCGACCGCGGACAGGGCGCCGCGAGCATCGAGCAGGTTGAAAGCGTGGCTGCACTTCATGACGCAGTCATATGCCGGCAGCGGCAGCTTGCGCTCCAGGCAGGAATGGCACTCGGCCTCGTAGTCGTCAAACTTCTGACGCATCATCTCGACGTTTGCGACCTCAAAGTTATAGGCACTGAACTCGCGCTCGTTCTCGAGGAACACGTCGCCATAGGTCATGGGCGTGCCGTCGGGCAGGTAGCTCCACACCAAGTCGTAGACCGAGTTAACGCCCTGCGCATACATGGCAATGCGCTCTAGGCCATAGGTGATCTCGACGGGCACGGGGTCGACCTCGATGCCGCCTACCTGCTGGAAGTACGTAAACTGCGTGACCTCCATGCCGTTGAGCCAGACCTCCCAGCCAAGGCCCCAGGCGCCGAGCGTCGGGCTCTCCCAGTCGTCCTCGACAAAGCGGACGTCATGGTCGTTGGGGTCCAGACCGATAGCGGCAAGAGACCCCAGGTAAAGCTCCTGGGCGTTGACCGGTGAGGGCTTGATGAGCACCTGGAACTGATAGTAGTGCTGCATGCGGTTGGGGTTCTCGCCGTAGCGGCCGTCGGCGGGACGGCGGCAAGGCTGCGCATAGCAGGTGCGCCACTCGGCGGGACCGAGCGAGCGCAGCGTGGTCGCGGTATGGAAGGTACCGGCACCGACCTCGGAGTCATAGGGCTGCATAATGACGCAGCCCTGCTCGCCCCAGTACTGCTGGAGGCGCAGGATGATGTCTTGGAAGGAAAGCGATGAAGCGTTCATGCCTCTAATATCCCCTCGTCGAAACGATTACACGGTTAGGTACTGTACTATAGCGGTTTTTAGTCGATAGCGCCGATGCGGTTGAGCGGCCAGTAGCGAACGAGTGCCACAGCGATCAAATCAGAGCGATCGACGGGACCAAAGTAGCGTGAGTCGGCAGAGTTTTCGCGGTTGTCGCCCATCACCCACACGCACCCGTCGGGAACGGTGTAGGGATAGCTTACCTGAGTGCCGGGTGCTTGGACCGAAAGTGGCCAGCTCATGCCCGTCGTATAGTCCTCGTCGAGCGCTTGGCCGTCAACGACCACCTTGCCATCCTGCAGGTCGACCGTCTGGCCGGCCGTGGCAATAACACGCTTGACAAGAACATCATGCTCGGAGGTGCCATCGGGGTTGTGAAACACCACGATATCGCCCTGCTTGACGGGCTGACCGAGCTCGAGGCTCACCTTTTGTGCCAGGATCTGGTCGCCAATCTCGATCGTGGACTCCATGGACCCGGTGGGCACCACAAAGGGCTCGACCACAAACGAGCGAATCAGGAAGGTGGCCGCGAGCGCAATTAGAATGACCAAAACCCATTCCAAGGCGCCCCGCAAAGTGAAAACGGACCTCTCGCCAAAATCATGTTCAAGATGAACTCGTTGGCGGCCTTTATTGTCCTCCATGTTATTCACCTCTTCCAGAAAGCAAATCCTGCGCATATGCACGCTCCTGGGGCGTGAGCCGCGCCGTCTCGATCAGGTCGGGACGCCAGCGACAGGTGCGCTCGATGGCATTCTTGCGGCGCCAGGCATCGACCTTGGCGTGATCGCCACTCACGAGCACGGGAGGCACGCCCTCGCCGTTGAACTCGGCGGGGCGGGTGTACTGCGCGTACTCGAGCAGGCCACCGTCCTCGGCGGTCGAGAACGACTCGTCGACGTTGCTCATCTCGTCACCAAGGGCGCCGGGAATCAGGCGCACGACAGCGTCGGCAACGACCATAGCGGGAAGCTCGCCGCCCGTGAGCACGTAATCGCCGATCGACAGGCGCTCGTCGGCATACGCATACGCGCGCTCGTCGACGCCCTCGTAACGGCTGCACACAAACAGCAGGCGCTCGCTTTTGAGCAGGCGCTCGGCCACATGCTGCGTAAAGGGCTCGCCGCACGGGGTGAAGAACACCACCGTCGGCTTGGGACCCTCCGCACTAATGGCCTCGATGGCCTCAGCGATAGGCTCGACCTTCATAAGCATGCCCTGCCCGCCGCCATACGGCTCGTCATCGACGGTGCGATGACGGTCGTGCGTCCAGTCGCGCAGGTTATACGCCTTAAAATCAAAAAGGCCGGCCTTGCGGGCGCGGCCCAAAATCGACGTGGACATGACGGGCTCAAACATCTCGGGAAAGACCGAAAGGGTCTCAATCAGCATGCTGTCCTCCCTACTTGTCCATATCGATCAAGCCGTCCATAACGTGAACGGAAATTGTTCCTGTGTCGGGAAGATCGGGCACAACCTGCTCGATCACGGGAATCAGCACCTCGCCGTACCGATCGCCCTCGACAACCCAAACATCGTTGGCGGGCGTCGACATGATCTCGACAATCGTGCCGAGCGAACCAAAGCGCTCGTCAACCACCTCGCGACCCATCAGATCGGTATAGGCAGCGTCGAGCGAATCGAGCTCAAAGTCGTCACGATTTGCCAGCACGTAGCATCCCGTGATGCCCTCGGCGGCCGTCAAGTCGTCAATGCCCTCAAACGAGACCAGATCGCCATCGCCCGTATCGGTGACGGACATGACCGTGCAAAA
>DXMX01000021.1:0-25647 GCA_019413955.1 Collinsella sp.
AGTGCCCCTCCGCGCGCAGCGCCCTCACCGCCTCGGCCGCCGCCCTGGTCAGAGCCCGTCCCGCTCGACCAGGGCGCGCAATTTTTTAGGTAGGCGACCTCGGCCTCGAGCCTGCGGCAGCGCTCCTCGAGCTCCTGCTCGCGGGTGCGGGCCCGGGGTTTCGACCTCGACCCCCTCGGCCTGCCCTTCGGGCCGGGCCGCAGCGCCTCGGCGCCGCCCTCGCGGTAGAGCCTGCACCAGCGCTCCAGCGGGGACTTCGACCTGATCCCGAACTCGGCCATGGCGTCGGTCTTCGCCATCCCGCCGTCGACCACGGCCGACGCCGCGGCGACCCTCTGCTCGAATGTGTACCTGGATTGTTTCCCGCCCATGGACAGCAGCGCCTCGCTTCCGAACGCCCGGTATACCCACTGCCATTCTCTCACGGTCTCGCGGGGGACGGACAGGGCCTCGGCCGCCGGCTTGCAGCCGACGCCGGCGTCGAAGAGCTCGACGGCCCGCCTCCTGGACTCCAGGTCGTGCTTCACCCTGAGGTCTATACTCATGGAAAACAGGCACCTTTGTGGTGGTTTTCATTCGTGGTACCATGGTTCATATAGTTGTTTAAACGACTAAGGGAGCAACATCATGGAAGAGGCCTATCGTCAAGCACGCAAGCGCGGCGAGCAGGGACGCCGTCGCGCCATCAGCCAAAGCGAGCACCCGTACCTTACGGACCTCGACAGCCTCGTTGCCCAGCTCCCCTTAGGTCAGCGAGAGAATGTCGGCCTAAGGGATATTCCGCTCGAAATGGTCGTCGGCACAGTCACCAAAGGCCGTCAGTCCGCCTTTTCATGCAACTTTATGCCCCTGCTGCCGTTTAACACTGAGTTCGCCCGCAAGTGGTCCAACCTCTACGACATCCAGGTAACCGAGGGCTATCGCGATCCCATCATCGTCACCGAGTTCATGCATCGGTTCTATGTCCAGGAAGGCAACAAACGCGTCAGTGTCCTCAAATTCCTGGACGCTCCAACGGTTTCGGCCAGGGTCACCCGTCTCTACCCCGGCACATGGGATTCCGTCGAAAGCCGCCTGTACGGTGAATTCTGCGCGTTTTGGCGCGTCTGCCCCCTATACGAAATCGAGTTCTCGCGTGAGGGAAGCTACGAGACGCTCGCCAAGATGCTCGGTCGGAACCTTATCGAAAAATGGCCGCAGAAAAAGGTCGACTACCTGCGCCACACCTTCCTGCTCTTTAAGCGCGCCTACCTTCGCGCAGGCGGCGACCACCTGGACATTACGCCCGCCGACGCCATGCTCGTCTACCTCAATGTGTACAACCAGGACCGCCTGCTGGATACGCCGACGGATATCGTCGTAACCCGCCTGTGCAAGATTTGGCGCGAGCTGGTCATTGCCGGCAAAAACGACGAGGACAAGGTCGATCTTGTCGAAGCGCCGAGCGTCGATGAGGAGGAGTCGCCCGCCAAGTCCACCTCCGGCGTGCTCAACTTCTTTATGGGCAAGACTGTCTATTCGGCGGCCAACCCCCTGCGTATCGCCTTTATCCATGAGTTCCCCTGTGCGGCGTCGAGCTGGGACAGTCTGCACGACCAAGGACGTCAGTATCTCGATGAGCACTTTGACGGTATCGTGCGCACCGAGGCGTTCGAAGACTGTCACGATCCGGACGTGTTCTACGCCGCCGTGGAAACGGCTGTCAAGCATGGAGACAACGTCATCTTCTCGACCTCGCACCGCCTGATGGAATACACGCTCAGAGCTGCCGTTGAGTATCCCCAGGTTCGGTTCCTTAACTGCTCTATCGGCCTTCCCCACCAAAGCGTCCGTTCGTACTTTGGCAAGATGTACGAGGCCAAGTTCCTCCTGGGCGCCCTTGCCGCCAGCATGGCGGACAACCATCGCATCGGCTACCACGCGTCGGTCTTCGCATCCGGCGCGCTCAGCGAGATCAATGCCTTTGCCATCGGTGCCTCGCTGCTCGACCCCCGCGCGCAAATTATCCTCACCTGGGGCGATGTGCCCGCCGGCGGTCTCGCCGAGGCCATGTGCCGCGAAGGCGTGAGCGTCATGACCGGCGCTGACATGTCAAAGTCGCTCGAAGACCCTACGGCCTACGGACTCCACCGCCTGGTCGATGGCAAGGTTACCGGCATCGCCATGCCGGTATGGAACTGGGGCCGTTACTACGAGCTCATCGTTCGCAGCCTTCTGCACGGCACGTGGGACGAGACCAGCGATGACAACCAAGTGCGCGCCGTCAACTACTGGTACGGCATGAGCTCCGGCGTTATCGACATCCGTTACGCTCCGGGCCTACCCTACCAGACGCGCAAACTCGTGCAGTTGCTCCGCAACGGCATTGTCGAGGGATCCATCAACCCCTTTGGCGGCGAGCTCCACAGTCAGAACGGCGTGGTACAGATCGAAGGCTTCCCTCCGCTGCCGAGCACGCAGATTGTCGAGATGAATTGGCTGGCGGATAACGTGGTAGGCACCATTCCGCAGCTCGACGATGAGCCGAAAGTCCCTGCCCTATGAAAATCCTTGCCATAGCCGATACCGAAGAACGATGCCTTTGGGAGTGCTTTCGCAAGGAACGCTTTGAGGGCGTCGACCTGATTTTGTCCGCCGGCGATCTGGACCCGGACTATCTTGAGTTTTTGGTTACGGTCATCAACAAACCGCTCATCTACGTGCGCGGCAATCACGATGACCGCTACGCACGTCATGCACCGGGTGGATGTATCTGCGTAGAGGACAGCGTGTACACGTACCGAGGGATTCGCATTGCGGGCCTTGGCGGGTCCATGCGTTATCGCGACGGCGCCAACATGTACACCGAACGCGAGATGTCCAAGCGCATGCGTAAGCTGTCGCGTAAGGTTAGGATGGTCGGCGGGTGCGACATTCTGCTTACCCATGCACCCGCCGCCGGTATGGGTGATCTGGACGATCTGCCGCATCGAGGATTCGAGTGTTTTAACACAGCACTCGAATCCTGGAATCCCGACTACATGGTGCACGGGCATGTGCACCAAAGCTACGGTTGCGATTTTCAGCGCGAGCGTCAGCATGTGTGTGGAACGACGATCATCAACGCCTGCGGCTATACGCAGTTTGAGCTCGACCAGACGCACTACCCCATCCGCGGCTGGCAAGCAGCTTGGCTCAACTCACAAACCATGCGCCGCGAGCTCAAACGCCACGAAGCCATCGAGTCTTCAACAGCCAGAACACCCTGGTAACCACCATAAAGGGGACACTGTCCCCTTTATGGTGCTTTTGACGCGATAGCAAGAAACCCGGTCCTGCACAAGGCAGAACCGGGTTTCTTTAGCAATGCTTGCTGTACTCAGGCAGTAACTAGCAGTTACTCAGCCAGGAAGTCACGCTGGACAGCGGGATCGACCTTGACGCCAGGGCCCATGGTGGAAGACACGGAGATGGACTTGACGTACTTGCCCTTAGCAGAAGAGGGCTTGACGCGCAGAATCTCGGTGTACAGGGCAGCGTAGTTCTCGACGAGCTGCTGCTCAGAGAAGGACTTCTTGCCCAGGGGCACGTGGCAGATGCCGTAGCGGTCGGCGCGGTACTCAACGCGGCCAGCCTTGAGCTCGGAGACCATCTTGGCGACGTCCATGGTCACGGTGCCGAGCTTGGGGTTCGGCATGAGGCCACGGGGACCAAGGATCTTACCGATGCGGCCAACCTTGGCCATCATGTTCGGCGTAGCGATAGCGGCGTCGAAGTTGATCTCGCCCTTCTGAATCTGGGCGACGAGCTCGTCGGAACCGATGATGTCGGCGCCGGCAGCCTCAGCCTCACGGGCCTTCTCGCCCTCGGCGAAGACGGCAACACGAACGGTCTTGCCGGTGCCGTGGGGCAGGGAGATGGAACCACGGATGTTCTGGTCAGCCTTACGAGTATCGATGCCCAGACGGAAGTGAGCCTCGACGGTCTCGTCGAACTTGGCGGTGTCGAGCTCCTTGATGAGCTTGGCAGCCTGAAGGGGGGTGTAGAGCGTGGCGCGGTCGATCTTCTCGGCAGCGGCGTTATAGCTCTTACCATGCTTAGCCATGTGCATTACCTCCTGTGGTTAAACGGGCGTGAGCCCTCCCACATCGTATCGTGTGCCCTATTGCACACATTTAACGGGCGCCCCGGTCGGAGCACCCGCCGTTACCATAAGAAATCGCTACTCAGCGATGGTGACGCCCATGGAACGGGCGGTACCGGCGATGATCTTCTTGGCGGCGTCAATGTCGTTGGCATTGAGGTCCGGCATCTTGATCTCGGCGATCTTGGTGAGCTGCTCCTGGGAGAGCTGACCAACCTTGTCAGCCTGGGGCTTAGCGGAACCAGACTTGAGGTTCAGCTCCTTCTTGATAAGATGAGCCGCCGGCGGGGTCTTGGTGATGAAGGAGAAGGACTTGTCCTCGTAGACAGAGATCTCAACGGGGATGATGTCACCCTTCTTGTCCTGCGTCTCGGCGTTAAAGGCCTGGCAGAACTGCATGATGTTCACGCCAGCAGCGCCCAGGGCGGGGCCGACGGGAGGAGCGGGGTTTGCTGCACCAGCAGGAATCTGGAGCTTAATGACGTTGGCAACCTTCTTCTCAGCCATGGTCATTCCTTTCGAATCACGAGTGTGAAGTACTTGCTATATCGTAAGCACGCACGTGTTAGAAGCACTCCTGAGATGAGCAGTCACAGAAGAAGCACGCTCGCGCGAACGGACGAAAACTTAAGCGATGACAGCGACCTGGTTAAAGTCGAGCTCGACCGGCGTCTCGCGGCCAAAGATCATCAGCGTGACCTTGAGCTTGCCAGCCTCGGTGTTAACCTCGGAGACCTTGCCATCAAAGTCGGTAAGCGGGCCATCGGTGACGCGGACGGACGTACCGACCTCAATATCAACCGAGGTGCGCTTGGGCGAATCGCCCTTACCGGGACGACGAGTCATCTTGTTGTACTCGTCGCGGGAAAGCGGAGCGGGCTTGCCGTTGCCGCCTAGGAAACCGGTGACGCCAGGCGTGTTACGAACACACGTCCAAGCATCGTCATCCATCTCCATGCGGACCAGGACATAACCCGGGAAGATCTTGGAATCCTTGGTCTCACGCTTGCCACCCTCTTTAATCTCGGTGACGCGCTCCATAGGAATCTCGATATCAAAGATACGGTCCTGCATGCCCATAGTCTCGATGCGATGCTCGAGATCGGACTTAACGCGGTTCTCGTATCCAGAGTAAGTGTGAACGACGTACCAACGCTTAGACATGGTTTAGCCCCTCAATCCAGAGAACAGAGCAAGAGCCTCGCCAAAGCCAGCATCGAGCAGAGCGATGACGACGCCGACGACGATCAGAGAAGCGCAAACAACAACCGAGTAGTTCACGAGCTCCTTCTTATCGGGCCACGTGACACGCTTCATCTCGGACTTGACCGAAGCGAAATACTTCTTGGTGCGGGCGAAGAAACCAGGCTTCTCGTTCTTCTTGGACTTCGCAGCCTTCTCGTTCTTCTTGGCAACGGCCTTCTTGGCCTCAACCTTGGAGTTGGCGGCAGCTTTGTTGGCAGGTGCCGGCTGCTGAGCCTTCTTCTTGTTCTTCTTGTTGGCCATTTGGGTTACCTCCGCGCAATGCGCTTATACATGAGTAAACCGTAAGCCCCCAAGTGGGAGCTTACGGAATAATGACTGGCACGCCAGGAAGGACTCGAACCCTCAACACTCGGTTTTGGAGACCGATGCTCTACCAATTGAACTACTGGCGTATATGACTAGAGACTAGCGAGTCTCTTTGTGCAGCGTGTGGTGACGGCACCAGGGGCAATACTTCTTGATCTCCATACGATCAGGCATGGTCGACTTGTTCTTGGTGGTCGTATAGTTGCGGCGCTTGCACTCAGTGCACGCAAGAGTAACTAGAGTACGCATGTATCCTGAACCTTTCATTTCCGCCCCGTACGGGCACGAGTTGTTACTTTATCAGCTCCACGTAAGTGCTGTCAATGAAAACCTCGAGTCAATTGGTTCTCGGTGGATCCATTCATATTTGGAACACATCAATGAAGCCATCGAGAGCTAATCGACGGTGCATCCAGGACCATTATCGATCCTCTCGACACCAGCAACGGCTCAATATCCATTGCAGAAAAGAACCCGGCACCCATATAAGTGCCGGGTTCTCTAAGTCAGCTATATCAAAGAGCTAATTTACTCAATGATCGTGGAGACGATGCCCGAACCGACGGTGTGGCCACCCTCGCGGATAGCGAAGCGCAGGCCCTCCTCCATGGCGATCGGGTGGATGAGGTCGCCCTCGATGGTGATGTGGTCACCAGGCATAGCCATCTCGGTGCCCTCGGGGAGCTTGACCGTACCGGTAACGTCGGTGGTACGGAAGTAGAACTGAGGACGATAACCATCGAAGAACGGGGTGTGACGGCCGCCCTCCTCCTTGGTCAGAACGTAGATCTCGCCGGTGAACTTGGTGTGCGGGGTAACCGAACCGGGCTTGCAGAGAACCTGGCCGCGCTCGATGTCCTCACGCTTGATGCCGCGGAGCAGCAGACCGACGTTGTCGCCAGCCTCGCAGAAGTCCATGGACTTACGGAACATCTCGATACCGGTAACGACGGTGTTCTGGGTATCCTTGATGCCGACGATCTCGACGGGCTCGTTGAGCTTGAGCTCACCGCGCTCGACACGGCCAGTAGCAACGGTACCACGGCCGGAGATGGTCATAACGTCCTCAACGGCCATCAGGAACGGGAGGTCGTTGTTACGAGCAGGCGTCGGGATGTACTCGTCGACGGCCTTCATGAGCTCGCGAATGGCGTCCATCCACTTGGCGTCGCCCTCGAGAGCGCCCAGAGCGGAGCCACGGATGACGGGGATGTCGTCGCCGGGGAAATCGTACTCGGAGAGGAGCTCACGGGTCTCCATCTCGACGAGGTCGATGAGCTCGTCATCGTCGACCATGTCGCACTTGTTCAGGAAGACGACGATGTAGGGAACGCCGACCTGACGGGCGAGCAGGATGTGCTCGCGGGTCTGAGCCATGGGGCCGTCGGTAGCAGCGATGACCAGGATAGCGCCGTCCATCTGAGCAGCGCCGGAGATCATGTTCTTGACGTAGTCAGCGTGGCCCGGGCAGTCAACGTGAGCGTAGTGACGGGCAGCGGTCTCGTACTCAACGTGGGAGACGGAAATCGTAATGCCGCGCTCGCGCTCCTCGGGAGCCTTGTCGATGTTCTCGAACGCAGTGAAGTCAGCCTTGCAGCCCTCGGTCTCGGAGAGAACCTTGGTGATGGCAGCGGTCAGCGTGGTCTTGCCGTGGTCGACGTGACCAATGGTGCCGATGTTAACATGCGGCTTAGTGCGCTCAAACTTCTCTTTGGCCATAAAGCCCTCCTCTTAACAGGTCGTCCCCGGACGGGACTTTGCCTTTATACCATAGTGGCCTCTCAACATACTATTGAGAAGCCACCGTGTTACCTATGGTAGCGGTGACTGGATTCGAACCAGTGACGCCACGGGTATGAACCGTGTGCTCTAACCAACTGAGCTACACCGCCGGATGGAGCCTGCAACCAGACTTGAACTGGTGACCTCTTCGTTACCAACGAAGTGCTCTACCGACTGAGCTATACAGGCACTTGACAGGTGGGAGCTATAGGATTCGAACCTATGTAGGCAGAGCCAACGGGTTTACAGCCCGTCCCCATTAACCACTCGGGCAAACTCCCAATCGTTCAAGTATCCGCAGGTCCTTTGGTCTTTTGGACCGCCGCCCCCGCGAACGAAGAAGATAATACGATGCCACCTTGGGGGCTGTCAACGAAAACCTCTAGATACACGGTGCCGGGCGTATCTATATAGCCGTGACCTGCGGTTTTATTGAGTTTGGATATGAAGGACAGTGGTTTTGGATACTGAGGTGACGTTTCCCAAGGTAACACTTTGCTGTAGTGGAGTACACCTTCAGTATCGAACTTCGATACCAGCTTATTTGCACCTATATATAGGTCGAGATCGGGGCTGCCCAGACAGAAGATTGCTCTTCCCAGGCAAAATCGAGCGTGGATTTTCTTCCGTTTGAAATCGAGCGTGGATAATCTCCCACTTTGCCGTGCCATCGAATCCAAAGTGGCAGATTATCCACGCTCATTCACTAGGCGGAAGATTTTCCACGCTCGTGTGTCCGATAATCCACGCTCGATGACGATGACCAACCTCGCCCCGGCCTATGTCTCGACCTGTAACAGTAAGAGGGTTATTCCTCCCCTATCTGTTACAGATCGAGATGTTTCGCAGAAACCCCCCCCCCTACGTCTCATTCTGTAACAGTAAGAACGGTTTTCAGCCTCTTCGTGTTACGGATCGAGATGTTATCGGCCTTCCCTTGGCAATGTTTCGATCTGTAACTATAAGGAGGGTCTTCAGCCCACTCGTGTTACGGATCGAGACAAACCTGAAGCTTGGTTGGCGCCAAACACGCTGACTTATCGACATAAATAGAAACGGGCCCTGTCCCACAAGGAAACAGAGCCCGAAACTCTCATGGAGCCAGTGACAGGAATCGAACCTGCAACCCACTGATTACAAATCAGTTGCGCTACCGTTGCGCCACACTGGCACACTTGGCGCTTTCACGCGAAGCGAGTTAAGAATAAAGGAATTGCGGACGGGGCGCAACAGGCCGCACGGCGTTATACAAATATGCAAAATCCAGCAACAACGCGTACCAGGCCCGTTCATTTCTGTCAGTGCGCCCTCAATCTTAAAACCATTCGCCAGAACGAATAGTTTTAATTACAATTGCTATATATAAAACTATTCGTTCTGGCGAAGGGTTTCGCGATGCTTACTACCAAAGAAGCCGCCGAGCTGCTCGGCATCACTCCGCGCAGGGTGCAGGAGCTCATAAAAAACGGAGCACTTGAGGCCCGCAAGGCTTCTGGTGTATGGCTCATCGACAAAGACAGCGTCGACACGCGACTCCGCTCTGTGACCAAAACGGGGGGACGTCCCCGCCGCGGCCACGGTAAGAGCGAGATCGCGTTCACCCTCATGAACCGCACGTACGAAGTCGCTCAGCTGGTCTACAGTACATCGCGAAAAGACTTTACCCACATCGGTGCCGACATCGATTACGCCCACGCCCCTATTGGAGTATTTGGCCCTAATAGCCCCATATCGCTAGACTCCTTCCGCATCTGGTGGCGCGGCCGCGGTATCCCGCTCGCACGCATTGGGCTAGCCTCCCTGCTTGCAGAAGCCGCAGTCGATGTTCCCGATGAACTCGTCCAGCGAAATCTCGGCCTCTCCTTATCCGACCAGTATTGGATTAGGCCCCAAGGTTCCGGTCTCACCTGGGAGGATATCAACTTCTTCAATAACGCCTTTGATGACGTCTCGCTGTCCATTGCACCCTTTGCCCCAGAGGGAAAAGCGGCTGCCGCAAAGCCCGATAACACCTCGGACGGCAATCTTCAAAAGTACTGGACGTGCGAGGGCGAACGTCGAATTCTGCATAAGGCAGGAGCGCACCTGGACCAGGAACCTTATAACGAGCTGGTGGCGACCGCGCTCCACCGTCGCATCCTAAACGCCTGCGATTATGTGCCTTACTCGCTCGAGGGCACGGGCACTTCCGCCCTGAGCACATGCGATGTCTTCTTAACTGATGAAGAAGAGTATGTCCCTGCGTTCTATGTAAACCAGCACGCAAACGCAGATGAACGGCTAACCGACTACGAGCGATATGTAGCAAACTGCGAGGAGCTCGGGGTGACAGGCGTCAAGGATGCCCTTGACCGCATGATCGTATGTGACGACATCATTGCCAACTACGATCGTCATTGGCGCAACTTCGGCCTCGTGCGAAACGTCAACACGCAAGCTTGCAGACCTGCCCCCATCTTCGATTCGGGCTCATCGCTCTGGTGCAACATATCACTAGAGGAGCTTAGGGCGGGAGAGCACAGTTTTACCAGCGCACAATTTCATTCAAGCCCCGCCAAACAAATGTTGCTCGTCGAGGACATGGGCTGGTTTGGCTGCGACAAACTCGAAGGCTTCGTTGACGAGGCAATCGAGATTCTTTCCAGAAACGACGCGCTCACGGCAAGGCTGCCATATCTAAAAGAGGCGCTAACGTGGCGCCTCGAAAGAATGATCGACATCGCTGAATGGAGTTAGCGAGGCAGCATTGCCCCGCCAACTTCCCTACCTCCCGCGCAGGGCCTTGAGCTTGGCCAGGGCATCGGGGCTCAGGCGACTGCCCAGAGTCATCTTGATTTGTGGAGCTTCCTCGGCCTCGTGCACGTCGTTGTCGATCTGTTTGATCTCGTCCACCAGCATACGGCTCGAGATGCGCGTAACGCCCTTGCCCATGACGACGGCCTGGATCGTGCCGTCGCTCGACACTACAGAACACGCGCGGCCTTCCTCGCGCGCCTCGATGCAGAGCTTCTGCACCACGGTATCGGCCGAAACACCCGTCGGCGAAAACTCAATGCGCACACCGCGGGCCGGTAGGTTGGGGCGCTCGCTGGAGATATTGCCCGCGCCGTCAAATACGATCACGGCCTCGTAGCGGCCCTGGGCAAACGCAGCTACGTCATTAATGAGCGCCGTGCGCGCCATATCGTGAACGTCGCTGGAATACGGATCGTCGGAATGGTCGTACACGAGCTTTTCGTAGCGCGGCGTGCAGTGGATCACGTTGTAACCGTCGACCACCAGCAGCTCGGGCTTGTTGGAGTGCACCGTCGAGACTGGGTCGGCGATAGCCTGCGCAAACGCATTGCCGCCCACGCCATAGGTCGCGGCCGAAACAATCGGCTTGGCCGAGCCCTCGCCAAAGCGCTTGGCCTTGGACTTGGCACGGTTCTTTTTGGACATGCGCTACTCCTCCCCCATCAGCTCGCCGGCGTTGCGGCGCAGCCACTCAAAGCACAGCGCCGTGGTCGCCTGGGCAACATTGAGGCTCTCGGTCATACCGCGCTGGGGAAGCTTGGTCAAAAAGTCGCATTTCTCGAGCACCAGACGCGAGATGCCGTCGCCCTCGGAGCCCATGACGAGCGCCACGCGGCCCTCGAAAGGAGCATCCCAGCAACTGCCTTCGGCGTGCTCGGAAGCACCGCCCACCCAAAAACCAGCGGCCTTAAAATCGTCGAGCGCACGGGCGATATTGGGAACCTGCGCGATAGGCAGATGCATGACGGCACCGGCTGAGGTCTTATAGCTGCCCACGGTCACGCCGGCGGCACGCTTATTGGCAATGACGACGCCCGCCGCGCCCACAACCTCGGCGGAGCGCACGATGGCGCCAAAGTTGCCGTCGTCAGTCACGTGGTCGAGCACCACGACAAGTGCCGGGCCCTCGCCTGCGCGGTCGAGAATATCGGCGACATCAGCATAGGGGAAGTTGCCAACCTCGAGTGCGATGCCCTGATGAGCGCCATGGCTCGACAGTGCGTCGAGCTGCGCACGCGGCACATACTTAATGCGGACGCCCGCGGCGTTGAGGTCGTCGACCAGGCGCGACAAGGCGGCATCGCGCTCTCCACCCTCGACAATGAGCGCGCACTTGATGGGAAAACCAGTGCGTAGCGCCTCGGCGGCAGCACGACGACCTTCGATAAACTCGCCCTTGGGAGCCTGGACAGCGTCGCGGTTGCGATCGCGCTGCGGACGTGCGGCCTGGGCGCGATCGCGCTGGCCCTTGGGAGCGGCAGCGCGGTCATTGCGGCGAATCGGACGCGAGCCAGAAGCAGCCTGCTTGCCGCCACGAGGCGCACGCTTGCGATTGTCGGCCATAAAGCGACCTCCTAAATACAACTATCAAACGAAACAAATAGACCGACCGCCCGAGGTGCGGCAGATTGCCTTGAAAGAGGAGGGCATAGACCTTGAGGTCATGCCCGACGATTGAAAGGCAAGGTGCCGTGGCTCGGGCGGTCGGGTGCTTGGGAAACCCGCGGGGATTAGAGAGATTTGATACGAGTGCCGGCGGCGGTATCTTCAATCGTCAGGCCCAGGTCCTTGAGCGGATCACGGATGGCATCTGCCAGATCCCAGTTCTTGGCGGCACGAGCCTCGGCACGAGCCTCGAGAATCTTGGCAGCGGCCTCGTCCACGTCGTCGCCCGTGTAGGCAACCAAACCGGCGGCAACGCCCAGCAGGCCCAGCGGCAACTCGACCTTGGGCTCGGGAAGCTCAACGCCAAACGTATCGAGCAGCTCGGCCAGCGTATCGGCGGCAGCCAGGGCTGCGGCCTTGTCGGCAGCATCGCCCGCCTGCTCCAGATACTGATTGCACTCGGTGACAAAGCCAAAGACAGCACCCATGGCACCGGCGGTGTTAAAGTCGTCGTCCATGCACTCCTTAAAGGCGGCGCGGGTCTCGGCGGCCTTGGCGGAAAACGCCTCGGCGGCACCCGCATCGGCATCGGCCGTCGCATGGTTCGCAGCCCAACGAAGGTTCTCGACCGTACCGGCAATACGCGTGAGTGAGTTCTCGGCACCCTCCAGGCGCTCCCAGGAGAAGTCGAGCGGCGAGCGATAGCTCGTCTGCAGCATCAACAGGCGCAGGGCCGCGGCAGAGTGCTGCTCGAGCACCTCGGCCAGCGTAAAGAAGTTTCCGAGCGACTTGGACATCTTCTCGCCGTCAACCAGCAGCATGCCCGTGTGCATCCAGGTGTTGGAGAAGCCCTGGTGCCAGGCGCAGGTGGCCTGGGCGCACTCGTTCTCGTGATGCGGGAAGGCAAGGTCGGAGCCGCCGCCGTGGATGTCAATCGGGGTGCCCAGGTAGCGGTGTACCATGGCGGCGCACTCGGTGTGCCAACCGGGACGGCCCTCGCCCCAGGGGCTCGGCCAGCTGGGCTCGCCGGGCTTGGCGGCCTTCCACAGGGCAAAGTCGAGCGGGTCGTTCTTGTCCTCGTTCTCCTCGATGCGCGCACCCACCATAAGGTCATCGATGTTGCGGCCCGAGACCTGACCATAGTTGGGATCGCTGCGCACGGCAAAGTACACGTCGCCGTTATCGGCGGCGTAAGCGTGGCCCTGCTCGATGAGCGTCTTGATCATGGCGATCATGGGACCGATCTCCTTGGTGGCGCGGGGGCGCACATCGGGATCGAGCACGTTGGCGGCGCGCATGACGCCGATGAACTTGTCGGAGAACTCCGTCGCGACCTCGGCGGCAGTGCGGCCCTCGTCGTTGGCGCGCTTGATGATCTTGTCATCGACATCGGTGAGGTTCTGGGCGAACGTGACCTCGTAGCCGCTCGCGATGAGCCAGCGACGAATCACGTCAAAGCTGATGAACGTGCGGGCATTGCCGATGTGGATGTTGTCGTAGACCGTGGGGCCGCACACATACATGCGGACCTTGCCGGACTCGATGGGCTGGAACTCTTCCTTTTTATGGGTAGCGCTGTTGTAGATACGCATTCGTTACTCCTTAACGGTTTTCTGTAGCAGGCAAACGGCCCAGGCGCCGATTCCCTCGCCCTGGCCTTCCCAACCGAGCTTTTCGGTCGTAGTGGCGGCGACGCCCACGTTTTCGACGTCAACGCCCAGGGCATGGGCAAGGTTGGCGCGCATGGCATCGCGATGCGGGGTGATCTTAGGCTGCTGGCAGGCAATGGTGCAGTCGGCATCGACAAACTCAAAGCCCAGCTCACGCGCATAGTCCATTACGCGGGCAAGCAGCACCATCGAGTCGGCGCCCTCGTAGGCAGGGTCGGTATCGGGGAATAGCTTGCCGATGTCTCCCCCGCGGCAGGCGCCCAGAATGGCGTCGGCCAAGGCGTGCGCGAGCACATCAGCATCCGAGTGGCCCAGCAGGCCGCGCTCGTAGGGAATGTCGACACCGCCGATGATACATCGACGCCCCTCCACCAGACGGTGAACGTCGTAGCCATGGCCAATGCGCAGGTTACTGAACATGGGGAAGGTCCTCTCCCTCGGCCATGCGGCCAAGCAGAATCGCGGTTACGGGACGCAGGTCCTCGGGCACCGTCACCTTAAGGTTATCGCGTGGGCTCTGGACGCAGCGGACGCGCCCACCCATGCGCTCGACCAGCGACGAATCATCGGTACCGATAAAGCCCTCGGCAATGGCTGCAGCGTGGGCGCGCTTCATAGCATCGACGCTAAAGATCTGCGGCGTCTGCGCTGCCCAGTAGAGCTCACGCGGCGGCGTCTCGACGATATTATCGCCGTCAACGATCTTGAGCGTGTCGATCGCGGGCTGACCGCACACGACACCGTCGAGGGCACGGTCGCTCACGAGCACGTCGATAGCGTGGTCGATGGCCTCGGTCGTAATGAGCGGACGAGCGCCGTCGTGGATGGCGACATATTCGAAACCCGCCGGAACCGCATGCACGCCGGCACGGGTGGAATCCTGACGGGTATCGCCGGCATCGGCAAAGCTGATGGGCGTGTCATAGTCAAACGGGTCGATGGCCAGGCGGCGCATCTCGGCACGGCGCTCGGCAGGGCAAACCACGACGATATGGCCGACCTTATCGCTACGATCGAACGCGCGGATGGACCAGCTCATGAGCGGACGGCCCGCCACATTAACGAGCTGCTTGCCGCCGGGATTTCCAAAGCGCTGGCCGCTGCCGCCGGCAACGACCACGGCGCATACGGGCGCCATTATGCGTTCCCCTGTTTGGTGCCCTTCATGCGGTACAGCGAGTCCGCAAGAATGGCAGGGTTGTTGACGCCAAAGTCGCCCAAGCGCTCCGGATCCTCGCTGATGTCGTCCATGAGCTCCTGCAGCGAGCCGTACTCGTCGACGATCTTCTCGGCCACGCCGTCGCGCACGACGGACACGCGCGAAAGCGTGCGCAGGCCCAGCGGCGTCATGACGGAGTCCTCGTCCAGGTCGTCGTAACCCAGAACTGCCGCCACGTGCTGCGGGTCGGACAGGTCCTTAGGCGTCATGCGGCTCAGCTCGGCGCGGATCTTCTCGGCGTTTGCCTCGGAGGAATCGCTTGCGTAGTCGCGGATCATCAAGTCGTATTCGGTATCCATGCTGGAGCCCGCGAGCTGCTCGAGCTGCATCTGCACGAGCTTGCCCTGGTTGCCCAGCTTGACAATGCAATCCTTAAGCTCGGTCTTTGCCTGCTGCATGATCTCGAAGCTCGAGAAAATACCGGTAATGTCGGCGAGCGTGACGTAGTCGTCGAGCTCGAGGGCCGTCAGGCGCAGCAGGGAGCGGTCGAGCGACTGACGGGTAGTCTGGAGCGTGGCGACGAGCTGGTTGACCGAGCTCATGATGGTGGTGACGGGCTGGATCTCGTAGCTCTTGCCGTGAACGTACACGTTAACGACGGCGCGACGAGCCGAAACCGAGATCACGATGGCGTCGGTGAGCACCGACATGCGAGCGGCAGTACGGTGACGCATGCCCGTCTCACTCGTGGCAAGCGAGGGATCGGGATTGAGGTGGAAGTTGGCGCGCAGGATCTGGGTGAGGTCGCCATCGATAACGATGGCACCGTCCATCTTGGAAAGCTCGAACAGGCGGTTCGAGGTAAACGAAATGTTGAGCGGGAAGCCGTCGTTACCGGCAGCGAGCACGTTTTCGGTGTCGCCGACGCAGATAAGGGCACCCAGGTGACCGGCAATGATCATGTCGAGGGCGGTGCGGATCGGCTGGCCAGGTGCCGTCAGGCGAATGGCCTGTTCCATACGCTTTTGCAGCTCGTTCTTATCCAAGGCATCGCTCCCATCGTATACGCTCCATAAACGTCAATAAGTTTCTCACGGTTTGCCCCTGTGACGCCCGCAAAATCCGATGCTTACAGAATGAGCGAACACAGCTGAGAGCCCCAATCCAAATGAGCTGCTTATGTGGTAGCATCGGGATTCGCATAAATGAGGGAGTAGTCGCGTGACCGGGTTCGCCTCCGGTGGCGCGGCAAGTCAACATACTGGCCGATGCGGTCTGGCTTGCCTTAATGAACGAGACTCGTGGCTGTGCGCACAACGCGTACGCCACGGGTCTTTTTTGTTACTCCCCCAAGAGGTACACGCGGGCCCGCCCGCAGAAAGGGAGCCAGACTATGGGACTCGCAGAGCTCGTATTGCTCGCTATCGGCCTTTCGATGGACGCCTTTGCCGTATCCATCTGCAAGGGCCTTGGCATGAAGAAGATCAACCTTAAGGTCGCCGTAGTGCTCGGCCTGTTCTTTGGCGGCTTCCAGGCCGGCATGCCCGTAATCGGATGGGCGCTCGGCAGTCAATTCATGAGCATCATCGGACCCATCGACCATTGGATCGCCTTTATCCTTTTGGCCTTTATCGGCGGCAAAATGCTGTGGGAGGCCTTTACCGAAGACGAGGATGAGGACGAGAGCGACGGCAAGGATGCCGAAAAGATTGACCTGGGTGAGTACCTGATTCTGGCTATCGCCACCTCAATCGACGCCCTGGCCGTGGGCATCTCATTTGCTGCGCTCTCGGTTGACATCGTTCCCGCTGTATCGCTTATCGGAGTCACAACGTTTATCTTCTCCGTCGCCGGCGTAGCGATCGGCCACACCTTTGGCGAGCGCTACGAAAAACCCGCCACCATCGTGGGCGGCGTCGTGCTCATCCTCATCGGCCTCAAGATTTTGCTGGAGCACCTGGGGATTTTGGTGCTGTAAAACACCCTTCAAAACTAAACGTCCGTATGAGGCCTCATGCAGACTTTTGCATGTCATACTAGGATGCAAAAGTCTGCACGTTAGGAGATTGCCATGGATACCCTTCCCATCACCACGCCGCGCCAAGCCGGCATCTACGTGCGTCAGGCGCGCGAGGCGCAGGGGATCACCCGTGCCGCCCTCGCTAAAAAAGCCGGTGTTTCGGAACGCCTGCTCGCATCGCTCGAGCTAGGAGACGCCACCGGCATTCGACTCGACAAGTTGCTGACCGTCTTTAACGCACTCGGCATTGGTCTCTTCGCGCAAAGCGATAACGACTCCATCGCATCGCCCTCCGAACATCCGACGACGATAGTGAACCTCCCTATCGCGAACTCGAATACCCTGCCAAAGCCAAGCGCAGGCAGACGACCCACTCGACAAGGAACGCCATCTTCCTATGGTGCCTTGCTGGCCCAAATCGCAGCCGAGCAAGGCCTTTCCGGCACTTCAAACCTCTCCTTTGGCTGCAAGGTTGTGAAATAAATGGCAGAGATGGAGCTCGCGACCCTCATTTGTGGCGAAATCGCCGGCACTCTCCGCCAAGACGAGCATGGACTCTGCAGCTTTGCATACGCCCCAACCTATCGCGGAGCACCGTTATCGCTAACAATGCCGCTTTCCAATCGCACGTATGGCCATAGCATCGTCCGCCCGTTCCTATTTGGCCTTTTGCCCGACAGTCAAGAGCAGCGTCGCGCTATTGCCACCGAGCATGATGTTGCATCCAACAACCCCGTCGCCCTCTTGTGCCATATCGGTCTAGACTGCGCGGGGGCCGTTCAGTTTTGTCGAGCCGATCAATTAGACGCCGCCCGCGGCAGGGTCTCGGCATACCGCCCGCTTACCAATTCTCAAATCGCTCACAAGCTCAAAGCAATTCGCGATGACGAAAGAGAGACATGGATGGGCTCCAACGAAAGCTGGTCCCTGGGCGGCAATCAAGGCAAATTTGCACTAGCTTGGCATGATGGCCAATGGTGCGAATGTCTAGGGTCATCCCCCACTACCCATATCTTCAAAAATGGTGTCGTTGGGTTCAAACATCAGGCCTTAAACGAATTCGTCTGCATGAAAACGGCTCGGCGTGTTGGCATTCCAACTGCCAACGTCTCCTATTACACATTTGAAGACGAAGCCGCGCTCGTCGTTGAACGGTACGACAGAATGGTCAATAGCAGCGGAAATATTGAAAGGCTGCATCAGGAGGACTTTTGCCAGGCGCTCGGTGTATTGCCAATCCAGAAATACACCGCCGACGGAGGACCAACTACACGAGACATCCAAGAACGACTGATTAACACAGTCCCCCACCACATGAATCTTGTGCTTTTTACCTATATGTTGTTCTATAACGCCATTATCGGAGCGCCTGACGCACACGCTAAAAACTACTCGCTCATCCTTGGCAAAGGCACAAACGCGGCGCTCGCACCCATGTACGATGTCGCATCGGGGCTGGCATACGAGCGCATGCGCCGCCGGGCGCGCCTTGCTATGAGCGTTGGCGGCGAAAATCGTGTGGGGCGCATCGGTCCAGGCGCTATCCGCCGATACCACGGTATGGGCGACCCCGCGCTGGAGGCGGCACTCACCGATGCCGGGCTATCCGAGAAGTTTTGCTTTGCGACCATGATGGACCTCGCCTACGAGGTGCCCATTTGCATGGAAGAGGTCATGGACGAATACGCCGACCTGCCCGGCATGGCGGACCTGCGCGAGCATATGCTCGGCCCCGTCCGCGAAAACTGCCAGCGCACCCTCGACCTCATCAAGGCAGAAATGGACTAGGTGGCCTTAATTTCGCAATTATCAAACAAAAGAGAGGGGACACCCGTCGCAAAAGACCGGGTGCCCCCTCTCATAATGTCATTTGCAATCCGCTAGCACGTGGCTCGGACTGCTGCTAGCGCAACCTTTACGCAGCGAGGCGCTTGAGGACGTCGATGAGCAGCTCGTAGAAGCGCTCGGCAGAAGCGAGCTCCATGCTCTCGTCCGGGGTATGGACATCGGAGAGCGTCGGGCCCACGGCGATGGCGTCCAGGCCGTGCAGAGCCTCGGCAAACAGGCCGCACTCAAGGCCGGCGTGAATGGACTCGATGCGCAGCTCGGAGCCAAAGAGCTCTCGATAGCTCTCGACAAAGACTTCGCGGACCGGCGAATGCTCGGCATAGCTCCAGCCGGGATACTCGAACTCAAACTTGGCGTCGAAGCCCAGGACATCGGCAAGCGTCTGCAGGCGGTCCTTGAACTCGTTCTGCAGCGAGGTGATCGAGGAGCGCGGGGACAGCATAATCTTGACCTCGTCATCGGAGGTGGCGACCACGCCGATGTTGGAGGAAACCTCGACGGAGCCGTCGGTGGCGACGTTGCGGCGAATCACGCCGTTAGGGGCAAGACGCAGGGCGCGGATGAGGGCAAGCGCGGACTTCTCGTCCATGGCCTCGACCTCGGCGTCGTCGGCAATCTCGACGGTGCAGGTAAAGCCGGGGTCGAAGACCTCGAGCTCGGCAGTGACGTCGGCGATGATGCCCTTTGCGATCTGGGCCGCGGCCTCGGCGGCAGCGTGATCGGCATAGACCAGAACGGCCTTGCACTCACGGTTGATGGCGTTGTCCTTGGTGCCGCCGTTGAAGCTGACGATGGCGGGCTCGCCGGCGACCATCAGGCGGTCGATGATGCGGGCCATGATGAGGTTTCCGTTGCCGCGCTCCAGGTTGATATCACTGCCGGAGTGGCCGCCCAACAGACCGGAAATGTCGAGCGTGAGGGTGCTACCGGTCTTGTGCTCGCGCACGATGGGGCAGGTGTAGGTAACGACGACGCCGCCGGCGCAGCTGACGGTGGCAACGCCCTCCTCCTCGGAGTCGAGGTTGATCATGGTGCGGGCGCTGATCTGGGACTTGTCGAGCGTCTCGGCGCCAACCAGGCCGGTCTCCTCGTCGGTGGTGAACACGCACTCGAGGGCCGGATGGGCAATCGAATCGTCGTTGAGCACAGTAAGCATAAGCGCGACGGCGATACCATTGTCGGCGCCCAGGGTGGTGCCGTTGGCGGTAAGGACGCCGTCCTTGACGACCAGGTCGATACCATCGGTCGTAAAGTCGTGCTCAACGGAGCCCAACTTGTCGCACACCATATCGATGTGGCCCTGCAGCATCACGGTCGGGGCATTCTCGGCGCCGGCAGATGCGGGCTTGCGAATGATGACGTTGTAGACCTCGTCCTGATACACATCGAGACCGCGCTCCTTGGCAAACGCGACCAGGAAATCGCTGATGCCCTTCTCGTTGCCAGACCCACGGGGGATCGCGCTGACCTCCTCAAAGAAATGGAACAGCTGGGCGGGCTCGTAGCCGGTAATCTTGTAGTCCATGGTGCCTCCTTGGCGCAACTGGTTAGACAGTAAGACATGCGACTTGTATATTCCCAGACTTTGCGTGCATAAACCAGTCGAAAACGCCGAGCGCCCTCGCATCATCGGCTAACGGTGGACCGTATAGCGTAACGGTCACAACTTCCGCAGCTCTACAAATCGAGGCGCCCTTTCCGGAGCGCCTCGATTGCGCGTATCAAATTGTCGCCACGCCCTACAGCGCGCCGGAACCGGCTTGCATCATGCCGCCGGGGCCCGAGGTCACGCCGCCGCTCACGGGCGCGACGTTGCCGGTGTGCGGAGCCGCCGGGGCGGTATCGCCACCGAGCGTGCCCGCCGGACGCGGTGCCGGAATCTCGCCCGTGCCGTGACTAAAGACAAACTTGCCGTCGGCCACATCGCACTGAACGGTATCGCCCTCGCCCCACTCACCGGCCAGCAGTTCCTCGGACAGCGGGTCCTCAATGAGCTTTTGGATGGCACGGCGCAGCGGACGCGCGCCATTGGTGAGGTCGGTGCCCTCGGCCACAATCTTGTCGTAGGCCGCATCGGTGAGCTTGATGTTCATGCCGTTGGCAATCAGGCGTTGACGCAGGTCGTCCACCAGCAGGTGCGCGATCTTGGTCAGATTCTCGCCCGAAAGCTTCTGGAACACCACGATGTCGTCGATACGGTTGAGCAGCTCGGGGCGGAACAGGCGCTTAAGTTCGCCCATCGCACGACCCTTAATCTCGCTCGAGGTAAGACCCTGCTCGCCGGTGGTGCCAAAGCCAACGCTCGCATCCTGCGCAATCTCGCGGGCGCCCACGTTGGACGTCATGATGATCACGGTGTTGCGGAAGTCAACCGTCTTGCCCTGGCTATCGGTCAGACGACCCTCCTCCAGCACCTGCAGCAGGATGTTGAAGATGTCGGGATGCGCCTTCTCGATCTCGTCGAACAGCACGACCGAGTACGGGTGGCGACGAACGGCCTTGGTGAGCTGGCCGCCCTCGTCGTGACCGACGTAACCCGGAGGGCTACCGATGAGCTTGGAGACCTCGAACTCGCTACCGAACTCGGACATGTCGAAGCTGATGAGTGCATCCTTGCTGCCAAAGAGGTACTCGGCGAGCGTCTTGGCGAGCTCGGTCTTGCCCGTGCCGGTGGGACCCAGGAAGATAAAGCTGCCGCCGGGGCGACGCGGGTCCTTGAGCGGCGAACGGCTGCGGCGCACGGCCTTGGCAACTGCCTCGACAGCCTCATCCTGACCGATGATGCGCGTCTTGAGCACGCTTTCGGCTTGCAGCAGGCGACGGCTCTCGCTCTCGGTAAGCGAGGACACCGGCACGCCCGAAGTCACGGACACGATGTCGGCGATCTGAGAGACATCGATGGTGAGCGGGCTGGCGTCGAGCTCGGCGGTCCAGGCGGCCTTGGCCTCGGCGAGTTCAATCTCGGCGGCCTTCTGCTGCTCGGTGATCTCGGCGGCCTTGTTCATGTCGTCGCTCTCGGTGGCCTCCTGCGCGGCGGCCTTGAGCTCCTCTATGCGATGCTCGGCCTCGCGCACCGGCTCGGGCGCGCGATTCGCGGCGATGCGAGCGCGTGCGCCGGCCTCGTCAATGAGGTCGATGGCCTTATCGGGCAGGAAGCGATCCTGGATGTAGCGGTTGGAAAGGTTCGCGGCGGCCTCGATAGCACCCTGCGTATAGCGCACATGGTGGTGCTCCTCGTAGCGCGGCTTGAGCGCGGTCAGGATCTTGACCGTGTCCTCGACGCTCGGCTCCTCGACATCGATGGTCTGGAAGCGACGCTCGAAGGCCGGATCCTTGGTGAGGTACTTGCGGAATTCCTCGGCCGTGGTGGCGCCGATAATCTGGAAGGCGCCGCGCGCGAGCACGGGCTTGAGCATGGAGCTCGCGTCGATGGAGCCCTCGGCAGAACCGGCACCGATGATGGTGTGCATCTCATCGATAAACAGGATGACGTTGTCGGCCTCGGTGGCCTCCTGGATCACGTTCTTGAGGCGCTCCTCAAACTCGCCACGATACTTGGCGCCCGCCACGAGGCCCGGCAGGTCGAGCGTCCAGATATTCTGGTTCATGAGGTTCTCGGGCACGTTGCCGGCTGCAATCTGCTGAGCCAGGCCCTCGACGATGGCCGTCTTGCCCACGCCGGGGTCGCCCAGAATGAGCGGGTTGTTCTTGGTGCGGCGCGAAAGAATTTCCATCATACGCTGGACTTCCTTTTCGCGACCGATCACGGGGTCGAGCTCGCCATCGCGCGCCTTCTGCGTGAGGTTGGTCGCGAACTGCTTAAGCGTATCGGTGCCACTCCCCTTTTGCTGAGAGGCATCCGAGCCGCTAAAGAACGGCAGGCCCGCACCGGGACGACCAGCACCGGCGCCGGCGAGCGGACGCTTCTTGTCCTGGTCCTTGGCAGTGAGTTTCTCGATAGCCTTTTTGATGGAGGCGGACGACACACCCAGGCGCATGAGGATGTCCATGGCCATGCCGTTGCCCTCTTCGACGATTCCGATCAGCAAGTGCTCGGTCGACACGTAGGTCTGGTTGTTCTCACGCGCCACGCGGAATGAACGCTCCATCACACTAATGACGAGCGGCGTAAAGGCGAGCTTGGCCGCCTCGGTCTCCTCACTGGGCTCGGGAACCGTGGTCTGGACCTCCTTGAGGGTGTCTATGATGTCGTCGTAGGAGATATCAAGCGAGCGCAGCGCCTCGGCAGCGATGCCCTCGTCCTCCTTGGCGAGTGCGAGCAGCAGGTGCTCGGTGCCCACCTTATTTGAGTGCAGATCGAGCGCCTCCTGTTTGGCCATCGACATGACCTTGCGCGCTCGATCGGTAAATCTATCTAACATGCTCGTTTCCTTACATGAGTTCATCGAAATCAAAACGCCCGCCCGTCGGCGGCGCTTTTGTCTCTTTACCCACAGGTTGTCTATGTTAACAGCTGGAGGAATATCTATAAACCCGGCTCACATGAATGCAGGTTATGACCGCATCGCGGGACTCACCGCGCGATGCGCGACAGGCGCCCCGCAAGAGAAACCCTAGGCGTCTTTCACCACGTCGGGACTCGTCGCACGCGATGCGCGATAGGCATCGGCCTCCTTGGAGACGCGTTCGAGCAGCTCGGATGTATCGACGCCCTCGACTTGCGCGACCGTTTCCACCGTCTGCATGGCGACCGCCCTCAGGTACGCGCACGCGCTGTCCCCCGGCTGCTCGAGGTCTATCTCCTCGCCGCCCTCCCGGGCAAAGCCGACCGCCATCACAAAGCCCATGATGCCCGAGACCAGAAAGCCCACCGCAAAGCTCGAATCTGCCTTGAGCTCTTCTCCGTCGGGGTGGACGATCTCTCTCACGCGGTCGATGATGATCGTATGGATGCCCTGCACGACCTGCTCGGCGGCACCCGCCCTCATGGTGATGACGATGCGCCGCAGCAGGCAGCGGACGTCGCGCCGGTCGAACGCCGAAAGGTCGCCCTCGCTCGAAAAATGCCAGAGGGCATCGGTGATGAGCTCGTTATCCTGCAGCAGCTGGGCTATGGCGATGGCGACGAGTTCATCGAAATCGTGAAAATAGTAGTAAAACGTTCCGCGATTGCACTGGGCGGCGCGGGTCACCTCGCCAACCGACAGCTCGAAGATGCTGTTGTTCTCGATGAGCTCCCAAAACGCCTCGATGATACGGGTGCGTGCATCGGGCGCATCGGCGTCCTTACGCGGTCTCGCCATGCACCTCACCGCACCCCTGCGCCTTGGCGTTCATGATGAGCATCTGAAGACGGTTCTCCACGTTGGCGAAGCTCACGTCGGGATCGTAGTCGAGCGGCAGGAACTGCGCCGTGGGATACTGCTCCTTGAGCGCATGGATGAGCCCGCGCCCCACGACATGGTTGGGCAGACACCCGAACGGCTGCAGGATCACGAAGTTGCGGCAGCCGCGCTTGGCGTGCTCGAGGATCTCCGCCGGAATCAGCACGCCCTCGCCCGCATCGAACGTATGGTGCAGGATCTTATCGCTCGCGCGCACGAGCTCGGGCATGCGCGTCGGCGGCTCGTAGAGCGGGCTCGCCGCGCCCAGGCGGTCGCAACGGTCGTGCGCGAGCTCGAACAGGTTGTCCGCCGTGGCGTACCAGGCCTTTTCGGGCAGCGACAGGTCGACGTGGAACTCGCGCGACTGCGCATGCTTGTAGAAATAGGTCTTGCGGATCACGTCGGTCATGCGCGCCTCGATGACCTCGAGCCCGTTGTCCTCGAGGTAGCGCTCAATCTCGTGGTTGGCGCCGAGATGGAAATTGAGCAGGTACTCGCCCACGATGAGAACGGTCGGATGCGGGTTCGAGCGGTCGTACGGAACGGCGTCCATGATCGCAAGCGCGCGTTTGAAGCCCGTCGCCTGGCCTCTCAGCCCGGAGCGCTCCATGCCCTCGATAACCTCATCGAGCGCGCGGTCGAACGCAGCGTCCGCCGCGCCCTTCTCGAGCTCGTAGGGACGGATGCGCCTAAGCATGGCCTCGAGGGCATCGATCATGGGAAGACCGTAGGCGATCTGGATGCTCGGGCCAAGGCCGAGCTTGAAGCCCGGATGCGCATTGTGGGCATCGACGTCGTCGTTGGTGAGCACCGGGACATAGTCGTATCCCGCGTCGTCGAGCGCGCGGCGCAGCAGGGGCATGTAGTGCGTCAGGCGGCAGTCGCCGATATACTTGCCAGTCACCACGGCGACGTCGTGCGGGTCGTACTTACCGCTCTCGAGTGCCGCGAGCGCCTCGCCGATCACGATTTGCGCGGGGAAGCAGATGTCGTTGTGCACATAGCGTTTGCCCAGGCGGATGGCATCCTCGCGCCCGATATCAAGGGCCTCGGCGCGCACGCCCTGATTGCGCATCGCCGCGGTCATGAGCCTGCAGAACGCATGGGAGGTGTTGGGGACCAGCGCGATCTTGTCGTGCCGGTCGCGCTTGGTGTACTTGACCTTATACGGGTCGTCGAGCGGATGGACCGCGTGCACCCGGGCGCCCTCGGCACGCTCCTCCGCGCGACGACGGTTGACCGACTCGATAAACGAACGCACGCGAATGCCCATGGGACCGGCGACGTCGCTCTCATCGAGCTTGATCATCATCGGAACCTTGGAGCCCATCTCGCCCATCATGCGCGCGATCTCGTCGGTGAGATACGCATCGTGGCCGCAGCCGAAGCTGCCCATCTGCACGAGCTCGAGCTCGGGCGTCGATGCGACGATGACCGCGCACGACAGCATGCGCGCATGGTAGTTGTTCACGATGTCGATGCGGCTGTTGGAAAGATCGACGTTGCAGACCCCCGGCACCGCATCGGGCGTCAGCACGGGGATGCCGCGCTCAGAGAAGAGCTTGGGCAGCCCGTGGTTGACCAGCGGGTCGTTGTGGTACGGGCGCGAAGCGATCACCACCGCGTAGCCGCCGTCCTCGTGCACGTTCTCGAGCACCTGCCTGCCGCGCAGCTGCAGCTGGTTCTCAAACGTCTCCTGCGCGCGGTCCGCCTGCTCGGTCGCCTTG
>DXMX01000021.1:25657-26714 GCA_019413955.1 Collinsella sp.
GATATCGAAGGTCTCCTTGCACCACGCCTTGAGCTGGCGGTTTCGGTCGCCCTCGTCGTACCAGTGGAACAGCGGCGTATCGAACGGAACGCCGAAACGCTCCTCCGGGTTATCGGAATTGCGCATCACGTAGGGGTATCCCTTTACGACGGCGCACATCCACTCGCTGGTAGAGGCGGTGTTTTCGGTGGGCACCGTCGTGATGACGGGCATGAAGATGCGGTCGACGCCGGCGTCGACGAGATTGCGGATGTGCCCGTGGACGAGCTTGGCCGGGAAGCACACGGTGTCGGATGTGACGTGCGCCAGACCGCGCTCGTACATCGCCTTGGTGCTGCGTCCCGAGACGCGCACCTTAAAGCCGAGCGTGCTGAAGAACGTCGACCAGAACGGCATGGTGTCCCAGAACTCGAGCACACGGGGAATGCCGATCGTGACATCGCGCCCCCCGCTGACGGGAACCGTGGGGTACGACTCGAACAGCAGCTTCTCGCGGTCGACAAAGAGATTGGGGGCAGCCGCGGTCCGGTCGCGCCCCGTGCCGGGTGCCTGTGCCTCGCAAGCACCCTGCGGACGCAGCTCCTCCGCCGCGGGAACCTCGCGCACGAGCTCATCCCATGAGATGGCGCCGCCGCGCGGGCAGCGATTGCCCGTGACGTAAAGCGAGCCGTCGCCAAATGCCACGACCGCGCGCTGGCAGCGGTTGTTGCACCGACGGCAGGTAACGCCGCCGAACTCGCGATGCTCGAAGCGCTCCACGGCATCGAGCCCGATAAACGACGTGCCGGCGTCGCCCTTGCGGCATTCCTCGCGCGCGAGCAGGGCGATACCGATAGCGCCCATCAGCCCCGGGTGGGGCGCACGCGTGACGGGTTTGCCCAGATACTGCTCGAATGCGCGCAGCACCGCGTCGTTTCGGAACGTGCCGCCCTGGACGACGACTTTGTCGCCCAGACGGTTGAGATTTGAAACGCGAATGACCTTGGTGAACACGTTCTCGATAATCGAACGGCAGAGACCGGCCATGATGTCGCCCGGACCCTTACCGCGCCGCTGC
>DXMX01000022.1:0-1767 GCA_019413955.1 Collinsella sp.
TTTGTGCGCCTATGCGCGCGGTTTGGACCGTCGAGATATGGTCGAGCCCTGCGAGGCGGCTGACATTATGGCCGGCGCTTTGGCCGACAACCTGCCGGGGTGCGCCCGCGCCGTTTGCGTGCGCGGCGTCACGTCATTTACGTATAGCCTGCTCGAGCTGCTGTCCGCCGTGGCAAACAACGGGGGAGAGGTTGTCGTGCTGCTTGCCCGCGAGCAAGCGGCGATGCGCGAGGAGCTTGCCGCGGCATTTGATGTCCGCGGTGTGCTGTTTGAGATCGCGCCGCTGGGGGAGGGCGCCGCCGCGCCCCAGACTGCCTCCAAGTCCGCTGCTCAGCCTGCCTTTATTGAGGTCGCCGGCCCCCATGCCCGTGCCCATGCTTATGCGGACGTCATCGATAAGTTGGTGAAAGCGCACAAGGAGTCCAAGGACGATAAAGCTGCTGCAACACCCGCCGACCCCGTACGCGTGCTCGTTGTTTCTGCCCGGGCACCCCAGCTGTTCGGCGAGCTTGCCGCTCGTTTGGCGGCGCGCCACGTTGCTGCCGAGACGGCCGAGTTCACGGCGTTTTCCCAATCCATTGCGGGCAGGCAGTTCACGGCGCTCGCCAACCTGATCGAGCGTATGAAGGCCGCCAACGAAGGGGCAGCTTCTAAGACTGAGTGGTGGCCCGCTCCGGAGCTTACCGACTGGATTTACAGCCCGCTTTCGGGTGCCGACGCCGCCAGCGCGCGCACGTTCGACAAGAATATGCGACTGTCGCGCAGCAAGACCACTGCGGGCGTCAAGAGCCTGCTGCAGAGCGTGCAGGGCCAGGTGAGGGGCGCGCGTAAAGCGGCGAGCGACGAGAACTGGTTTAAGAACGTGCCGTGCGTGATCTCGGACGTGTTCCAGGCGCTGTGGCGCGACAAACCCGTGACGGCGCTCAAGGCCATGCTTGCCGTTGCCGAGGCACTGCCCGATCGCGCACTTGGCGGTCTCGACGGTCAGGCCCGTCGCCAGGCGGAGGTGGCCCTGCTGCGCCACGTCATCGACATCCTTATGAATGGCGCCCGTGCGCTCGACGTGTCGCAGGCCGCGACCGTGCCCGTGCTCGACGACATTCGAACCAAGGTGGACAAGCGTAGCGCCGCCTACGATTACGAGACCTACGAGGTTGACCGTGCGCCACGCGCCCAGGTTCGCTTTGCTTCGCTTGCCGATGCGGCGGCTCTGCGCCCCGGCAGCTACGATGCCGTGCTGTTTGCCGATGTCGATCTGGACAGTTATCCGCTCTCACATGAGGAGGGCCCGCTGGCAACGCTGACGGCAGAGTTAGATCGCAGCGGTGTGACGCTTGAGCCTGCCGCCTTGTTGCGCGTGCGCTTTGGCCGCGCGATGCAGGCCGCGCGCGGTCCGGTTGCGCTTGCCCGCGTGACGCACGATCGCCAGGCGCGCGAGTGCTACCCGGCTGCCGTGTGGACCGAGTTGCGGGCGCATGCCGAGGCCGCTAACGATGCTAAGGCCGCTGACGCCGACAAGGCCGCTGACGACGCTAAGGCCGTTGGCGCCGACAAGGTGAAGTGCGTGGGTGAGGGCGATATCGTAAGGGACTTCGATCCCGCGGCAGGCGAAGGTCTTAGGCGCGAGCGCGTGACCTGCGAAGCTCCTCAGCATCTGAGCGATGAAGCCATTCCGTATTTGGTCCTGCGCCGTCGCGATGGCGAGGGCGAGGATGCGCCACTGGTGCCGCGCCTGACGTCTGCCTCGCAGATCGAGGCCTATTCGAC
>DXMX01000022.1:1777-13034 GCA_019413955.1 Collinsella sp.
ATAAGAGACAGACGCCGGCTTTGGCAACATGGAGAAGGGCAACTTTGTCCATGACGTGCTGGAGCACTTGCATGCCCGTCTGCCCCAGGAGGGCATGGAGCGCGTGACGCCCGAGAACCTGCCACGTGCTCAGGAGCTGCTGCACGAGGTCTTTGCCGAGACCCTGGCCGAGCACGCCGGCAAGCGCGGTACCGAGGGCCCGCTGGTGCCGCTCTCTCCGGTAGAGGAACGTCAGGTGGCCGAGATTCTGCCGCAGCTGGAAGGCGTGCTCGCCTACGAGTCCGAGGCACTTGCCCCCTTTGCGCCACGCTACCTGGAGTTCGCCTTCAACGAGCTCAAGGTCGAGTATGCCGGTTGGCCGCTTGGCGGGCGCATCGACCGCGTGGACGTGGACGCCGAGAATCGTGCCGTGGTGATCGACTACAAGCATCGCACGGGCGTTGAGGAGTTTAAGCTCGCCGACCCTACGGTGCGCGACGAGGAATCGGGCACGGCGCCCATCGACGATCCGCGCTGGTTGCCACCACATACCCAAACGCTCATCTACGCCCAGGCCATGCGCCGGGCGCTGGATTTGGACACCCGCGCGGCGCTCTACTTTTCGACCAAGGGCGGCAAGCCGGCGTTGCGCGGTGCCGCGAGCGCCGAGCTGCTCGAGGAAGAGCGCGGCGACGGTCGCATCCCGGGCCTTAAGAAAGGTTTCCCCGGCGAGGGTGGCAGCATGGACTTCGACGCCCTGCTCGATCGCGTTGAGGCCGGCATCGCCGAGCGCCTGTGCGAGCTCGAGACGGGCAACGTTGCCGCCGTCGACCCGACGTCGGCTCAGGCCGCGCATGCGCGCTGCTCGTATAACCACGAAGGAACGTTTGTAAGGAGGGACGTGTAGACCATGGATCTTTCGACTTTGATGCCGCAACAGCTGCAGATTGTCAAAACGCTCGACCGTCCGCTGTTTGTCTCGGCGGGCGCCGGTTCGGGCAAGACCTTTACCCTCACGCGCCGCATCGTCTACGCGCTCTCGCCCGAATCCGGTCCGTTCGTCGAGCATCTGGACCAGGTACTCGCCATTACCTTTACCAAAGACGCCGCGGCCGAGATCCGTGACCGCGTGCGCCGTGCGCTTATCGACGAGGGCATGGACGAGGAAGCACTGACCGTCGACGACGCGTGGATCTCGACCATTCACGGCATGTGCTCGCGTATCCTGCGCGCGCATGCGCTGGAGCTGGGCATCGACCCCGAGTTCACGGTGCTCACCGATACCGACGAGCTTATGGACCAGGCTGTTGAGCACGTGCTGGCCCGCGCGACGGCACCCGATGCCGCCCCCGAGCTCGCGGCATCGCTCAAGGCCCTCTATGCCTGGTATCCCATGGCGGGCGAGGGCGGTTCCTTTGGCACCGGCACGACCATCAAGGGCCTGGTGCGCGACCTGCTGGAGCTGTCGAGCCAGTTGTCGGGCGGTATGGACGACGTGCGCGTGGCGCGCGGCCAGGCCGATACCTCGGCACTCGCCGATGCCTATCGCGCGGCGCTGGGCGCAAGCAAGTCCTCGACCGAGAAGGCGCAGGCGGCGCTCGATGCCATCGACGCGTTCGAGGCGAGCGACAAGACCATGGTCGATGCGGCGCGACTCATGATGTCGTGCACCATGCCGCGCGCGAGCAAGGCGTTCCCCAAGGAGCAGGTCGAGCTGCTCAAGGCCGAGGCCGCCGATGCGTTTATCAATATCGTGCTTGCCTGTGGTGGCCCGGCGCTCGATGCGTTGGTGGGCCTGGCCCGTTCCGTGGAGGCCGAGTATCGCGCGCTGAAGGCTGCCCAGTCCGCCCTCGATAATAACGACCTGCTGCGTATGGCTTACGAGGCCCTGCGCGATTACCCTGCCATCCGTGCTGCGTACGAGGGCCGCTTTAAGATGGTCATGATCGATGAGTTTCAGGATACCGACCAGATGCAGGTCGATCTGATCCGTTACCTGACGGGTGCGGGGGAGCGCGCGCTGTGCACCGTGGGCGATGCGCAGCAGTCCATCTATCGCTTCCGTGGCGCCGAGGTCGAGGTGTTCCGTCGCCAGGAGCGCAAGGTGGGTTCGACGACGGCGTCCGAGACGGTCGCCACGTCCGATGCCCCCGCCGGCGAGCTCGTCAAGCTTGTACGCAACTTCCGCAGCCACGACGAGGTGCTGCGCTATGTGGCGCGCGTCTTTGACGGCGACACCGGTGGTTTGATGCAGGGGTTCTTGGATCTTGAACCGAGCGACGAACGCGAGGACAAGCTCAAGGCGAAGGCATCGCGCCGCCAGGCGATCTTCGTTGCCGGTGGCAGTACGCAGGAGCGAACGCAGGCGAAAGCTCGCGCGATTGCGGAGCGATTCCAAGCACTCGTTAAAGCGGGCCAGCACCAGGGCAGCATGGTCCTGCTGCTGGGCCGCATGACCAACGCCGATGTCTATGCGCAGGCCTTCCGCGACCAGGGGCTCGACTGCGTGATCGCAGGCGGCTCGGTCTTTGCCCAGGCAGCCGAGGTGCAGACGGTGCGTGCCCTGGTCTGCGCACTCGCCAATCCGGCCGATACGGCGCAGGGCCTTATGCCACTGCTCGCCTCGCCGATGTTTGCGCTCGGCGCCCAGGAGTTCCTGGCGCTGGCGACCACGCTCGATAGCGAGACGGGGGAGACCTCGCGCCGCAACATCGATGCGGGCATCATGAGTGATTCCGATGTGCCGGGCCTGCAAGACCTGCCGCTCGTGATGCGCGCCCGTGAGGTACTGCGGTATGCGCTTCGTCGCGTGGGCCGCGATTCGTTCGCCGCCATCGCGCGCGACGTGGTCAACGCCTCCGGCTGGTTTGTGCGTCTGGCACAGCGTGGTCCCGAGGGCAAGGCCATTGCCGCCAACGTGCTTAAGGCGCTCGATGCCGTGGCCGAGGCGGAGGCCGAGTTCGGTAACTCGCCGCGTTCCATTGCGCTTGCCTTCGACCGCTTCTTGGCGGGCAAGGAGGCCCCGGGTGCCCTCAACGAGGAGGGCGACGGCGCGGTGCGCATCATGACGGTGCATGCCTCCAAGGGCCTGGAGTATCCGGTCGTGGCGGTTGCGGAGTGCTTTGGCGTGCGTAAGTCCTCGGGTGCGGCTCAGATGGGGCGTGTCGAGGGCGGAGCGCAGGTCGTGGCGCTGCCGGCGCGCTTCGACGGCGTTAAACTCGCGGACGGCACGTTCGTGAAGGGCGATGACGTCAAAAAGCAGTTTGAGCACGCGTTTAAGGGCAAGGGCATGTCGCTGTGGCTGCCGCCAGAGCTCATGGAGGACGTCTGTGCGACGGGCTCTCCCGCCGAGGCATTTGCCCGCCTGCGTAACGACGACCTGCAGCTTTCGCTCGAGGAGCGGGCTCGCTTGCTCTATGTCGCCATGACGCGTGCGCGAGAGCTGGTCATTCTGGCGATGGATGCCGGCGTGAGCCGCGGCAAGGTGACGGCGCCGACCTTCGACGTCGAGACCGATCTGACCTATGACGTGCTGCGTCGTATTTTGCCGACCGACGCGCAGGCCTTGCCGCAGCTCGATGCCGACCGCCTGGTGTTCGACAACTCCAAGCCGGGCGACTACGAGCTCATCTCGCTGGCGGACTTTACGTTTGGCGAGCAGGCGTTTGAGGCCAATGCTTCTCTGGATGCCGAGGGCAGGCTTGTCCGCGGCGATGCGGAGCCGGAGGGCGCCGGTGCGGATGCCCGCGCCGCCGTTCCCGGCCCTGCCGACCCCGAGCCCGATGCGTTTGAGCTCGTGTATCCCCAGACGGTGGGCGTGCGCATGGGCGCCTGCCCGTATCCGGCGCGCGATTCGTACAGCTACTCGTCAATTGCCGCGGCGCTGCATGCCGAGTCCGAGGACCGTGCCGCCGAGGCACACACGCCCATGGACGAGGCCGGCGATGATGCGGAGTCGGATGGTTCCGAGATGACGGATGCAGGCGTGGCCGCCGTTGAGCCCGCCGGCAACCCCATGGCGCTGGGCTCGGCGTTCCATGCCGCGTGCCAGTGGCTGATCGAGATGGGTGCCGATGCGCTGCCCGCCGAGCGTGCCGACGCCCTGGCTCGCCTGTGGCGCCTGACGCCGGAACAGCGCGAACGCTTCGACGTTGCCCTGGATCGCTGGCTCAAGTCGGCGGTCCGTGCCGAGATGCTTGCCTGGCCGTGCGTTCGCGCCGAGGTGCCGTTCTTTTCGCTGGGCTGCGAGGATGAGGACATCGCTCGCTACGGTGCATATGCCGAGGGCGCCATCGATGCTTTGGCGACGAACCCGGCGGATTCGTCATGCGCGCTGGTCATCGACTACAAGACGGGCGGCACGCCGGACGAGACGCCGGAACAGCTGCAGGAGAAGCACGCCCTGCAGGCGCGCGTCTACGCTGATGTTTTGCACAAGGCGGGCTTTGAGGCCGTGACCGTCAAGTTCGTCCGCGTGGAGCAGGTCGACCCCGCCAACCCCTGCGAGCCCCAAGTGGTCACCTACAACCTTTAGCCCTCAACAACCTGCGGTGGAATCCCTATCGATTCCACCGCAGTCTTTTTGGGACGGGGCTTTTTTAGCTACTTTGGGCAAACCCACGCGGCCGCCCCGGATAAAGCCCTCAATCGTCCAAATAGCACCGCAACGCATGGGAGAGCCTGGGACGGTACAATAGCTCGAACGGTTCAAACGAATAAGGAGCCATATGCAGCTCACCAAAACGCTTGGGGTGACGCCGGAGGAGCTTTTTGACGCCCTAGCGGGGTCCATCATGCAGGATATCGAAAACGCCACGGGCAAGCGCTCCAGCCGCAACAGGCTCAACGGCAATAAGTACGAGAAGCGTGCCCAGGCCGCAAAAAGGCAAGGTAGCTTTTCATCGGAAACTGTGAACACTTCAGGCTTCGAGTCAGTAGCGAGCGGCCCGACAAAAGTAGTTGATGGAAGTGCCAAATGAATAAGAATGCCGCTACGCAACTGCACATCTATTCCGCCTTTTTCGTTCTCGCGGGATTTGTTTTAAATCGGGGAGTGTTTCTACTTTTCCTTGCGGAGAAAGGAATGTCTGTCACGGAAATCGCGCTTTATCAAGCCCTGTTTAACATTACAACGGTCGTCCTCGAGCTGCCAACAGGGCTGGTAGGCGATTTCTTTGGAAAGAAGTTCTCGATTCAAGTGGGCGTTCTGCTGCTTTTCTTCCATACGGCTGGCATGCTGTTGCTCTCAGGCCCCTTTCTCGTCGCGCTTTCCCTTGTTGAGGCACTCGCCTACTCCCTTCAATCGGGATCCGAACAAGCGCTTTTATATGAAATTGCCCGGAATGCCGGTCAAGGAGAGCGTTTCCTCACCATCAACGCTCGGCTGCTTGCCGCGCAATCAATCGCTACGGGAATGGCGATTGTGCTCGGATCTTTCATTGCCCAAGTATCTTGGAGCGCCCTCTACGTATGTGTCTCCGTTTTCTATCTCCTGCAGCTTTTCCTTCTGTATCCCATTGAGAGGACGGAAGCGACCCGTTCTGAAAGCTCTGAAAAGGGAAGGTTTGACGCGGCCAAGATGTTCAGACGCGAAACTTGGCGTGTTGGAGAATCCGCTTTTGCGGTATTGCTTCTTCTAATCGGCACAAGCATGCTCGATGGATTCTATGGGAGTTATTGCAACTTGAATCAGTTGGTATTCGACGCATTTGATGCTCCCGTCTCCATAATAGGAATCTTTTTCGGTGCATCCTATGCAGTAAATGCGACGGCCTACATTGCAGCAGATTTCTTCTCATTGCGTTTCGGGAAAAGAAATACCATGCTCGGCTCGATGCTAATCGAGGCTGGCCTTTTCATGATTCTTCCGTGGTTCGCTTCAAATCCGCTGTGTTTGTTTGGCCTTAGCATGGTGCTTTGTTTTCTCCCAGAAGTGGTGTACATCACTTCGGAAAACTTAATCCAAGACGCGATAGCGGACGATCTCCGCGCGACGATCCTTTCCGTCGCGTCTCTGGTAAGGGCTCTCTTTTCTGCAGTGTTTTTCTCCATATTTGGACATGTGTTGGGGTTATATCCCATTCAGATAGCGCTCGGTATTATTGGTGCAATCGCGATAGCAATTACCGCCGTTGTTTCATTAAAAATGGTTGGAATACAGGTCTCCAAGAATTGATATATCGATTGACGAGCTATCCGAAGCGTCGAGCCTTCTTGATGGACATGACTATTCGTCACAAATCATTCCGCGCATCGCCGGGGTTCCAGTAATACTCGATATATCTGGATGCCCTCATTCCCCTTTTTGAAGGTCCCAAATTGACTACCCGTGTTGGTTTGGCTAGGTTCGGGTGCTATCCGCGCCGTGCGGTAAAATCGTTCAGTCAGAACACGAACCCGCATCGGAGCTCATCACATGGCATTCGTCCATCTGCACAACCACACCGTTTTCTCCATGCTCGACGGCGCAACCCGTATCCAGGATATGGTCAATCGCGCCGTAGAGCTGGGCATGCCCGCCGTCGCCATTACCGACCACGGCTACATGTATGGCGTGCCCGACCTGGCGCTGGCCTGCGACGCCGTCAACCACAACACGCCTGAGTACAAAACCTGGAGTCACGACAAGGCCTTTTTGGAAAAGGATCGCCGCGATGAGCTGGTGGAGCCCGATCCCGAGGAAAACCCGCGCGAGCATGCCCAGTATGTGAAGGACATGGCCATGTGGGACGAGAAGGGCAACATCGACGAGCTCAAGCCGCCTCTGGTCATCAAGCCCATCTTTGGCTGCGAGGTCTACTTTACGCCGGACGAGACGCTCGCCCGCGACCATAAGCCCGAGCTCTACCACATGATCCTTCTGGCCAAGGACCAGGAAGGCTACGTCAACCTGATGCAGACGGTCTCCGAGGCCGCCGTGCAGGGCTTTTACTATAAGCCGCGCGTGACGCTCGACAACCTGCGCCGCCACGCCAAGGGTATGATCTGCACGAGCGCCTGCATCGCGGGCATCATCCCCAAATACATCGACCGCGGTGACATGGAGGGCGCCATCAAGTGGGCCGAGACCTTCCGCGACACCTTTGACCCCGGCGACTTTTACATCGAGATCCAGGAACACGGCATCACCACCGACAACGGCCTGACCGACGAGCAGATGGACCGCACGCTCATCGATATCGCCAAGCAGGTGGGTGTCAAGGTCATCGCCACCAACGACTTCCACTACCTGCGTCGCGAGGACGCGCCCGTACAGGACGTCATTATGTGCATCGGCATGAACGCCAAGGTCGACGACCCCAACCGCATGCGCATGACCGGCTCGGAGTTCTATATGAAGACCGAGGAGGAGATGCGGGCGATGTTCCCGTATTGCCCCGAAGCCTGCGACAACACGCTCGAGATTGCCGACAAGTGCTACGTCGAGCTCGACTGGGACTCCATCATCCTGCCGCGCTTCCCGTTGCTCGATCCCGGCGAGACGCACGAGAGCCAGTTCCGCCGCGAGTGCGAGAAGGGCCTGCGCCAACACTACGGCGACGACTGGGCCACGCGCGAGATCGGCGGCGTCAACATCAAAGAACGCTTTGAGTACGAATACAAGGTCATCTGCGACAAGGGCTTTGCCGCCTACTTTTTGATCGTCGCCGAGTACGTGCAATGGGCCAAGGACAACGGCATCGGCGTCGGCCCCGGCCGTGGCTCGGCCGCCGGCGCTATCGTCGCCTACGCCATGAACATCACTGCGTTCGACCCGCTCGAGAACGGCTTGATGTTCGAGAGGTTCCTGTCCCCGCAGCGTACCGAGATGCCCGATATCGATATGGACTTCGACGATGAGCGGCGCCTCGAGGTCGTGGAGCACGTTCGCCAGCTCTACGGTCCCGAGAAGGTCACCCACGTCATCACCTACTCGACCATCAAGGCCAAGCAGGCCATCAACGACGCCGCGCGCGTCCTGGACTACCCGGTCTACATGGGCCAGCGCCTGTCCAAGATGGTCTCGAGCGACCCCAAGGTCAAGCTCAAGCAGGTGCTCGAAAAGCAACCCGGCAAAGAGGATCTGTTTAACCCCGATTTTGCCGAGGCATATAAAAAGGACGACGACGCCCGCCGCATCATCGACACGGCGCTCTCGATTGAGGGCCTTACCCGTGGCGAGGGTGTGCACGCGTGCGCCGTTCTGATCTGCCGCGACCCCGTCAACGAGCACGTGCCCACCAAGCTCGACACCAAGGGCGGCGTCGAGATTACCCAGTACGAGGGCCATACCGTTGCCGACATGGGCCTGCTCAAGATGGACTTCCTGGGTCTGCGTACGCTGACGGTTATCTCCAAGGCCAAGGCAAACATCAAAAAGAACTTCGGCATCGACATCAAAGAGGAAGAGATTCCCTTTGACGACCCCGAGATCTTTAAGCTCATGGGTTCCGGCCACACCGCCGGCGTCTTCCAGGTCGAGTCCGCCGGCATGACGGCCACGATCAAGAACATGAAGCCCACCGAGTACAAGCACGTCGTGGCATTGATCGCCCTGTACCGCCCGGGCCCGCTGGGCGCCGGCATGGTCTCGTCCTACATCAACCGTATGAACGGCAAGGAGCCGGCCGTCTCCTACGACGACCGCCTGGACGACATCCTGGGCGAAACCTACGGCACCATGGTCTACCAGGAGCAGGTTATGCTCATCTCCGTCGAGATGTGCGGCTTCTCCAAGGGCGAATCGGACTCGCGTATCCGTAAACCCGTGGCTAAGAAAAAGATCAAGCTGCTCACGTCGACGGTGCTGCACTGGGAGGATGGCTCGGACGAGACCACCTACGACCACTGGATGAACGGCGCCATCAAGAACAACTACACGCGCGAGGTCGCCCAGAAGATTTGGGACGATGTTCTCGAGTTCGCATCTTACGCCTTTAACAAGTCGCACTCCGCCGGCTACGCCATCCTGGTTATGCAGACGGCGTGGCTCAAGGCGCACTATCCGCACGAGTACATGGCGGCCGTTCTGACGTCCTATACGGGCAAGACCGACAAAATCGTTCACTACGTCTCGGCGTGCCGTCACGACGGTATCCCCGTGCTGTCGCCAGATGTCAACGAGTCCGGCACCGAGTTCACGGCTACCAAGGAGGGCGTGCGCTTTGGTCTGGCCGGCATCCGCGGCGTGGGCACCGGCGTGGCGCAGGCGATTATCGCCGAGCGCGAGGCGGGCGGCCCCTTTAAGACGCTGCACGATTTTGTCGAGCGTGTGGACTCGAGCCAGGCAAACCGTCGCGTAATCGAATCGCTGATCAAGGCAGGCGCCTTCGACTCCACGGGGTATCCGCGTCGCCAGATGATGCACTTTGTGGACAAGAACAACCCCGAGAACATCATCGATGCCGCGGTAAAGCGCCAGAAGGATCGTGCGAGCGGCCAGACGTCGTTCTTCGATATGTTCGGCGACGTCGAGGGCTCGGGCTTTGAGGTGGGCGTGCCCGATCCGGATGGCCAGGAATGGGATCGCCACCTTAAGCTGAGCCAGGAGAAGGAAGTTCTGGGCATCTATGTCTCGGACCACCCGCTGCGCCCGTTTGAGTATGCGCTAGCCAAGGCGCGCGACTTCTCGTTCTCGCAGATCGATACCGGCTACGAAGTGCAGAACCCCACGGGCGGCACCATCAACCAGGAGATTCCCGAGGGCAAGGCACTGTGGTGGGCCGGCATGGTCTCGAGCGTGTCCAAGCGCGTGACCAAAAACGGCGACCCCATGGGCATCGTGCAGCTCGAGGACATGGAAGGCGAGGCCACCGTCGTCGTGTTCCCCAAGACCTATAAAGAGGCCGAGGGGTACCTGTACGGCGAGGTCGATCCCGAGACCGGCGCGCAGCTGTCCGATGCCTTTGTGCGCATTAAGGGCAAACTCGAGCGCTCGGACCGCGGCGACCAGATCATCGCGCAGGAGATCGTGCCGCTCGAGCTCAACGAGGAGAACAACAAGCCCAAGGTGTTTGAGGTCATGGTGCCCAACAGCCGCTTTAGCCAGGGCAATATGGCGCGCCTGGCCACGGTGCTCACCGCCAACCCGGGCGGCGACCGCGTGGAGATCTTTATCGAGCAGGTGGACGGGCGCGTGCTGCGTGCCGAGGTACCTGCCAAGGTCAACGCGCGTTCGATTCCGCTGCTGGCCGAGGCCAAGGCCATTGTGGGTAACCAGGGTCGCGTGACGGTGATCTAAGCTACCCCGGGTGAGATTGGAGGAAGTGATGGCGCAGGGGACGTTCGTGCAGGCGCTTCGCAAAGAGGCGGCGTTGAGCGGCACCTTTATGAAGGGGCGTTCGCTCATGCTCAACGGCGCCGTGCTGTCGATCGAGGACAGCGGCTCGCGCTTCTCCAAAAACGTGACGGTCGAGGGCTCGGTGCGCGGTTCGCGTGGCGACCTGTACAAGACGCACGTGGCGCTCGACATGGACGAGCACGAGGTGATCGACTACGACTGCGATTGCCCCGCCGCCTATCGTTACCCCGGTATGTGCAAGCACGCTATTGCCACGGCTCTGGCGTATTTGGATGCCAGCGGCGCCGAGCCCGTCGAAGGTTTGCGCACGCCGGTTCGCACGTTTACGGCGCAGTCGAAACAGCCCGCGCGCACCGCACCCAAAGCGCCGGCCGTCAACCCCAACTTTCCCTTTCCGGCGCCCGTCCCCACGAGCCCGAGCCTTGTGGCGGCGCTCTCCGATCTTTCGGACGCGCGCATGGATGAGCTGGCGAGCATGCGCCGCAAGCTTGCCGGTGCCGTTGATCCCGACGCCCCCAAAGCGGCATTGGAGCCCTCGTTGGTGCCGTACTACAATCCGCTGTTCGCTGACCGCTTTAGCTGGGCGCTCGAGTTCCGCATTCGCTGTGGATCGGTCTCCTACGTGGTCAAGGACATCGACGGCATGGCCGATGCCTACGTGCGCGGCGGCACGTTCTCCTATGGCAAGAAGCTCACGTTTGTCCATTCACCTGAGGCCTTTGACGAAACATCGGCAAAGCTGCTCAACCTTGTTGTGACGACAGTTGCCTATCTCGATGACATCACAAGCTCGCGTTCGGCGTCGTACGACTTTGCCCGCAGCGGTTTTGTTGCCGAGCGTCAGTTGCCGCTGTCCGAGCATAGCATCGTATATGTGCTGGACCTGCTGCGCGGCCAGACCATCTCCTTTGAGCCCGCCTGGTCGCGGGGGATGACGACGCATCGCACCTACGACGTGGCGGTTGAGCTGTCTCCGCAAGGGGAGGACGAGGCGTCCGC
>DXMX01000022.1:13044-16667 GCA_019413955.1 Collinsella sp.
CCCGCCGATATGTACTGCTTTGCGTCGGGCGATGCCGCCTACTTGGTTGACACGCGCCGCGCGCGCCGTACCGACGCTGCATTTGCTCAGCATGCCGCACCTTTTTTGTCGCGCTTGCTGCCGTGCCGCACGCCCGCCCATATTGCCGCCGAGCAGGTGGGTGAGTTCTGCCGTATGGCGCTGCCCATTTTGCGCGACTATACCGACCTCACCGCGCCCGCCGCGCTCGATACCGTGGCGCCCGAGCCGAGCTTTGCCATGGCAATCGGCGTCGACGATGGGCTCGTGACCTGCAAGATTACGGTTACCTACGGCGACTGGTCGGCGGATCTCTTTAGCCTGGGCGCTCCGGGCAGTCCCTTTGAAGAGCAGCGCCCCGGCGTGCCGCCCCGCGACGAGGTGGCGGAGTTTCGCGTTATGGATACGGCGGCCCTGTACTTCGATTTCTACGAGGGCGGTCTGGCGTTTGAGGAGCGCGATGATGAGAGCTTGTTCTGCCTGCTGACCGAGGGTCTGTCCGCCCTGTCCGAGCTGGGTGAGGTCATGCTCAGCGACCGTCTGCGCCAGATTTCGGTGCGCCCCGCGCCCAAGCTCTCGGTTCGTGCGACCGTCAAGAGCAATCTGCTCGATGTCGAGCTGGGCGCGAGCGCGCTTTCGGCCGCGGACCTTGCCGTCTATCTCGATTCGTACAAGCGCCATCAAACGTTTGCGCGCCTTACGTCCGGCGACATCATTCGCCTGGACGAGGGGGCGCGCGCCGCGTTTGGCCTTGCCGAGGACCTGGGTGTCGATGCCGTCGACCTGCTCGACGGCGTGTCGCTTCCCGCGTCGAGCACCCTCTTCGTCGACAGCATGCTCGCACGCACGCCGGCGCTCGAGGCCGATCGCGATGCCGCATTCCGTCGCACCGTCGAGCGCCTGGACACGCTCGGCAAGATGGACTTTACGGTGCCGGCATCGCTCAAGGCAACGATGCGCGGCTACCAGGTCGACGGATACCAGTGGCTCGGCTCGCTCGAACACCTGGGCCTTGGCGGCATCTTGGCCGACGACATGGGCCTGGGCAAAACGCTCCAGATGATTGCGCATATTCTGGCGCGCGTGGAGGCGGGGGACACCAAGCCCACGCTCGTGGTATGCCCGGCCTCACTCGTGTACAACTGGACTGCCGAGCTGGAGCGCTTTGCCCCGTCGCTCGATGTGTGCGCCATTGTGGGCGCCAAGGCTCAACGCCGCGTGCAGATCGCCGGCGTGGCCGAGCATAGCGTGGTCGTGACGTCGTATGACCTTATGCGGCGCGATATCGACGAGTACGTCGAGCAGGATTTTGCCCGCGTGGTGCTCGATGAGGCACAGTACATTAAAAATCCGCTCACGCAGGTGGCGCGCGCCGCCAAGCGCCTGCCTGCCGGCGTGCGCTTTGCCCTGACGGGCACGCCCATCGAAAACCGCCTGTCCGAGCTCTGGAGCATCTTCGACTTTTTGATGCCGGGCCTGCTGGGCACGCGTGAATCGTTTGCCAAGCGCTTCGAAAGCCCGGTCGAGCATGCCGAGGGCGATAGCGCCGCTCGCCTGCAGGCGCTCGTGTCGCCGTTTGTGCTGCGCCGTGTCAAGGAAGACGTGGTGGCCGACCTGCCCGAGAAGATCGAAGACACCGTCATGGCGCAGCTTACCGGCGAGCAGCGCAAGCTCTACCTGGCCAACCAGGACCGCATCGCCCAGCAGGTGCAGCACCGCGAGGCTGGGGAGTTTAAGAAGGACAAACTCAAGGTGCTCGCCGAGCTCACCAAGCTGCGCCAGATCTGCTGCGACCCGCGTCTACACTACGAGGATTACAAGGCGGGGAGCGCCAAGCTCGATACGTGTATGGAGCTCGTGCACGGCGCACTCGACGGCGGGCATCGCATCCTGTTGTTCAGCCAGTTCACGGGTATGCTCGATATCATCGGTAAGCGCTTGGCCAGGGAGGACATCGCCTTCCTTAAGCTCACGGGCGCTTCGTCTAAGGAGAGCCGCGCCAAGATGGTCGCGCAGTTCCAAGCGGGCGAGATTCCGGTCTTTTTGATTTCGCTCAAGGCGGGCGGCGTGGGCCTTAACCTGACGGCGGCCGACGTGGTCATCCACTACGACCCGTGGTGGAACGTGGCGGCGCAGGACCAGGCGACCGACCGCGCGCACCGTATTGGCCAGCAACATACCGTGACCGTGTACAAGCTCATCGCCAAGGACACGATCGAGGAACGCATCATGCAGATGCAGGAGTCCAAACGCGACCTGGTCAACAGCGTGCTCGGCGGCGACGGCATCTCCTCGGCGCTTTTTACCCGCGAAGATGTTCTGGCGCTGCTGGGCGGCGACGGGCGCTAACCCGCTCGGGTGGGGCCGCCAGGACGGATGGCACACGCTGCCCCATCGTCCCCGCCCGTTATGTGTTCATTTGCAATGTCGTGGATGGTTTGTCTGCCTTTGGGCATAAGAACCGTCAAGAACATTGGCACGTCAGCAAAGGAGAACATCATGGCGAAATTCTTTAAGGACCCCGACGGTAAGCTCATTGCCGCCCTTGGCAACGACGTTGCAACTCCTGCCGGTTGCACGGAACTGACCGCAAACACTGAGGACGCGGCGCACGAGAAGCACGTGCCTGTTGTCGAGACCGAGCGCGACGGTCACGTGATTCGCGCACGCGTTGGCTCGGTCGAGCACCCCAGCCTGCCCGAGCACTATATTGAGTGGATCGCCCTTGAGGCCGAGGGCCGCTTAGAGGTCCATTACCTTGAGCCCGGCATGAAGCCCGCGACGTTTTTTGCCGGCGGTTCCAAGACCGGTACCGTCTATGCCTACTGCAACCTGCACGGGCCGTGGTCCGCGACATTCTAGGAGCGCGCCCCCGCTCGGGGTATCATAGCTAGCATATGCACATGCGAGCGCCGACTGCATCATGCGGCCGGCGCTTTTACTACGATTTCGATGGTTTACGACGGAAAGGGCTGAGCCATGAAGCTCGCGCTTGCACAGATCGATATGCGCCTGGGTGATATTGAGGGCATTTGCGGCCGCATCGAGGACCAGGCTCGTCTGGCCCACGAGCGCGGGGCGCGCGTGCTGTGCGTTCCGGCTCCGCTCTTTATGGGCGCCATGCCCGGGGGCCTGGTGGGCACTGCCGACTTTGAGCACGACATGCTTGCCGGCTTGACTGGTGTCGCCGAGCGTATCCAGGAGCTTGACATGATCTGCATCGTGCCCGCGGCGGTTTCGTTTGAGGGCCAGCCGCTGCTCGACTACATGATGCTCAAGGACGGTCATGTGGTGCCGGCGCGTTCGAGCATTGCCCTGCAGCGTGGTGAGAACAACGACACGCGTTGGGCGCCGCCGGTGTTCGACGTGGACGGCGTGCGCATTGCCGTGATTTTTGACTTGGACCGCGAACTCGAGATGTTGCCGACCGGTGTTGACCTCATTGCGTATTTCCAATTCAACGCGTTTGACATGACCGACCGCGAGACTGCTGCCATTGCCGCCGTACGCAGCGGCGCCTACCGCAAGATCGCATCCAGGCGCAGCGTGTGGTTTGCCTGCATGGCGCCGGTCGGTGCTTATGACGAGTCGGTGTATACCGGCGG
>DXMX01000022.1:16677-26234 GCA_019413955.1 Collinsella sp.
CTGTGGTCGCGTGGTGGCCCAGGCGCCGTGTTTTGAGGAGAGCCTGCTGGTTCAGGAGATTCAGCGCGGCGTGATGCTCGATGCCCTGGAAGATCACGAACTGCCCGAGTTCCGTTCCGAGGAGTGGCTGTGGCAGGCGCTGGTGCTCGCCGTGCGCGACAACGCCCGAGCCCACGGTGCGTCGCGTGCTGTGGTGGCGCTCGAGGGCGACTTGCCGTCGTCCCTGCTGGCGGCGCTGACCGTCGACGCTCTGGGCCCGCGTAATGTGATTGGCCTGGTGCTGGGGCGCAACCGTATCTTTACGCCGGCGCAGGAAGAGGCCGAGGCTGCCCGCTGTGCCGCCGTCCGCGCCATCGCCGAGCGTCTGCACATTCGCACCGTCGAGCGCGATGCACCGGATGCGGCGCGTGTGCTCGATCGCGACGTGTCGGCGGGCGATGCCGAGCGTCTGCGCTCGCGCACGCTGGGCCTCATGCTGGAGGACACGGCGCTCGAGCTGGGTGCGATGGCGCTGAGCCCGCTGTCCAAAACCGAGTACGCGCTGGCGGCGCCGGCGCTTTGCGGCGGCTACCAGGGCGATTACGCGCCCTTTGGCGATGTGTACCTGTCGGCGCTTGAGTTTGTGGCGCGTGTGCGCAACCGCACGTCTGCCGTGGTGCCCCAAGAGCTCGTGACGCTCAACGCGGTGGAAGATTGTATGGAGCGAGTGCTGGCGCAGGCGCTCTCGACGCTCGACGGTCCGGTCGATATGCTCGACCGCGCGGCACAGCTGCTCGGCGGGCTTGAGCCGGGTGAGGTCGATGGCGCGCTCGAGGCGCACGTGGACCGCAATCGATCTTTCGACGACATCCCGATGGCCGCTGGCAAGCCTGAGGCCTGCTCGCTGCTGCTGATGCTCGTGCGTCAGGGCGAGGCCGCCCGCCGCATGCTGCCGACGGCGCCGATCGTCTCGGCCCGTTCGTTTGTCGAGCGCGCCTGGCCGTACATGCTCGCGTGGTCCGACCTGGGGCTGAGCGGCAAGGAACGCATGACGGTCGATGCGCTGGCGCGCGCCGAGGTGAACCGCTTTGCCGACGAGGATACAAGCGAGCGCATGCGTGGCGAGATGATGGGCATATTGGGTGACCTGTTGGGTATTTCGCCCGAGCAGATGGAGGAGCTGCGCTCTGAGGACGGTCAGCGTCGTTTACACGAGGGAATGAAAAAGTTCGAGGGCGAGGTTCAGGACGCCATTGATAAGATGATGGGCGGTCAGGGCGGCTCGCAAGGTAGTCCCCAGGGTGGCCCGATGCCGCACCCGCCAGTAGATCCGAGGCAGTTCCCCTTTTTCTCGCAGAACTAACTATGGGATAGGATTCGCTTCCAACCCCGATACTTCAACTAAGCATCTTGGTCCCGTTGTGTTATTCTAGAACAGACGTTCGTGAATGATGCGCGGGGCCTTGTCTTGCGCTGTGCTTGTGGCGAGGGGAGGTCGGCTTGGTTATCTTGGGCATTGACCCCGGTTTGGCTCATACGGGTTGGGGGATTATCGAGGAGCGGCGTGGCGAGGTTCGCTGCCGTGCCTATGGCTGCATCGAGACCAGTGCCGGAAGTCCGCTCGCGGTGCGCCTGTCGCATATCGCCCATGACCTTAAGGATGTCGTTGAGCGTTATCGACCCGACACGGCTGCTGTCGAGAGCATCTACTTTGGCGCCAACGTTCGTTCGGCCATCCCCACGGCGCATGCCCGCGGTGCTGCACTCGTCGCACTTTCGGAATGCGCGCTCGAGATTGGCGAGTACACGCCCATGCAGATCAAACAGGCTGTGGTGGGCACTGGCGCCGCGGACAAGCGGCAGGTCGCCTACATGGTACGCACACTCACACAGCTCGATCACGACCCGCATCCCGACCATGCCGCCGATGCCCTGGCCTGCGCCATCTGCCACGTAAACCTCAGCCGCACCCGCGCCCTCACCGGTGGCGAGTTCTATCAACAGAGAGGAACCGGATACTGATGATTTCCCAGCTCCACGGAACGCTTGTCGAGGCCACGATGAGCTCTGCTGTCGTCGATGTGTCGGGCGTTGGCTTTGAGCTCGGCATCTCGGGCAGCACTGCGGCCACGTTGCCGACGCCCGGTGGCGAGGTCTGCCTCTACACGCGTATGCAGGTGCGCGAGGACGCCATGACACTTTTCGGTTTTTCCTCAAAGGATGAGCGCATGATGTTCGACCGGCTCGTGTCCGTTTCGGGCGTTGGCCCGCGCCTGGCGCTTGCCGTGCTTTCCACCTATACCGTGGGGCAGCTGTATTCGCTGGTGATGGCCGAGGACGACAAGGGCATGGCCAAGGTACCCGGTGTGGGCAAAAAGACAGCTCAGCGCCTGATCCTGGAACTCAAGATCACCTTTGCCAAGGATAAGGGCTTTGTGCCGGTCGACGTGATTCCCGGACAGGTTGCGATGCCCGTGCCCGCTGCCGCTCCCTCGGTGATCGATGATGCCCGTGCGGCGCTCCTTTCCATGGGCTTTAGCCCGCAGGAGACCGATGTTGCCCTGAGCGGGTATGATGGGCAGAATATGCGTGTCGAGGATCTGCTCGGCGCGGCGCTTAAGCGACTTGGAATGGATGCGTGATGTGGGAAGCCGATGACTCTCAGGACTTGTGGGCGACGCCCGGTAACTCGCCGGCGGCATCCATGGCGCACGGCGAGCGCATGGTGGGCTCGGAGCTGACGGCCGAGGATCTTGATGTCGACCGCACTTTGCGCCCTCAGCGCCTGGACGATTACTGCGGCCAGGAGCACATCAAGCAGAGCCTGCGCGTGTTGATCGAAGCGGCGCAGAGCCGTGGCGAGACGCTCGACCACGTGATCTTCTCGGGTCCTCCGGGCCTGGGCAAGACCACGCTGGCCACCGTTATCGCCAACGAGCTGGGCGCTCAGATCAAGACCACGAGTGGCCCTGCCATCGCGCGCACGGGCGACCTGGCGGCCATCCTTACTAACTTGCAGCCGGGCGATGTGCTGTTTATCGACGAGATCCACCGCCTCAACCGTTCGGTCGAGGAGGTCCTGTACCCCGCGATGGAGGACTTTGCCCTCGATATCGTGATTGGCAAGGGTCCGGCGGCGCGCTCGATTCGCCTGGATATCCCCAAGTTTACGCTGGTGGCGGCAACGACCCGCTCAGGCATGTTGACCGGCCCGTTGCGCGACCGCTTTGGCATTTCATATCGCCTGGATTACTACACGGTCGAGGAGCTCGCGCAGATTGTGACGCGCTCGGCGACTATCCTGGGCGTGACGATCGACCATCCCAGTGCACTCGAGATCGGCTCGCGTTCGCGCGGCACGCCACGTCTTGCCAACCGTCTGCTCAAGCGCGTGCGCGATTACGCACAGGTGCGCGGCAACGGCCCCATCGAGCTCGATATCTGTCGCCAGGCGCTCGAGTTCTTCGAGATCGACGAGCTCGGTCTGGACTGGATGGATATTCGCATTTTGGAGACGCTCGCCAAGACGTTCTCCGGTCGCGCCGTGGGACTTACGACCCTTGCCAGCGCGGTGGGCGAGGACCCGGGCACGCTCGAGGATGTCTATGAGCCCTATTTGCTGCAGTGCGGATTGATGATTCGTACGCCGCAGGGCCGTCAGGCAACCCTCCGCACCTTTGAGCACCTGGGGATTGAACCTACCGTTTAGGGCGTTTTGTTTTGGCGGGCTGTTGGACTATCGCTGGGCATCGGGTAAACATATCGCCGTTCATCGGTTATGGGCGTTTTACTATTGCGCGCCCGTGCTATGCTGAATTGGTCTTTTTCTCATTCGGTAACGAAAGGACCGCCCATGCCTACTGACATCGAAATCGCACGTTCTGTCACGCCGCTGCCTATTACCGAGGTGGCCAAGAACGCCGGCGTCGACGTTAAGCACCTTATTCCGTACGGCTTCGACAAGGCTAAGGTCGACTATTCACTGCTCAACGAGCCGACTGATCACCAGGCCAAGCTCGTCCTCGTGACCGCTATCAACCCAACGCCCGCGGGCGAGGGCAAGACCACCACGACCATTGGTCTGGCCGATGGCCTGCGTCGTCGCGGTATCAAGAGCGCCGTGGCCCTGCGTGAGCCTTCGCTCGGTCCCGTCTTTGGCGTCAAGGGCGGTGCCGCTGGCGGCGGTTGGGCCCAGGTCATTCCCATGGAGGACATCAACCTGCACTTTACCGGCGACTTCCATGCCATCGGTGCTGCCAACAACCTGCTGGCCGCCATGCTCGATAACCACATCCAGCAGGGCAATCAGCTCGGTATTGACGTTAAGCGCATCACCTGGAAGCGCGTCGTCGACATGAACGACCGTCAGCTGCGCCATGTTATCGATGGCATTGGCGGTAAGGCCCAAGGTGTGCCGCGCGAGGACGGCTTCGACATCACCGTTGCCTCCGAGGTCATGGCAATCCTGTGCCTGTCTACGAGCATCAACGACCTCAAGGAACGCTTGGGTGAGATCGTCGTCGGCTATAGCTTTGCCGGCGAGCCCGTCCGTGCCCGCGACCTCAAGGCCCAGGGTGCCATGGCCGCGTTGCTTAAGGACGCGCTTAAGCCCAACCTGGTGCAAACGCTCGAGGGCACGCCCGCGTTTGTCCACGGCGGTCCCTTCGCCAACATTGCCCACGGCTGCAACTCTATTATGGCCACGCGTATGGCGATGCGCTTTGGCGATGTTGCCATTACCGAGGCCGGCTTCGGTGCCGATCTGGGTGCCGAGAAGTTCCTCGACATCAAGTGCCGCATGACGGGCGTTCGCCCCAGCGCCGTCGTGGTCGTCGCGACCGCTCGTGCGCTTAAGTACAACGGTGGCGTCGCCAAGGCCGACCTCAACGAGGAGAACCTCGAGGCACTCAAGGCTGGCATGCCCAACTTGCTGCGTCATGTCGACAACATCCAGAACGTTTATGGTCTGCCCTGCGTGGTCGCCATCAACCGCTTCCCGACGGACACCGAGGCTGAGCTTGCACTCATCGAGTCCGAGTGCCAGAAGCTCGGCGTCAACGTTAAGCTTTCCGAGGTCTGGGCCAAGGGCGGCGAGGGCGCGCTCGAGCTGGCCGATGAGGTCATGCGTCTGATTGAGCAGCCGAGCGAGCTCAAGTTTGCCTATGAGGACGGCGCTGATGTCGCTGATGCCCTCGAGGCCGTTGCCACCAAGGTCTACCGCGCCGACGGCGTTGACTTTACGCCGGCCGCCAAGCGCCAGCTCGCCGAGCTGCGCGAGAATGGCTTTGGCAACCTTCCGGTGTGCGTCGCCAAGACGCAGTACAGCTTTAGCGACAACGCCAAGGCCCTGGGCGCTCCCGAGAACTTCCGCATCATGGTGCGTGAGCTCAAGGTTTCCGCCGGTGCCCACTTTGTGGTCGCACTGACTGGCAGCGTTCTGACCATGCCGGGTCTGCCCAAGGTGCCCGCGGCCGAAAACATCGACGTCGACAACGACGGCAACATCACCGGCCTGTTCTAAGTCTGCTGTCCATAGCTGCTTCTCCGCCCCGCCGTGCCCACAAGGCCCGGCGGGGCTTTTTGATCCTTAGGCCCGCGCATGTCTTGTAGATACCGACGGACTCTGCCCATCATGGGCTTTTGCGCTGGTAGAATGCATGGATAACTTGATGCTTACAGGCGACGGAAAGGAATCGTTGCATGGATCAGGACAAGACAACCGTGATGGGCGGCTACGGTTCCGCGCAGGCTGGCGATAGCGCCGATGCGACCCGCGTTGTTCCCAACCCCGGTTATGTCGACCCCGCCGCGACGCAGCCTTCTGCCGAGCCCACACGAGTTATGGGCTATGGCGACGCGGCGCAGGACCCTTACGCTGCATCTTTGCAAAGCCCCTATGGCAACGCGGCGGCAGACCCGTTTGATTACGCGCCGCAGGATTCTTATGCCGCCTCGACGCCGAATCCCTATGATGACCTGCCGCAGAATCCCATTCCGCAGCCTCAGCAGACGACGTATATGCCTCGCACGGCGCAGCCTCGCTACGAGTCGCGCGAGCCGTATCGCGAGTACCCCAAGTCGATTCCGCAATATGGCGAGGACGAGGAAGAGACGCCGTCGCGTTCGTCGAGCGTGATTAAGAAGATCCTCATCGTGCTGGCGATCTTCTTTGCGCTGTCGGTTGTGTTTGCCATCGTGTCGGGCATGCTCAACAAGCGAGGGAGTTCAACGGCCGATACCGCTGCCGAGCAAACCGAGTCCGCCTCGTCTAGCACCGTCGATCTGAGTGATATCCCGGGGCAGTACTGGTCCAACGCCAAGAAGATCCTCAAGTCGCGCGGCGCCGATCTTTCGAATGCCGTGGTCCTGACTGATGATGGCTCAACGCCCGTCGTCGATGCCAACTGGGTCGTTACTTCTGCCTACTATAACGACAACGGCAACCTCGAAATTCAACTCACGCACAAGAACAGTTCGGGCAACTCGTCCGACGGCCAAAGCGGTACCGACAGCTCGAGCTCCAATACGCTGGAGGACTTGAGCAACAAGGCGCAGGAGTTGGGAGACAAGGCGCAAGAGCTGGGCGATACGGCACAAAATCTGGGCGATACCGCGCAGAACTTGGGCGACATGGCGACGGATGCCTGGAACGCCCTACAAAACGGCATCTCGGGCGCGCAGGGAAACTAGCTGTTAAGTGGGCTACAGCTGCTCGGCCGGACGGTCGGGCGAGCTAAAGCCCGAGTCAAACGTAACGACGCATGAGGCATCGGGTCGGCGCTCGTGCACGATGCGCGTGACGAGCCCCAGCAGCTCCTCGTCGGATATGTCAAAGCCGTCGGGACGCACAAGGTCAAATGACACAAAGCCATCGTGCTCGTGCAGGTCGTGGATGGAGAGCGCAGGATCGATCTGCATGATGCCGCGCTTGACCCAGCCGCGCAGGTCGTCGCCGGTGGTGGCGATGGGGTCGCAGTGTAGCGTGATACCGATGCCCATCTGATGCTTGATATCGTGTTCGATGGTGTCCAGAATCTCGTGGTGCTCAAAGGCATCGCCCTCGCCGGGCATTTCCACGTGTGCGCTGGCAAACTGACGGCCGGGGCCGTAGTCGTGCACCATGAGGTCGTGTGTGCCCAGGACCTGCGGATAGGACATGATCTTGTCGCGGATTGCCTGGACGAGCTTGGGGTCGGGCGCTTGCCCCAGCAACGGGCTGATGGCGTCGCGCACCAGGCCCATGCCGCTGATGCAAATGAAGATGCCCACGCCCAGGCCCGCCCAGCCGTCGAGGTCAAAGCCTGTCGCTTGCGAAATAAGCGCCGCCGCTAAGACCGAGCCCGAGGTGATGACGTCGTTTTTGGAGTCCTGCGCCGTGGCGATGAGTGTCTCGGAATCGATGCGGTTGCCCAGCGTGCGGTTGAACGCTGCCATCCAGAGCTTAACGAGCATGGACGTAGCCAGTGCCGCAAGGGAAATAAACGTGTAAGCGGTGGGCGAGGGCTTGATGATCTTGGTGACCGACTCGAGAATCAGGTTGATGCCGACGGCGCAAACCAGGACGGCGACGAACAGGCCGGCTAGGTACTCGTAGCGGCCGTGACCATAGGGGTGGCCTTCGTCTGCCGGGCGGCTGGCAAGGCGGAAACCGAGCAGGCTCACAATGTTGCTCGAGGCATCGGAGAGGTTGTTGAAAGCGTCGGCGATGAGGGAGACGGAGCCGGCGAGCAGACCCGCGATGCCCTTGGCCAGGCACAGGGTGATGTTGAGGCCAATGCAGACGAGGCTTGCGGAAAAGCCCGCGTTGGTGCGGCAAGATGCATCGACCGGCTCGCTCTCGCTGCCGGGAACAAGCGTATGTACCAGCCGATTTACAAATAGCATAGCGGTCGTCCTCACAATCATGTTTAAGGGGATAGTGTAGCTCGCACGGGGGCGCCGTGCGCCGATGCTCAGAAAATGCAGCAATAGTCTGCCGGTGCTAACGAACGAGCCTTCTCGTCTGCCTGGGTGGTCCATTTTGGGCCACATGGGTATGGGCATGTGCCTGCTTGCTCGACATACTTAATGTCGACAGCCCCTGTGCAAAGGAGGACGTTTCCATGGACGAGATGTTTGCCATTAAATGTCAAAACTGCGGCGGCCCTATGTACTCGCACCAGGCTAAGCGCAGCTTTGAGTGCGCCTATTGCGGCACGGTGGTTCCGTGGCAGGCGGACGCCGGAGAGCCCAAGAGCGCTTTGGGTATTCGCCATACGCCGTTGACGGTGGTGGATGGACTGCTCAAACTCACGCATGTGTCGCAACTCGAGCGCCCGCAGGACCCGGACTGGTATTTCTTCAATGCGCACTGGCGCAATCAGTCGGTCCTGGAACATCTGCTGTGGGAGGATCGCGGCACGGCGCAGGAGTTCCAAGAGGCCACGCATGTGAGCATTCCTTGCCCCTTCTGCGGAGCGTCCTTTGAGGGCGAGTCAACGCAGCGTGTGTTTGAGTGCCCGTCCTGCGGCAATAAGATCGGCATTGCGGACCTGCTCAAGCCGGGGACGTTTAGCAAGCGCCTGACCATGGGCGTTGGTGCGGAGTATGTGCCCGAGCAGGGTATTCCCTGCGAAATCTCGCCGCAGCAGGCACGTGCCAACGCGCTGCAGCTGGTGCGCCAGTATCCGGATGCCTTTGCCGGGCACGACGTGGAAGACGCGATCCAAAACGACATGATGCTCTTCTATTTCCCCATGGCGCTGGCGGACTTGCGCATGATGGCGAGCTTCCCGGGCAAGGGCCTGAGCAAGGAGGCCTTGGTGTACTACGAGGTGCTCGACTGGGCATACCCCAGGGCAAACTACCTGGACGTTCGCCTCATGGGCATTTTGGAGCCGTGGGACTTTGCCAAGGTCGGTCCGTTCGATCCCGCCATGCAGGAAGGTGACTTTCGCGTTGTCTCAGTCGATGCGTCTACCAAGGACCAGGTGGTCATTGATAAGTTGGCGCTCGACGTTGCGGGCAACGACGCCGAGGCTGTACTGGGGCTCAATAAAAAGAGCATTCGCATGTGGGCGCGCAAGGCCCGCAAACATAAGGACGGCCTGGTGATGGTGCCGGTCTACTTTGTCGATCGTCCGGCGACAGACGGCCGCGATGGCGAGCAGGTGCGCATTGCCGTAAACGGCCAGACGGGCCGCGCGGCCGCGGTGGTGTTTAGCGACAAGCGCGAAACGCATATCGTGGCGCCGCTCAGCCCGAGCCTGCATCTGTCCGGTGAGAGCACCGTGCACGCCACGCCCGTCGAGGTCAAATACGTTAAATCGCCCTTCCTGTACCAGATCGTGCGCCGTGGAGGCGGCGAGCAACCGCGCCAGGTTGCAGCCGCCGTCGAGGGTTCCTACCGAGAGGAGAAGCCCAAACGCCGCGGTCTGCTGGGTGCGCTATTTGGGAAGTAGGGGAGTAGTGCTGGTTGGTCTTATGACGCGATAGCCAGGGGTACGGGGCGGTTCGCAGGAGTGCGGGCTGCCCTGTTTTTGTATTGCGGGGATATGGCATCCGAATGGCCGTAGGGTCTCAGCTAAATGGCTATTTAG
>DXMX01000023.1:0-2864 GCA_019413955.1 Collinsella sp.
GACGGGCGTATCGGTTTCGCCCAAGCTTCTCGTGAGTATCGGTGTTTCGGGCGCCATCCAGCATCTTGCCGGTATCGGTGGGGCGGAGTGCATTATCGCCATCAACGAGGACCCGGATGCCCCCATTTTCGGTGCTGCCCAGTACAAGGTTGTTGGGGACGCCGTCGAGGTCGTCGAGGAGCTGCTGGCCCAGCTTGAGCGCTAGGCGCGCGCCAGCCAGTCGCGCATCTCGTCCTTTAGGCGGCTCCAGGTTGCCTGCGTGACGGGGTCGGTAAAGGGCTGTGTAATGCCAAAGGGCGTGTCGAGCAGGCGGTGGATATCGCCCTGTTCGCGCGCCAGCGCACGGCTTGCCGGATAGACGAGCTCAAACATAAAGCAGACAAGCCCCACCAAGAAGTCGGCGGGCTCATTGCGCTCATCGCGTGCGACGCAGCGGTGCTCGTCAAAGGCGGCAAGTGTCGGCGACGAAAAACGGCTGCCGAGAAACGTCTTCTCGTCCACCTTGAGGATGGTGTCGACGGTGCTGTCGGCGATGGTGCGCATAATGTCGATCTTGTCACCATCGCGCACGATATCGCAGAAGCTTCGCGTGCGCACGTCGAGCTGCGCGGGTAGACGGAAATCGCTGTGATAGGCAATGCTCGCTCGGATGAGCTCATCTTCTGCCGGGTCATCGATAAAGTCGTGGATGCTCGTTACGGCGGGTGCATCGGCGGGATTCTCGCCAAAGAGGACCTCGATGCCCAGCGCTGCATGGCTCATGCTCTCGGCGTCCTTAAAGGTGTCCCAGCGTCGCAGCTGCTCAAAGCGGCCCATATCGTGTAGCAGGCCGCAAAGCCATGCCAGGTCAATATCTTCTGACGACCAGCCCTGCTCGCGCGCTACGGCATCGCATGTCTCGGCCACGTGGTACGTATGCTCGATTTTGAGCGCGATGCGTGGGTTGGTGGCGTCGTAGGCATCGGTGTAGCTTTTGAAGGCCGCGCGCGCCCGGTCTCGATCGATAGCTGTCATAATGACTTCCTAAAAAGTTGTGTCTTTCTGTGTCTTTCGATCCGGTGGCAATTGTAGGTGAACTCGGTTGCTGCCGGGCGATGATTCTGCCATGTCGTTGAATGCGGCTCGGAGACCTTGTCAGGATGAGAAACGTATGGTGCTCAAAATCGTTAGAACCGTCTGGCCAGTGATGCTTACCTATGTTGCAATAGGCGCGCCGTGCGGAATGATCATGGGGCAGACGGGAATGGAGCCCTGGATGGTCTTTGCTCTAAGCAGTACGTTTGTGACGGGCAGCGGCCAGTTTATGATCTGCAACCTGTGGCTGGCGGGTGTGCCTGCAGCATCGATCGTCGCGAGCGTCGCCGCAATCTCCTCGCGCTTTGCGCTTTACTCGGCATCGATCGCACCGCATCTGAGGGGTGCCTCGAAGCGTCAGACGCTGGCTGTTGCCGCGACACTTACCGAGGAGGCATATGGCATCTCGCTTGCCAAGTTGGTTGAAGGGGAGGATTGGGGCCCGCGCGAGTCCTTTGTGCTCAACGTAATCCTCATCGCAACATGGGGCGTTTCGTGTACGATGGGCGCCATCGTCGGCGCCGTTGTCGATGTTCCCACCGCCATTGCAGCCTTTGTCTGCACCTCGCTCTTTATCTGCCTGCTCTTTTCGCAGCGGCTGTCGCGCGGTAACGTTGTCGCGGCGGTTTCGGGCGCGGTGTCCGTCGCCGTATGCAAGTTCTTGGGCCTCGCGAATATTGCCGTGCCGGCAAGCGTCGTGGTCGGCATTGCCATTGCGCTGGCGTGCGATGCTGTATTTGACGGAAGAGGTGCCCGCGATGCCCGCTAACGAGTTCTTGGTTCTGTGGCTGTCGTCGTGGGCTGCTATCGCGTTCTTTCGCATCGCGCCGGCGTTCGCCTTGCGCGGGCGGACCCTGTCGCCCCGCATTACCGAGGCCCTGGGCTATATCCCGCCCGCTGCCTTTGCCGCGCTGGTCGCCAACGACTTGGTGAACCCCGGCGCGTTCGACGCGGGACTCTGGCCTGCCTTGGTTCCCTGGATTGCGGCCACCGGCGTCGTGGCGGTGGCAATCAAGACAAAGTCGATGTTGTGGTGCTGCGTTTCGGGCATCGTGTTCTATATCGTTTTGAGCCTCGTATAGGAGCAGGACGCGTTATCGTCCCGGCCTAACGAATCGAATTTCTCACCGAGGCGGTCTGCTTCTTCTGGTACCATGGTCAAACTTTACTGTAGCAAAGCGTGACGTGGGCTTTTGTTCTGCGTCAGCGGAAATGGGGGTTTCATGGCACAGGAAGCGACCGCCAGCGAGCAAAAGAAATTCAAGGTACCGCGCATCCCGGGCGACATCATGATCTATCCGATGATCGTCGGCCTTTTGCTCAATACCTTCTGCCCGCAGGTCTTTGAGGTCGGCGGCTTCTTTACGGCTGCCTGCCGCGGCGGCTCCAACACCATCGTTGCCGCGATCTTGCTGTTCGTGGGCGCCGGCATCAGCTTTAAGTCCACGCCGGGCGCCATCAAGACCGGCATCGTCGTGCTGATTCCTAAGCTTGTAGTGGCAGCCGCGCTGGGTCTGGGCGTCGCGTACTTCTTTAACGATAACTTTTTAGGCCTGAGCTCGGTTTCCATCATCGGCGGCATTACGTTTTGCAACATGGCGCTCTATACGGGCATCATGGGCGAGTTCGGCGATGAGTCCGAGCAGGGCGCTGTCGGTATCCTGTTCTTTACGGCCGGCCCCGCCGTCACGATGATCATCCTTGGTGTTTCGGGTCTCGCCAACATCCCCGTCGGCACCATCATCGGATCCATCCTGCCGCTTGTTATCGGCATGGTCCTGGGCAACTTG
>DXMX01000023.1:2874-10249 GCA_019413955.1 Collinsella sp.
TTGGTTTTCAGCTCGGTGCGTCCATGAACCTTTCGAGCTTCATCGCCGGTGGCATTTCGGGCATCCTGCTGGGCCTCATCACGCTCTTTATCGTCGGTCCCATTACCTTTGCCTTCGAGCGCCTGTGTGGCGGCAATGGTAAGGCGGCTGTGGCATGTTCCACCATTGCCGGCACGGCCATGACCACGCCGGTCGCCCTCGCCGAGGTCGCTCCGCGCTATGCCGAGCTTGCGCCCACCGCGTATGCGCAGATCGCCACTGCCGTCATCATCACGGCAATCATGGCCCCGATTCTGACCGGCTGGGTCGATAAGAAGTTCTGCCAGAGCAAGGAAGACCTGTCGCCTGCCGGTGTCGAGGCCATCGAAGAGGCTGTCGCGACCGACATCGATGGCGAGTAGCAATCGATACCCATCAATGATTCCGGCGTGCAACTCGCGCCGTTTGAGCGCCCGAACGAGAGCTGTCTTGCAGTGACGTTCGGTCGCTCTGCTATTATTCCCCTTACCCCTGCGGAGTAGGGGGTGTTTGTTGCCCAGATTCGAATTGGGCGATTCTGGCCACTTGGATATTGAAGGGAGGGCGTCTAGTGGTAAAGGCACTCAAGATCGAGATATTCCTGCTATGCATGATTATTCTTATCGGACTTGCCGTACGAAGCCGTCGCTCCCTGTTCTCGAGCACCCAGCAGCTTTTGTTTAGCATGCTGGGCTACACGTCTGCTGCCTACATTTTCTTCGATATGATCTGGACGCTCTCGGACGGCGTGAGCACTCCTGTAGGCATCACGGCCAACTGGATTTCCAACGCGGTTTCGTTTTCGCTGTTCGCCATCGCGTGCCTCATTTGGTTTTTCTATTCCGAGACGATGCAGGGCTCACGGCTCCTGACCACGCCCTATAGGGTGGTACTTTTAACGTTGCCAACCGCATTGGTGGTCGTTCTGGCATTTACCAGCTACTGGACGCACGCTATGTTCTATATCGATGCGCGGGGCGTATATCGTCGCGGAGCGCTTTATATGATTCAGCCTATCGTTAGCTACTGCTACGTCATATATACGTCCTTGCATGCCTTTATTCAGGCTCGAAAAGTCGAAAGCCTGCAAAAGAAGGCCATTTATCGCACCCTCGCCTTTTTTGCGGTTCCCGCTCTGGTGGGCGGTACCTTTCAGATCGTATACTCGGTGCCTGGCCTTTGTGTCGGCATAATGATTAGCATGTTGCTGCTCTATATCATCTGCCAGGAGCAACTGATCTCGACTGACCCGTTGACTGGACTCAACAACCGCAACCGTTTTGAGACCTATATGCTGTCGCTCTTTTCAAATGTGGATCAGGCCGAAGATGTATATCTGCTTATGATGGACGCTGACGGCTTTAAGCAGATTAACGATCGCTATGGACATGTGGAGGGCGACCATGCTCTTCAGGTAATATCCGCTGCGCTCAAAGAGGTCTGCTCGGCGTCTGGTGGCTTTATCGCGCGTTATGGTGGCGATGAGTTCGTGGTGCTCCAAAAGGCAGCGGCGGAACAGGATATCATGCATCTGTGCGCGACAATCAACGACGAGCTCGCGCATGCCGAGGTGCCGTATGCATTGCGGATGTCCATCGGTTGCGCGCGGGTCGGCGATAGTGTTGATACCTGGCAAGACTTACTTCGCGCTGCCGATGCGGAGCTCTACCGCGTCAAGGCCGAGAAAAAGAAAGCCGGCATCCAGATATGCTAGGAAAAGGGTCGCACGCTTGCGTGCGTGGCGGCCCTCAGCTCATCGATGTATTCCATTAAGCTAAAGTGTGCAAACGCCCTCCCTAAAAAGGTGAGCTCGCTAGGCTTTTTTGGGTTTGTTGACGATGATGATGCCGCCGCAGACCAACAACAGGGCAACGATGACGGTAACGGGGCTCGTGCCAGCGCCCTCGCCGAGCAGCAGTGCGCTCAACAGCACGCCAAAGACCGGGTTCATAAAGCCAAAGACCGACACGCGGCTGACGGGGTTGACGGCGAGCAGGCGGGACCACAGCGAGTACGCGACGGCGGAGATAAGCGCCATGTAGATGATGAGCGCGATGGCGGGGGCGACTTCGGTGGGGGACAATGTGCCGCCCATCAAAAAGCCGATGGCGGTGAGGACCAGGCCGCCGACTAAAAACTGCCAGCCGGCAAGCAAAACACCGTCGTGCTTGCGCGAGAAGATGCCGATCAGGCAGGTCGAAAGAGCGCCCGCGACAGTGGAGGCTAGGATAAAGCCCTCGCCATCGAGCGTGAAGCCAAAGGTGCCATCTGCGCCCGAAAGGTTGACAAGCGCGACGCCGGCAAAGCCCAACACGCAGCCAAGCACCTTGGCCGTATTGAGCTTCTCGGTGCGAAATGCCAGGGCGGCAAAGAGGATTGCGAGGAAGTTGGCGCTGGCCTCGATGATGGAGCTCGACATGGCACTGGCGCGCGAGAGTCCCAGGTAGAAAAAGAAGTACTGCCCGATAGTCTGGAAGAGCGACAAGACAAAGATGGGCTTGATGTCGCGCGCTTGCGGTACGAGGGGGCGGCGTTGGGCCGCGCTCATCCCAACGATAACCAGGACGCCGGCAAGCGTAAAGCGTAAACCTGCAAAGAGCAGCTGCGAAGCGCTATCGTGCGCCGGGATACCAAAGAGTGCGTAGCCGATCTTGATGCAGGGAAAGGCCGATCCCCAGAGTGCACAGCAAACAAGACAGCCCAGGATGAGTCCGGGCAGGGTGGCGAGATACGGCTTGCGGCTTTCCATGATGTCCTTCCTACATGCGCGAAGCAAAAAAAGAACCCGCCACCGGATGTGTCGGTGGCGGGTGTTGTTACCCGAGGGAATTGTACCCGATGGGAAAGCTTTAGGCGAAGTAGGCTACGCCGCTCTCAAAGATCGGCATGAACTTATCGCCGGGGACATGCTCGGGCACGTTGCGGTACAGGTTGTCGCCGCGACGCTCGGCATGGCCCATCTTGCCCAGGACGCGGCCGTCGGGGCTCGTGATGCCCTCGATGGCGAGTGCGGAGCCGTTGGGGTTGACGGAAAGATCCATGCTGGGCTTGCCGTCCTCGCCCACGTACTGCGTGGCGACCTGGCCGTTGGCGATCAGCTGGGCGAGCACTTCGTCATTGGCGACAAAGCGGCCCTCGCCGTGGCTGATGGCGACGGTGTAGGGGTCGTCCAGGCTGCACTGCGACAGCCACGGGGACAAGTTGGACGAGATGCGGGTGCGCACCAGACGGCTCTGGTGGCGACCGATGGTGTTGAACGTCAACGTGGGCGCATCGGGCGTGGCGTCGACGATGTCGCCGTAGGGCACCAGGCCGAGCTTGATCAGGGCCTGGAAGCCGTTGCAGATGCCCAGCATCAGGCCATCGCGGGCCTTGAGCAGGTCGCGGACTGCCTCGGTGACCTCGGGAGCGCGGAAGAACGCCGTGATGAACTTGGCGGAGCCGTCGGGCTCGTCGCCGCCGGAGAAGCCGCCGGGGATCATGACGATCTGGCTTGCACGAATGCGGCGGGCAAGCTCATGGGTGCTCTCGGCGACGGCCTCGGGCGTGAGGTTGTTGATCACGAAGGTGTCGGCCTCGGCACCGGCGGCACGGAAGGCGCGGGCGCTATCGTACTCGCAGTTGTTACCGGGGAACACGGGGATGATCACGCGCGGGCGGGCGATCATGGCGCCGCCGTACACGTGGATATTCTTGGCGCGGAAGTCGATGGTCTCGACCTCGGGGGTCTCGCCGGCGCTGCGGTAGGCGAAGACGCCCTCGATGCCGCTCTCCCAGGCCTCCTGGAGCTTGGCGAGCTCGATGACCTCGGAGCCGGTGTCGATGACATAGCCCTCGACGGTGGTACCCAGGGGCTCGACGACAACGCCGTCGGCGACCTCGGGCAGCTCGGCGTCCTCGGCGAGCTCGACGATAAAGCTGCCGTAGAGCGGGGTGAAGAGGCTCTCTACGTCTACATCCTCGGCAAGCTCGATACCGATCTGGTTACCGACGCACATCTTAAAGAGGCTCTCGGCGCCGCAGCCGTAGCCGGGCGTGGAGATGGCCAGGGCGTTGCCGGTAGCAGTGAGCGCCTCGACGGCGTCAAACGCCGCGAGCAGCTGCTGAGCGTCGGGGCGGTAGTCCTCGCCATAGGTGGCGGGGGCGATGCGGACGACGCGGTGCGTGAGGCCCTTGAACTCGGGCGAGACGGCGCGGGCGGCCTTGCCCACGGCGACAGCGAAGCTGATCAGGGTCGGCGGAACGTTGAGCTCGCCGGTCTCGTCCTCAAACGAGCCGCTCATGGAATCCTTGCCACCGATGGCGCCGGCACCCAGGTCGACTTGGGCCATGAGGGCGCCCAAGACGGCTGCCGTGGGCTTGCCCCAGCGCTCGGCCTCGGTGCGCAGACGCTCGAAGTACTCCTGGAAGGAGAGATAGGCGCGCTTGTGCTCAAAGCCGGCGGCAACGAGCTTGGCAATGGACTCGACCACGGACAGGTAGGCGCCCGCAAACTGGTCGGCCTCCATCAGATAGGGGTTGAAGCCCCATGCCATGGCACTCGACGTGGTGGTCTCGCCGTCCACGGGGAACTTGGCGACCATGGCCGAGCTGGGGGTGAGCTGCGTCTTGCCGCCAAAGGGCATGAGCACGGTCGCGGCGCCGATGGTGGAGTCGAAGCGCTCGGAAAGACCCTTGTTGGAAGCGACGTTGAGGTCGGTGACGAGCGAGGTCATGCGCTCGGCGAGCGTGGTGCCGGCCCAGCTGGGCTGCCACACGCTACGGGCGCACACGTGGGCGACCTGGTGCTTGGGTGCGCCGTTGGAGTTGAGGAACTCGCGGGACAGGTCGACGATGGCGACGCCGTTCCAGGCCATGCGCATGCGCGGCTCGGCGGTAACCTCGGCGATAACGGTTGCCTCCAGGTTCTCCTCGGCGGCGTAGCCCATGAACTCCTCGACGTCACCGTCGGCGACGGCGCAAGCCATGCGCTCCTGGGACTCGGAAATGGCGAGCTCGGTGCCATCCAGGCCGTCGTACTTCTTGGTCACGGTGTCAAGGTCGACATACAGGCCGTCGGCAAGCTCACCCACGGCGACCGAGACGCCGCCGGCGCCAAAGTCGTTGCAGCGCTTGATCAGACGGCAGGCGTCGCCGCGGCGGAACAGACGCTGCAGCTTGCGCTCGACCGGGGCGTTGCCCTTCTGGACCTCGGCACCCGAGGTCTCGATGGACTCGGTGTTCTGGGTCTTTGAGGAGCCGGTAGCGCCACCGATGCCGTCACGGCCGGTGCGGCCGCCCAGCAGGATGATCTTGTCGGTGGGGGCGGGGCACTCGCGACGAACGTGGTTTGCCGGGGTGGCGCCCACGACGGCGCCAACTTCCATGCGCTTGGCCACGTAACCGGGGTGATAGAGTTCATTAACCTGACCGGTGGCAAGGCCGATCTGGTTGCCGTAGCTGGAGTAGCCGGCGGCAGCGGTGGTCACGAGCTTGCGCTGCGGCAGCTTGCCCTCGAGCGTCTCGGAAACCGGGACGGTGGGGTCGCCGGCGCCGGTGACGCGCATGGCCTGGTACACATAGCTGCGGCCCGAGAGCGGGTCGCGGATAGCGCCGCCCACGCAGGTGGCGGCACCGCCGAAGGGCTCGATCTCGGTCGGGTGGTTGTGGGTCTCGTTCTTAAACAGGAACAGCCAGTCCTGGTCCTCGCCGTCGACATCGACCTTCACCTTGACGGTGCAGGCGTTGATCTCCTCGGACTCATCGACATCGGTCATGATGCCGGTCTTCTTAAGATACTTGGCGCCGATGGTGCCCATGTCCATGAGGCAGACGGGCTTGGCGTCGCGGCCGAGTTCGTGGCGCATCTCCATGTAGCGGTCGAAGGCTTGCTGCACCACGGCGTCGTCGATCGTCACGTCGTCCAGGACGGTGCCGAAGGTGGTGTGGCGGCAGTGATCGGACCAGTAGGTGTCGATCACGCGGATCTCGGTGATGGTGGGGTCGCGGTCCTCATCGCGGAAGTACTGCTGGCAGAAGGCGATGTCCGCCTCGTCCATGGCAAGGCCGCGATCGGCGATAAAGGCGGCAAGGCCGGCCTCGTCGAGCTCGCGGAAGCCGTCGAGCACCTCGACGGGCTGGGGCTCGGGGGTCTCCATGTACAGCGTCTCGGGCAGGTCGAGCGAGGCGATGCGCGCCTCGACGGGGTTCACCACGTAGTGCTTGATGGCATCGATGGCGGCCTCGTCCAGAGCGCCCGAGATCATATAGACCTTGGCGGAGCGCACGGCGGGGCGCTCGCCCTGGCTGATGAGCTGCACGCACTCGCTGGCGGAGTCGGCGCGCTGGTCAAACTGGCCAGGCAGGAATTCGACGGCAAAGACGGCGCCATCGCTTGCGGGGAGCTCGTCGTAGGTCACATCGACCTGGGGCTCGCTAAAGACGGTCGGCACGCAGGACCGGAAAAGCTCCTTGTCGATGCCCTCGACGTCGTAGCGGTTGATAATCCTCAGGGCCTCGATGCCCTTGATGCCGAGAATTTCGGTCAGCTCGCCCTTGAGCTGCTGAGCCTCGACGTCGAACCCGGGTTTCTTCTCCACGTAGATACGAGAGACCATTGGTTCCTGCCTTCCTGATCGGTTGGGCGTACGGTACGGTATGCGGCAGCGGTCGGTTTGCGGGGTCTGCCCTGCGGTCGCCTTGAGCCACATGTTTGTAAACCTCACTATGATACGACAGCTCTCGGCGCGTTGAGGACGGCGAGGGTGCTACAGTGAAGCGCAAACAAGAGAAAGGCATCACATGGCATTCGTTTCGCTCGCCATCATCGCACTCGTGGCCTTTGCGAGTCCTTTTATCGCCTCGGCGATTCCCGGAAAACCCGTTCCCGAGACGGTCTTTTTGCTCGTGCTCGGCGCGGTACTGGGACCCCATATGCTCGGCGTCATCCATGTAGATGCTGAGGTCTCGCTGGTGTCCGAGCTGGGCCTGGCCTTTTTGTTCCTGCTTGCCGGCTTTGAGATCGACCCCAAGAGCATCACGGGCGTCGAGGGGCGCTACGGCTTGGCGACGTGGGTCGTCACGTTTGGTATCGCCTGGCTTGCCGTGCGCTTTACCCCGTGGTTCTCAGTCAGTCATTTCGACGGTATCGCCGTGACGCTTGCCCTCACTTCGACGGCGCTCGGTACGCTTGTGCCCATCATGCGTGAGCGCTCGCTCACCGGCACGCGCGTGGGCGACTCGATTCTCGCGTATGGCACTTGGGGCGAGCTCGGTCCCGTGCTCGCCATGTCGGTGCTGTTGTCTGCCCGCACTGGCATCCAAACGCTCGTTATCCTTGGCTTGTTTGCGGTGGTTTGCGTGTTGCTGGCCGTGGTCC
>DXMX01000023.1:10259-11235 GCA_019413955.1 Collinsella sp.
TCGTGCGCCTGACGGTGCTCATCCTGGTCACGCTCGTGGCATTCTCGGCTGTCTTTGATCTCGACATCGTGTTGGGTTCTTTTGCCGCCGGCTTTGTCCTGCGCTATATCATCCCCGAGGGCAACCATACGCTCGAGACCAAGCTCGACGGTCTGGCCTACGGTTTTTTGATTCCGGTGTTCTTTACCGTATCGGGCGCAAAGATCGATCTGACGGCCGTGGCGTCGCGCCCGGGTCTGCTCGTGGGCTTTATCGTGGCGTTGTTGATTATTCGTGCCGTGCCCATTCTTATTTCCATGAGCATTTGTCCTGCGACGCGCGATGTGTCGGCGTATGGTCGCATTACCGTGGCCCTGTACTGCACCACGGCGCTGCCGATCATCGTTGCCGTTACGAGCGTTGCCGTCAACGCGGGCGCGCTGTCGCAAGATATTGCGTCGGTCATGGTTGCCGCCGGTGCCATCACGGTGTTCTTGATGCCATTGCTCGCGCAGCTCTTCTACCGCGTGGTGGATGCCGCACCGGTCGCCGCCGTGGCAGAGGTTGCCGAGCATCCATCCGATGCGCTCGACATCTTGCGCGCCCACCACGACCTAGCGAGCTTGCTCGCGCGCGAGCACGAGCTGCTGACCTCGCATGGCCATGGTCGCGTATTCGAGGGCCTGCCTACGCTCGATACGATTGCCGAGCGTCTTTCCGCCGAGGCAGCGAGCGGCCACATCGATGCCCGCATCGTGGACGCGGCGCACCTGCTTGCCGATAAGACCTATGGAGACGAGGTCGACCCGTCCGAGCTGACTCCGCGTGAGCGCCGCCGCCTGGAGCGCGCCAAGCTCGCTGTGCGCGAATACCGCCGCCGCATGCTGGAGCTCTATGCGCGCGAAGAAGCCGAAGACGACGACGGTAAGTAGTCGATACTTTCTCGGGGAAGCCGCGTCCCGCTTTGAAGGCTCGGAACGGGATGTGGGTTCCGAAA
>DXMX01000023.1:11245-14478 GCA_019413955.1 Collinsella sp.
CAGTTTCCGCGAGAGACCCGTTGCGGAAACGGTATCCCAGAATCGGCGTTCAAAACGGGGCGCTCTTTCCGAAACATGGCCCTGAGGGAAGCTGCGTCCCGGTCTGAGTCGGGACTGCGGGACACAGCTTCCCTTTCAAACAGAAGAAGGCGCGCTGCCTGCAGTTGATGCAGACGGCGCGCCTTCTTTGTTGGACTATGTTGAGGCTGGGAGCCAAAGCTTGTGGCTCCTTAGGAGCGGGCGGCTCCGTCGACGGGGAGCACGGCGCCCGTGACATAGGAGGACATGTCGCTCGCCAGGAAAACAAAGGCGTTGGCGACATCCTCGGGCTCGCCCATACGACCCAGCGGAATGGTGGCGATGATGGGCTTGATGACCTCTTCGGGCAGGTTGGCGACCATGTCGGTCTTAGTCACGCCGGGGGCGACGGCGTTGACGCGGATGCCCATGGGAGCGAGCTCGCGCGAGAGCGACTGGACCATACCGTTGACGGCAAACTTGGACGTGGGGTAACCGACGCCGGAGGGCTGGCCGTACTTGGCGACCATCGAGCTTGTGGTAGTGATGGTGCCGCCGTGGCCGGCCTCGGTCATGATCTTGGCGGCAGCCTGGTGGCCATTAAAGACGGCGACGACGTTAAGGTCCATGACCTTTGCGAACTCCTCGGCCGTATAGTTAAGGAGCGGCGAGCGCTGGGAGATGCCGGCATTGTTGACGACCGTGTCCAAGCCGCCCATGTCAGCGGCAGCCTGGGTAAAGGCCTCGGTCACGGCTTCGAGCGAGGTGAGATCGCAGGAGCGACCCCAGACCTTGGCGTCGGGATAGGCGGCTGTCAGCTTCTCAACGGCCGTGTCGGCAGTCTCCTGGCGCGAGCCAAAGACGGTGACGGCAGCGCCTTCCTCGATAAAACGGCAGGCGATGGCATAGCCGATACCGCGTGTGCCTCCGGTGATGATTGCTTTCTTGCCCTCGAGCAACATGGTGCTTCCTCTCATCGCGGGCGGACATTCGCAGCACAGCGTAGCGGTAGTCGGAATCGGCCGCGTTTGCATATCGGTGAACGGTAGCCCGCGTTACCGATGAGCGGCTCGCGCAAATGTGCTTTGCCGTTGTGCTTAGGGCAGGTGACAAAAGGGCTCCCGTCCCACATCGGACGGGAGCCCTCAAGGCGCGTATTGCTAGGCGAGCGTTGGGCTAGTTCGCCATGACGCCTTCGGTCCAAGCCTCAACGTCCTCGATGCGCAGGACGTTGGCGACCTCGGCCACGCAGCCGACGCTGGCAAGCTCGGCGGCGGCAGCCTGGACGTCCTTCTCGAGCGCGCGGTGCGTCAGGAAGATGACCGAGCAGGCATCGCTGACGCCCGACTTGCCGTCCTCGACCTGGTTGATGAGCGAGATCGAGATGTTATGCTTGGCAAAGATGTCGACCGTCTCGGACAGGGCGCCCACGCGGTCGGCGACCTTCAGGCGCACATAGTACTTGGTCTGGAGCTCGTCCATGGGCTTAAAGGCGAGGTTGTGGCCATAGGGCTCAATCTCGGGCAGCGGAGCCACGCCGCGGCTGATCTGCTCGGAGAGCGACAGGATATCGCCCACGACGGCGCTCGCGGTGGGGAAGGAGCCTGCGCCCGCGCCGTAGAACATGGTCTCGCCCACGGCGTCGCCTACCACGTAGACGGCGTTCATGGCGCCGTTGACCTTGGCGAGCATATGGTCTGCGGGGATCAGCGTGGGATGCACGCGAACGTCGACGCCAGCGTCGGTGTTGCGGGCGATGCCGAGCAGTTTGATGGTGTAGCCGAGCTCGCGGGCCTGGGCGATGTCCTCGGCGCCGATGGTGCGGATACCCTGCTGGTACACATCATCGGTGGTAACGCGGGTGCCAAAGCCGATGGAGGCGAGGATGGCCGTCTTGCTGGCGGCATCGAAGCCGTCGACGTCGGCGGACGGGTCGGCCTCGGCATAGCCCTTAGCCTGTGCGTCGGCGAGCACGTCAGCGTAATCGGCGCCCTCGGCGTCCATGCGCGACAGGATGTAGTTGGTGGTGCCGTTGAGGATGCCGGCGATGGTCAGGATCTTGTTACCCACCAGGTCGTGCTCGAGTGTGCTGACAATGGGGATGCCGCCACCGCAGCTGGCCTCGCACTTAATCTGCACGCCGCACGCACGCGCCTTCTCGGCAAGCGTCTCGACGTGACGGCCCAGCAGGGCCTTGTTGGCAGAGACGACGTGCTTGCCGTGCTCAAAGGCGGTGGTGAAGATCTCGGTCGCGGGGTGCTCGCCGCCGATGAGTTCGACGACGATATCGACGGCGGGGTCGGTGACGACGTCGTGCCAGTCACTCGTGAAGGCCTCGCGCTCAATGCCTGCCGCCTCGGCCTGCTCCCAGGCAAGCGCGCAGGCGCGGGTCAGCTTAAGGTCGATGCCGTAGGCTGCCAGGTACTCATCGTGGTGGCTCTTGATCAGACGGGCCACGCCGCCGCCGACGGTTCCCAGGCCGATCAGACCGACGTTCACGGTGCGCAGGGGTTCGCTCATAGATAGCTCCTTCGTGCATCTCATGGATGGATTAACCGCTTAAAGGTTGAGTGCATTCTAGCGTGAACAGAGGGCGCGTGCTCGCCAGACAACAGGAGTCGCACAAAACGGCACCCCCGAAACGCTGCGGAAACATTGGAAACATGCTCGCTACAAACGGAACTCCGTAACAAACTGTCAACGTTTGCACCATAAGGTTTGCCCTGTACCGCAAGACGGCCGCATCGCGGCTAGCGAAAAGGGGGACACCATGTTTATTAAGAGCGGGAACGCTTGTAACAGAATGGAAACATTACTTTTACACAATAAAGTGGCATTACTGCATAAAAAAATAGAAATACGCAGAAATATGGATAAATGAACAAATCCAAAGAAAAGTTGAAATAATCGCCACTTTTCCTAACTAAAGCGTCTACTATTTTGCGAACGCCGAACACGGCGAAGGATGGCCTGTCGGGTAACCAAAACCCGACGAGATTTGAGAGGAGAGCCGCATGTCGAGCCTCACCGGTAAGTCATTGAACCCTGTTATGAATCGCAGGAGTGTTATCGCGAGCGCAGCAGGTCTGGGGGCGATGTCCATTCTAGCTGGCTGCTCCTCCAACGGCGGCGACAGCGGTTCCGCTTCGGGCGACGCTTCGTTTAAGATCGGCACCATCGGCCCGCTGACCGGCGCCAACGCGTCCTACGGCAAG
>DXMX01000023.1:14488-22570 GCA_019413955.1 Collinsella sp.
ATTTCTCGACCAAGGAGCTGCCGCTTGCCAGCAAGGCCGAGGATGACCAGGCCGATGGCGAGAAGGCCGTCAACGCCTTCAACACCCTGCTCGACTGGGGCATGCAGGCCCTCGTCGGCCCGACCACCACGGGTGCGTCGGTTGCCGTTGCCGCAGAGTGTGGTAACGACCCCAAGACGTTCATGATCACCCCGTCCGCGTCCTCCGAGGACGTCACCGACGGCAAGGATTGCGTCTTCCAGGTTTGCTTCACCGACCCCAACCAGGGTGTCAACGCTGCCAAGTTCCTGGCGCAGAAGTATGCGGACGAGAAGTTCGTGCTGTTCTATAACTCCGGCGACGCCTATTCTTCGGGTATCGCAGATTCCTTTAAGGCCCAGGCCGCTGAGTCCAAGCTCGAGGTTGTTGACGAGGAGACCTTTAAGGACGACTCCGCCACGAGCTTTACCAACCAGCTGACCAAGGCCAAGCAGGCCGGCGCCACCATGATCTTTGCGCCGATCTACTACACGCCGGCGTCCGTCCTGCTCAAGAATGCCAAGGACATGGGCTACAACGTCAAGATGATGGGCTGCGACGGCATGGACGGCATCCTGGGCGTTGAGGGCTTCGACACCTCTCTTGCCGAGGGTCTGCTGCTCATGACCCCGTTCTCCGCCGACGACGAGAAGAACGCCGACTTCGTCAACGCTTACAAGGATAAGTACGGCGATACTCCCGACCAGTTTGCCGCCGACGCCTACGACGGCGTGCACGCGGTGGCCGAGGCCCTCAAGGAGGCCGGTCTTGGTGTCGACGCCGACCCGACCGAGGTCGCCGAGAAGCTGCCCAAGGCTATGCTCAAGATTACCGTTGACGGTCTGACCGGCAAGCTCACCTGGAACGATAAGGGCCAGGTCCAGAAGGACCCCACGGCGTACGTCATCACCGATGGCAAGTACGTACAGGCCTAATAGACCGCCTTACATAGAGCGGTTTTGATCCCAAGCAGGGGAGGTTTTGGCCTTCCCTGCTTGCTTGGTATCTAGGGACAGTGTAACGTCCCTGTTTCATACATTAACTGGAAACCTATTCGAAAGGGGGATGTGGAACATGACGGTCTTTATCCAATACCTGGTCAACGGCCTGTCCATGGGCAGCGTCTACGCCATCATCGCGTTGGGCTACACCATGGTCTATGGCATCGCCAAGATGCTGAACTTCGCTCACGGCGACGTCATCATGGTCGGTGCCTATGTCTCGTTCTGTGCCACGTCGTATCTCGGCCTCCCGGGCTGGGCATCTGTAATTCTCTCTTGTGTGGTCTGTACCGTTCTCGGTGTTCTCATCGAGGGCCTGGCATACAAGCCGCTGCGTCAGGCGGGCCCGCTGGCCGTTCTGATCACGGCCATCGGCGTGTCTTACTTCCTGCAGAACGCCGCACAGCTTCTGTGGGGCGCCACGCCCAAGAACTTCACTTCGCTCGTCACCTTCCAGGTGCCGGAGTTCTTGGCCAAGTTCAATGTAAGCGCCGTCTCGCTCGTCACCATCGTCGCCTGCCTGGTTATCATGGCCGGCCTGATGTTCTTTACAGGTAAGACCAAGATGGGTAAAGCCATGCGCGCCGTGTCCGAGGACAAGGCTGCCGCTCAGCTCATGGGCATCAACGTCAACCGTACCATCTCGATGACGTTTGCCATCGGCTCTGCCCTTGCTGCCATCGCCGGCGTGCTGCTGTGCTCCTACTCGCCGGTGCTGCAGCCCACGACGGGTGCCATGCCTGGCATCAAGGCCTTCGACGCCGCCGTCTTCGGCGGTATCGGCTCCATCCCCGGCGCCTTTGTCGGTGGCATTCTCATCGGCATCATCGAAGCGATGGCGCAGGCCTATATTTCCACGAGCCTTGCCAACTCCATCGTCTTTGGTGTTCTGATCATTGTCCTGCTCGTCAAGCCTGCCGGCCTCTTGGGCAAGTACGTCCCCGAGAAGGTGTAGGTGAGCGTTATGAAGTTTCTTAAAGACAAGCAGACGCGTCACGACTTTGTCACGTACGCCATGTGCATCGTGGCATTTGCCATCGTGTTCTTTATGCAGTCCAACCATATGATCCCGCGCATGATTGCCGGCCAGTTGGTTCCCATTACGGCCTACATCGTCATGGCCATTTCCCTCAACCTCGTCGTCGGCATCGCGGGCGACCTGTCGCTGGGCCATGCGGGCTTTATGAGTGTCGGTGCCTACACGGGCATCGTCACCGCGGTCGCCCTCGAGAGCGCCGTTCCCTCCGATCCAGTGCGCCTGATCATCAGCATTGTGGTCGGCGCTATCGCCGCTGCCATCTTGGGCTTCTTGATCGGTATCCCGGTCCTGCGCCTGAGCGGCGACTATCTGGCCATCGTGACCCTGGCTTTTGGCGAGATCATCAAAGAGATCGTCACCTGTCTCATTGTGGGCGTCGACTCCCGCGGCCTGCATGTGATCTTTAACATCACGGGTAACTCCACGATCGACGACCTGCACCTGCTCGAGGACGGCACCGCCATCATCAAGGGCGCCCAGGGCGCCTCGGGCGTGTCGACGTACTCGACCTTCCTCGCCGGTGCCATCCTGGTCATGGTCGCACTCGTGATCGTGCTCAACCTGGTTCGCAGCCGTACCGGCCGTGCCATTATGGCCGTGCGTGACAACAAGATCGCTGCCGAGTCCGTGGGTATCTCCGTCACCCAGTACCGCATGATCGCCTTCGTGGTTTCCGCTGCCCTCGCCGGCGCTGCCGGAGCCCTCTTCGGCGGTAACTTCTCGCAGCTCTCCGCCACCAAGTTCGACTTCAACACGTCCATCCTCATTCTGGTGTTCGTGGTCCTGGGCGGTCTGGGCAACATGCGCGGCTCCGTCATCGCGGCGGCGTTGCTTACGGTGCTTCCCGAGCTGCTCCGTCAGTTCTCGGACTACCGCATGCTCATCTACGCCATCGTGCTGATCCTGGTCATGATCTTTACCAACAACCCGCAGCTCAAGTCGTTCTTCGCACGCATTAAGGACCGCTTTGCTTCCAAGAAGGAGGTGGCAGCCGATGCCCAGTAAGTTTGAGTTCAACAAGGGCAAGATGGTCCCGTATCCTTCTGGCGCCATCGTTCCCGACCGCGACCTGGGCCAGCGCCCGGCGCTCGAGTGCATCCACTTGGGCATTGAATTTGGCGGCCTTAAGGCAGTCGACGACTTTAGCCTGACCATCGGTAAGACCGAGATCGCCGGTCTGATCGGTCCCAACGGTGCCGGTAAGACCACGGTCTTCAACCTGCTCACCAAGGTGTACCAGCCCACGCACGGTACCATCCTGCTCGACGGTGAGGACACCTCGGGCAAGTCGGTCTATCAGGTCAACCGCATGGGTATTGCCCGTACCTTCCAGAACATCCGCCTGTTCAACACCATGACGGTGGAGGACAACGTCAAGGTCGGTCTGCACAACCAGGAGCGCTACTCCGGCTTTGAGGGCGTGCTGCGCCTGCCGACGTATTGGAAGCACGAGAAGGCCGCCCACGAGCGCGCCATGGAGCTGCTGTCCATTTTTGATATGGAGCACCTGGCAAACGAGCAGGCCGGCTCGCTGCCTTACGGCGCCCAGCGTCGTCTGGAGATCGTCCGCGCGCTTGCCACCAACCCCAAACTGCTGCTGCTCGACGAGCCTGCCGCCGGCATGAACCCGTCCGAGACCGCGGAGCTCATGGAGAACATCGTCAAGATCCGCGACACCTTTGGCATCGCCATTATGCTTATCGAGCATGATATGTCGCTCGTCATGAACATCTGCGAGGGCATCTGCGTGCTCAACTTTGGTAAGGTCATCGCCAAGGGCACGGCCGAGGAGATCCAGAACAACGATGCCGTAATTGAGGCATATCTGGGCAAGCAGGATAAGGGGGAGAACTAAATGGCAGAGCCGATGCTTTCCGTCTACAACATCAACGTCTGGTACGGCGCTATCCACGCCATCAAGGACATCTCCTTTAACGTCAACGAGGGCGAGATCGTGGCCCTGATCGGCGCGAACGGCGCCGGTAAGTCCACGACGCTTAAAACCATCTCGGGCCTGCTGCGTTCCAAGACCGGCTCCATCAAGTTTATGGGCGAGGACATTACCCATACGCCTGCCGATAAACTGGTGGGCAAGGGCCTGGCCCAGGTTCCCGAGGGCCGTCGCGCCTTTTTGCAGATGACGGTCGAGGAGAACCTGGAGATGGGCGCCTACACGCAGCCCAAGTCCACGGTGGCTCCGGGCCTTGAGCGCGTCTACGAGCAGTTCCCGCGCCTTAAGGAGCGCCGTCACCAGGTCGCCGGCACCCTTTCGGGCGGCGAACAGCAGATGCTCGTTATGGGGCGCGCCCTTATGAGCAACCCCAAGCTGCTCATGCTCGATGAGCCTTCCATGGGTCTGGCGCCGATTCTGATTGAGCAGATCTTCCAGATTGTCGAGGACCTGCACAAGGCCGGTACCACGGTGCTTCTGGTCGAGCAGAACGCCCAGATGGCGCTTTCAATCGCCACGCGCGGCTACGTGCTCGAGACCGGCAAGATCACCATGACCGGCACCGGCCAAGAGCTCCTGCACGACGACAACGTCCGCAAGGCTTACCTGGGCGGCTAGGGACTTCCGCCGTTCTGCCGAACGGCGGACCGGCCGACGCTGCGCGGGCGCCCTGATCGACGTGCCGAAGCTCCTCACCCTTGGGGCTATGCCGCGGTACGAGGCCAGGTGGTCATGGTCCGGGAACCTCGCGATGTCGAATGACACCGCGAGGTTCGCCGCCGTCCTCGGCGGCCTCGACCCCCGAGTGGGCGATCCCCACGCGCTAACGCCTGCAAACAAGGGGATTGCCAAGACGCCGCCGGGCACCTCCGTCATAGACGTGGAAGTGCGGCCGCGCTGAAGCACTGCGCGGTGTCTGCTCGCTTATGTGCGCATCACGAAGGAAGACCAGATCGGTGAGCGGGATTGGCCCGAAGTCGAGAGATTCCCATCAGCCTCTCGTCGGTCGATGACCGGTTCACCACGCAGGAAGAGCGTGACGGAAGGTCTCGCAAAAAGGCTCCGAGCGCGGCGTGCTCATGCCCGTCGTGGTGCGCCCGAAGGGGGGGGACGGCTGCTACGAGCTCGATCATTTGCGAGGAGAAGACGAACCAGTCGTTGCAGATCCAATATGGATCTCGCCGACCTCGGCAAGCTGCTCGATGAGTGGAAGCCCTGTCGGGTCGTCTATTTCAACACCACCCAGAATGATGGTGTCATCGCGCAGGTCGATCTGCGTGTTGAACACAGCGAGGTTAAAGCCGGAGGCCACAAATCCGATAGCAGCCAGGACGAGCCCCGTGGCAACAAGCCCACCCGCTACGGCAAGGTAAATCCTTTTTACGCTGGACATGTTTGCACTCCTTCCAATGCCGTGAGCGGCGCCGCTTCGGCGCCCATGCGGCTCTTATTGCCTCGATCTTTCCAGAAGGGCGAAACGGCTTTCTTCGCCCAAAGGGCAGAGAGGCGCGCGATCTGCTTGGACGCCGTCCAGGCGCCGGCTCCCGTGAGGAGCGCCACACCGATGGAAGCGAATCCCATTCCCATCGAGGCCAAAACGTACGGAACATGCCCGATAATGATGCCGTCCACGGCGAACAGGAGCCCTACCAGGCCCGCGCCCCCGAATGCCGCGGCCACGATCCACACGCAGAGCGCAAGAACCCAAATACAGATGTAGACTGCAGCGGCAACGGCGACGAACGCGAGCAGCAGCGGAATCCATACCGGAGAGCCCACGATGGCGAGCGCCCATAGAAGTGCCGTGCTCTTGCGCTTGGTCCTCGCGATCGCGCGCGGCACGGCGGGCAGTTCGTCGAGCGTTGCCTCGGCGACCTCACCGGGCGTGCCCATGGCGGCCACAGCCCCGGCCTCCGTCATGCCGTCCTCCATACGGTCGGCGATGGCCTCCGCGTAGAACTCCTGCGTTTCCTTTACCTGATCTGCCGGCAGGCAGGCCAGAAGCTCGCCCAGCCGGTTCAAGAACTCATCGCGCGTCATGGCGCGCCCCCTCCACGTAACGGTAGATCTCCTGCACGGATGGCCATTCGGCGAGGAACTCGGCGATACGCTCGCGCCCGGCGTCCGTGATGCGGTAGTACCTCCGCAGCCGCCCGTTGTGCTCGGCGGAGCGCGCTGTGATGCAGCCCGCCTTCTCCAGGCGCTTGAGCAACGGATAGAGCGTGGATTCCGTGAGCCCCATACTCGCGGGCACGTTCTTCACGATCTGATAGCCGTAGGATTCCTCGCCCGAGACGGCCGCGAGCACGCAGGCCTCGAGGAAGCCGCGCTTCATCTGTGCCTCCATCCGCACACCTCCTTTCGTAGTATACTGTGTAACACCTACTATATGACACATAGTATATGATGTCAACAGTTGTCGTATAGGGAGTCCGGTCTGTCTGTCCCCTGCGGGTACTCATTGGGGACGTACTTAAATGAGTACCCATCGCTCAAGGTGGCACCTGGGGACGTTCCTTATGTGCCGGCACTTTGGGACACTCCTTGTCAAGGTTTTGTTCCATCGTGCGGGTTGCTATTTAACGTGCGACAATGCCGTGTGGAAATCGAAATGTCTCCTGGGGGCTATCTATGCTGTACGAGTTTTGTGCCGAGAACTTTGAGCGTGTGCCGGCGGCTATCGATGCCGGTGCTAAGCGCATCGAGTTGTGCGACAACCTTGCCGTCGGTGGTACCACGCCCTCGGCCGGCGTTATCAGCACTACGGTCAGCTATGCTCACGAGCATGACGCGCGAGTGATGTGCATGATTCGCCCGCGTGGCGGTGACTTTCACTACAACCAGGACGAGCTGCGCATGATGGAGATGGACTTGGGTCTTGCCGTGAGCGCCGGCGTTGACGGCCTGGTCTTTGGCTGCTGCAAGCCCTGTGCCGGCGGCTGGGCGCTCGACGAGCTCACCCTCGGCGCCCTCGTGATGGCTACGGGCTGCGCGACCGAGGAGTGCAAGCGTGGGGCCATCGATATCACCTTCCACATGGCCTTTGACCAGCTCTCGCCCGAGGCTCAGCTGGACGCCATTGACACACTCGCCGACTGCGGCATCACGCGCATCCTGACGCATGGTGGTGCTGCCGGAACGCCGATCGAGGACAACCTGGAGCACCTGTCGCGTCTTGTCGAGTATGCGGGCGACCGCCTGACCATCCTTCCCGGCGGCGGCATTTCTACGGCCAACCGCGATACCGTGGCGGCGGCATTGAGCGTCTCCGAGCTCCATGGCACCAAGATCGTGCCGCTGGAGGCGTAACCCGTGGCGCTGGTATTTGACGTTCAGCAGGCGAACGGTAAGCCCGACGACAACCGGCGCCCTGGCACCGCGTGTCCCTTTTGCGATACCGAGGAACTTGCCGATATCATCCGGCGCGATGGTGACTGCATCTGGCTCGAGAATAAGTTCAAGACCCTGCGCGCCACCCGTCAAACCGTGCTGATCGAGTCGGCCGATCACGATGCCGACCTGGTGATCTATGAGCCGGATGAACTCCACCATGTGATGCGGTTTGCCCTGGGTTGCTGGCAGCAGATGATCGATTCACAGCAGTATCGCAGCGTTCTCATGTACAAGAACAAGGGTCCGCTCTCGGGCGGTAGTCTCGTTCATCCGCACATGCAGATTGTAGGTTTGGAGCAGGAAGACGGCTATGCTTCGCTGACTTCCGCCAATTTCGAAGGAATCAATGTCTGGCAACAGGGGAGAATCTTGGTCAATATCTCAACCGAACCGATCATGGGATTCTTTGAGGTCAACGTTTCAGCCCCGCAGGGAATCGCCGCCAGCGATGACGCGCGAGACCAAGCCGAGGCGGATCTCTTTGCCGATGCGATCCAGGTAGCTCTGCGCTATATCCTAAACGGGCACCACGGTGGTCGCGCAGAGTCGTACAACTTGTTCTTCTATCACCTGGGCGGTCGGACCATTGCCAAGGCGCTGCCGCGTTGGGTGGTTTCGCCCTACTTTGTCGGCTATCGTTTGGCCCAAGTCAATGCCGAGACGACGCTCGATATCGATGC
>DXMX01000023.1:22580-25185 GCA_019413955.1 Collinsella sp.
CTCGTATAGCAAGACTAACACCCGCGTAATGCGGACAGCCTAGCGCGCCATGGCGTCGCGGCCAGCCTCGGCCCGCTTGCGCTGGGCGGCGCGCTCCTTGCCGGTCAGGCGCTCAAAGAGGTGTCCGATAATTGAGGCCAACACCTGCTGAAACAGCGTGCCGCACATGACGGGGAATACCACTTCGCCGGGAAAATACTGCGTGGCGATGACGGCACCCGAAGAAATGTTGCGCATGCCGCAGGTAAAGCACATGGTGGTCGTCTCGCTATACGGCAGGTGCAGGGCCCGGGCGATCAGGACGCCGATGATAAAGCCGCTGATGGCGAACACCAGGATAAAGAGCGCGACTTCTAAGCGCTCAACATTCATGTGTAGCACGTACTCGCTCATAGCGGTGGAGTTGGACGCGATGACGCCCATCATCATGAACTTGCAGGCGGGCGAGAGCGCGGGGGAGAGTTTCTCGTGGCCCCAGCCGCGCGTGAGTTCATTGATGACAATACCGAGCACAGCGGGGATGGCGATCATAAAGGCCATGTTCTGCATCATGTTCGGCACGTCGATTGCAACGGTGGCACCCAGCAGGAGCTTAAGCGTGAGCGGAATCGTGACGGGCGAGATGACCGAGGACGTCAGGATGATGGTGAGCGCGAGCGGGCCGTTGCCGCCGAACATGCTAATCCACATAAAGGCGGTGACTGCCACGGGTACGCTGTACTCGAGCACGATGCCGCAGACAAGGTTTGGGTTGGAGCCAAAGAACAACGATCCTGCGGCATAGGCTGCAAGGGGGATGAGTGCCGCCGAGACGAGCAATGCCGCAATCAGATGCAGCGGACGGCGGAACACCTCAGTAACCTGATGGAAAGTGTTGCTGAGCGCGCCTTGGAATGTCATAAAGGCAAACAGGGCGGGAACGATGGGCTTGAGTACGCCAATCTGTTGGGGAAAGAGCACGCCGAGTGCCACGCAAATCGGAACGATGACCTGCATGTGCCCCGCGAGAAACTTGCCCAGTCCAACCCATTGCTTCATATGCGCTTGTGACTCCCTTTGCCCGTGAACCCGTTTTTGAATGGATATGCTAGACGCTCGCATGCGTCCGTGCGTCAGAAACGCTCGAATATTTCGAGGCTATTACCGGCATCGTTTACCGAAACCGCGGCGTGCTGCGGCGATTTGCGTCTGCTCTGCACGGTATAATAAATCCGTTCAACAGATCTGCCTGCCGAAGCGGGCATACACAGAGGACTCATCGCTATGAACCGTGAGAGGTATCGCGGCGACCTGCCCCTATCGGGGGTGGGCGCCTATGTCATCGCTTAAGACGACGCATCGCTGGGCGGTCGCTCAGCAAAACCCCGAGCTCGAAAAGGAGCTTTCGGCTGGCCTGGGCATTCCCGGGCTGGTGGCGCGTATTATGGTTGCGCACGGCATTACATCCATCGAAGAAGGTCAGCTGTTTTTGACGCCTTCGCTCGATCGCGACTGGGCCGACCCACTCATTATCCCGGGCATGTCGGTCGTTGCCGACCGCGTCGAGCGTGCTATTTGCAACCACGAGCACATTGCGGTCTTTGGCGATTTTGACGTTGACGGTATTACGTCGACCTGTCTGTTGACCGAGGCACTACGCACGTTTGGCGCCGATGTCACGCCGTTTATTCCGCATCGCTTTGACGAGGGTTACGGTCTTTCGCGCGCGGCGCTCGACCGCGTTAACGAGCTCGCTCGCCCCCAGCTGATCGTGACCGTCGATAACGGCATTGCCGCCAAGGAAGAGGTTTCCTATCTGGAGAGCCTGGGGATCGATTTGGTGGTCACGGACCATCACGAGCCCTCCGACCAGGTGCCGCAGGGTGTGCCCCTGACCGACCCCAAGCTCGAGGATGAGGGGCCCTCGCGTGAACTTGCCGGTGCTGGTGTGGCGCTCAAGCTGGTGCAAGTCCTGGGTGAGCGCCTGGGCAAGCCGTCGTATTGGCGTTCGCTAATCGAGGTCGCGGCGCTGGGCACCGTGTCCGACATGATGCCGCTCACGCCCGAGAACCGCGCGTTGGTCGCCGAGGGCATCCAGCAGATGCGCGTGACGGCTCGTCCCGGCTACATCGCGCTGGCAGCGCTCGCCAAGGCCGACCTCTCTAGCATTACGGCCGATGGCCTGTCGTTTTCGCTCATTCCCCGCTTGAACGCCGCCGGTCGCATGGCCGATCCCAAGCTGGCGCTCGACCTGCTGCTTGCCCGCGATCCTATCGAGGCAAGCGCGCTGGCGGCCGAGCTCGAGGAGATCAACCGTCAGCGCCGCGAGATCGAAGCGGAGCTCACACGCGACGCCATGGCAAAGGTCGAGGAGACTTATGATGGCGGTCGCGCAATCGTCGTGGGTGGCGAGGGCTGGCACGAGGGCGTCAAGGGTATCGTAGCGAGCCGTCTGACCAACCGTTATCACGTGCCGGCGCTGCTCTTTTCGATCGAGGACGGCGTTGCACGCGGATCGGGCCGCTCGGTGGGCAAGGTCAACCTGTTCGATGCCGTAGAGCGCTGCTCGGATCTGCTGATTCGCCGCGGCGGGCATGCGGGTGCGGTGGGCGTGACCATCGAGGCG
>DXMX01000023.1:25195-25826 GCA_019413955.1 Collinsella sp.
CTATCGGAGCTTCCCGCCGATGACTTTGAGGACACTGACGAGGTTGCCGCCACCGTTGACCTCTCCGAGCTAAATATCGAGACTGTCGAGCAGATTTCTCGTCTTGAGCCGTTTGGCCAGGGCAATAAGGTGCCGCTGTTGGCGGCCGAGGGCGTGACGATGTGCGATCGCGCCGTGGTGGGCAAAACCGGCGAGCACATGCGCTTTGTGGCGACTGATGGCGCCGCGAGTGTGCCGGCCATCATGTTCCGCGTGCCGCAGATCGATAGGCTCATCAATTGCGACAGCGCCGTCGACTTGGTATTCGAGGCCGTGGCCGAGCATTGGCAGGGACGCGTGAAGCCCAAGCTCATGATCAAGGATGTCTTGGTGCGTGATACCACGGCGCCCAATATCGACGATCCGGCGTGCGAGCTTCGTCGCGGCGTGCAACCGGCGGACTTAGGCCCGCGCCTGGAGTCGCGTAAACGCGAGACGCTCGCCCAGCTTTCTTATACCGAGCTCACGCGCTCGCTTATCCATAGCTTTATCGGCTCGAACCAGCCACATCGCGCGCAGGTCGAGGCACTCGACGCGCTCGCCGACCACCAGAGCGTTTTGGCCGTTATGGGGACGGGACGTGGTAAGTCTC
>DXMX01000024.1:0-12945 GCA_019413955.1 Collinsella sp.
GTTCTCCGGTGACGGCTACTCCGACGAGTGGCCCGTTGAGGCCGAGAAGCGTGGTCTTGCCAACAACAAGACCACGGCCGACGCCCTGCCCGCCTTTGTTTCCGATAAGGCCATCGCGCTCTTTGAGGAGACGGGCGTCCTGACCAAGGCCGAGGCTCAGTGCCGCTACGATTGCAAGCTCGAGAAGTACAACAAGCTCATGAACATCGAGGCCACCACGATGGTTCGCGAGGCGCGTCGTACCTATCGCCCGGTCATTACCGCCTATGCCACCAAGGTCGCTAAGGGCCTTGAGACTATTCGTGCTGCCGGTGCCGAGGCCGCCATGCAGTGCGAGCAGAACACGCTCAACAAGCTCTGCAACGGCATCACCACCATCAACGACTCCATCAAGGCGCTTGACGCCGTGCATCAGAAGGCTGAGGCCCTCGATGGCCAGGAGCAGGCCAACGTGTACGCGCACGAGGTCGTTCCCGCTATGGATGCGCTGCGTGCCGCCGTGGACGCCATGGAGGAGATCGTGGCAGCCGACTACTGGCCGGTCCCGACCTACGACGACATCCTGTTCTACGTGTAGGGCGTAACTGACATATCGTCACGGTATTGAGCCGGGGTCCGCATCATGCGGGCCCCGGTTTTTGTTTGCGAAGGACGCTTTGAAGCCCGTTTTGCCGCCGATTTGGTAACGGGCTTCTCAGATTCTGTGGTGCCCCCAGCGGGATGTCCGCGTGCGGCTGGCGCCGCCCGCTTCCGCTGCGTCGCTCCACTCCTTGCGTGCTGCGCTGGAAAACGCTTGCGCGTTTCCTCAGCTCCGCACCCTGTCGGGTTCGAATCCCGGCATATCGGTAGCAAAAAGCCCGCTACCGCGAGGGTAACGGGCTCTTCAATTCAAATGGTGCCCCCAGCGGGATTCGAACCCGCGATATCCACCTTGAAAGGGTGGCGTCCTTGGCCGCTAGACGATGGGGACAGCGGGAAAGAGTATAGCAGACTTTTTTGTCGGCGCGCATATCGTTGGCAAACTGGAAAACCACCACAAAGGAGTAGGCTTCTATTCCGATTTTCAAATATCTCAATCTGTAACATCTGGGCTGATAAATCGGCTCTGTGTGTTACAGATCGAGACAAAAGGCAGACGTCGGGGCGAACATCTCATTCTGTAACAGTAAGACGACTTTTAACGGTCTAGATGTTACAGATTGAGACAAACCGCTGGGATGGGTCAAAACCACCACAAAGGTGCCTGTCCCCTTTGTGGTGGTTGGGGCGTTAGGGGAGGAGCTTCATGGCGGCGTCGTGGGCGGCGTGCTCGTAGGTGTCGTCGAGGGTTTTGAGCGGCAGCAGGGCCGTGGCCTGCGCATCGCCGCGGCGCTCGAGGGCGTGCGCGATCAGCCAGTCGGCGAGTTCGGGGTTCTTGGGCAGTGCCGGTCCGTGCAGGTACGTGCCGATGACGCCCTTGTAGATGAGACCCTCAAAGCCATCGTCGCCGTTGTTGCCTGTGCCCGTGACGACGGACGTTCCGAGCGGCGTGGCCTCGGCGTCCAAAAGCGTGCGGCCACCGTGGTTCTCGAATCCCACAAAGGGCTCAGGTGCCAGATCGGTTTTGACGGCTACGTTGCCGATCAGGCGGTCGGAGCCGCGTACGGTTTCGGCAGCAATGACCCCCAGACCCTCAATGCGATCTTCGCCCATATAGTACGAACGGCCGAGCAGCTGATAGCTGCCACAGATGGCGAGCAGCGAGCCGCCATCCTCAACATAGGATGCGACCTTGTCTTTTTGGGCGAGCAGCTCGTGTGCCACGGCTAGCTGGTCGCGGTCGGAGCCGCCACCCATCATGACGATATCGGCATCGGTGAGATCGAGTGACTCGCCCATACGGACCTCGTCCACGCGAACGGGGATGCCGCGCCAGGCGCAGCGACGCTCGAGGGCGATAACGTTGCCGCCGTCGCCGTAGAGGTTGAGGGCATCGGGGTACAGGTAGACGATGCGCAGCGGGCGCGAAAGCTCGACTGGCGCGATGCCGACGGGGACGGCACTGCCATCGGCACACGTTGCAGCGCGGGCAGCAACCGTGGCTGCATCGGCACCCTTCAGCCCATCGAGTTCTTTGACCAGCGGCGGGAAGGCCGTGTAGTTGGCGACGGCATAGAAAGTGTCGCCTGCGGCTTCATCCGCAACGGCGCCAATTGCCTGCGCGACGTCCGAGATAATCGCGGCATCGATGCCGGCGTACTTGAGGCGTACCTGCATGTCGTGCGCACGCGTGCCTCCGGCAAAGGCGACAAGACCCGGTGTGTCGGCGATGCGCTCGAAGTCGACGTCGTAGATCCACGAGACATCGTGGCCGTCGGCGTCGTTGTCGTTCAGGAAGAAGGCGCAGAGCCTGCCGCCTGCCGTTTTAATGGACTGGATCTGGCGATCGAAGCCCACGGGATTTTTGGCCAGGTTTGCCTCGACGGTACGGCCGGCGATCTCCCAGCGGCCCATACGTCCGCCGGCGGGGACGTAGGCATCGAGCGTAGGCTGTAGAAACGCCGTGTCCACGCCCAACTCGCGTGCGGCAAAGAAGGCGGCGGCAACGTTATAGACCATGTACAGACCGTTGTAGCGTGTGGCGATGTGTACGGCAGCCGCGTCGGGCGCAGATCCAAAGACCAGGTCGAAGCCGTAGCCGTCGCAGCCGAGCTTCACGCCCGTCACACGGCGGACCAGTGCGGGGCGTGCCCAACCGCACGAGGGGCAATGGTATGCGCCAAGCTGGCCGTATTGCACGTAGTCGTACTCCAACGGGGCGTTGCACTGCGAGCAAAAGCGCGAGTCGCTAATGCGGTCGGACTCGGTGTCGGTGGCGCCGTCGATGCCAAAGGCAATACTCGCATTGGGAACGCGCGCGGCAATCGAGGCGCACAGCGGGTCGTCGGCGTTGTAGATGAGCGTCGTTGCCGGCGAAAGCTCCAACGCGTGGGCGATGACCTCCTGGGTGTGATCGATCTCGCCATAGCGATCTAGCTGGTCGCGGAACAGGTTGAGCAGCACAAAGTACGTCGGCTTGAGCTTGGGCAGAACGCGTACGGTGTAAAGCTCATCGCACTCAAAAACGCCCACGCGCTTGCCGCTGCTGGTGTGTTTAAGGCCGCCGCGGGCCTCGAGCAGAGCACCTACCACACCAGGCTCCATATTGTTGCCGGCACGGTTGCACACCACGGCAGCACCGCTGGCAGCAACGGCGTCGGCGATGAGGTTGGAAGTGGTGGTCTTGCCATTAGTACCCGTAATCACCACGCTGCGGTCGACAAGGCCAGCGAGGTCGCTCAGCAACTCGGGGTCGATCTTCATGGCGATGCGGCCGGGGAGTACGCCGCCCTGGCGCTTAAGGACGGAGCGCAGCCCCCAGCGAGCGATATCGCTCGAGGTGCAGGCAAGAGATGAGCGGAGGTTCATGAAACCGTTCCTAACGTAAACGACATGGTCGGGTCGAGTGCGTCACTAAAATCCGTAGCGGCGCGCAAATTCCTGGGCAAGCTGCGATACATCTTCGCAGGCGTTGGCCCAGGGGGCAAAGTCGGGAGTGTCCGAGATAATACCGTCCGCTTCCCAAACGGCCTGGTGCGAAAGATCCCAGGGATCGTGTGGCTCGGGCCGGCAGGGAAGGTACGGTGTCTGGTACATGGGGTTCAGTAAGAAGAACGCGCCACCCTCGCAGCGGTTGGCGAACTCACGCAGCGCGCGTGTCGCCGGGCGCATCTTGTTTGTTTTGAACAGCAGAATCGTGCGGGCGAGCAGATACCAAGGAGAGTTCTCGAGGGCATCGGCCCCCATCTGCTCCTCGAGCTGGTGGGCCAGGGCAAAAAAGCCGTCCTCGTCTTCCAAGCGAGCGAGGGCGAGTAACACGGTGCCTGCCGCTCGGGTGGGATAGCCTTCCGCCTTAAGAACACGGCGAGAATAGTTGACGGCAGCACGGTAGCGGGCGCTCGCCATGCACAGCTGCGAGATGGCCTCGAGTGTGTGAAGCCACCCGATAAGCGCCGGCTCGCTCACGGTGAGCTCTGCCGTCGTCACGCCGTCCGTCAAAACTTTGTTGGCCCAGTAGTGCGGGGCCTCCATATCGAACCCGGGCACGCTTTGCTGCAGGTAATCGGCCGTGGTTGCCTCGAGCTTCATCAGGTCGCCCAGGCAGGCGTCAACGGGTGTGTCGGCCAGGATGATGGCGAGCAGCTGCGCGTCGACGGTCAGTGCGTCGACGCGGACAATCTTGAGCAGCTCATCGCGCATGTCGTCGAACAGGCGATTGCGCGTCTGCTCAAACTCCTCGTCGCTGCCCATATCTTCGATGCGATGGAGCTCGTCGAGCAGGTGGCGATGAACACCGGCATAGGACAGCAGCGCCTGGGCATGCTCGGACTGCGCGTACTTTTGGGGATTCGCACTAATGTCGTTATGGACAAGCTCGCGTGCTGCATCGGTGAGCTCGGGGTGCGACGCCAGATAGGTGCGCTCCAGGTAGGCGGGGATGTAGACGCTCGGATCCATTAGAGGTCTCCTCCCTTAAATGGAAGCCCCTGCTCGGCTGCGCGCAGGATGCGCTCGTCGATTTGGGAGCGCACGATGTCGTTGGTGGCGACCCAGGCGGCAAAGCTGGCGTTGTCGGGGGCGCCCAGGCCCTCCTGCAGTACCGGCGTCGCCTCGGACAGTGCAAGGACAAGCTCGTCGGTGGAGCCCACACCCACGTTGACGCGGGCATAGACGCCATCGGGAAACTCGGTTTGGAAGTAGAGTGCCTCGGCTGCGTGCGGACACGAGCGCACAAGGATACGCAGGTAGTGCTCGGCGCCCTCGTAGTCCAGTTCGCGCCAAGCCGTGCTCATCAGCGCGATGAGCGTCCACGGGTCCAAGTCGCGCTCCGCATCTTTGGGGCGGCGGCGCAGTGGGGTATTCGCGAGGTACGGCACGGAGTGTGCGGAGCGAAAGCGCTTGAGCTCCTCGGCGGGGTATTCGAGCTTTGCCATGGCGAGCATCGCGGTGTGGCGGACACCAGCGGGGTCGTTGGGCGCAAAGTCCAAGCTGCGATTCGCGGCTTCGAGCGACATGCGATAGCGGCCGCTAATGAGGGCGCGCGATGCCAAGGCGGCAAGCCAGCGCAGATAGGGGCGGCGCGTAAGGTCGCCTGCGGCCTCGCGCTCGTAGGGGTCCTGGGCCGAGGCGATTTTGAGCGCTAGGTCGTGCTCGACCTCATCGCACTTGGACACCAGGTACTGTACGTATTCCTCGTTGGATTCGGCGGTGAGTGCCGTCAGCATGCGCTGAGCGTCCCAGTTGGCCGGATCGAGTGCGGCCGCCTCGCGGAGCATGTTCTCGGCAGCTGTCTCTTCTTGCTCTGCCTGGGTATCGTCAGGGATAAAGGGAATGCGGTAGTCGACAGCCTCGACCACCTTGGCAATGAGGTGCCCGGCGCGGTCGCGGTCGTGCACGATGAGCGGTGCGGGGTTGCGGGTGAATTGTTCCATCAGACGCTCTACGGCGGCAGCGTCGGTGAGCGGGATATTGTCGCGGCGCAAGGCCTCAAGAACGAGGCGATGGCAATCCTCTTGAATGGGATCGAATGCCATGGGGCCTCCTTTGCTGCGGTTAGGGTTCAAATGTTTCTATATAAGGTTCTAGTTTACCCGCATGTGGCACACCGGGGGTGCCGCACTTGGACTTGCACCTTTGCACCACGAAGACGGATGTCGCACAAATGTCGGCACCTTGGACGACCGAGTGGTATCACGGTGCCGCAAACGGTCGATTTTTGGCGGCGAACGGTGCATATTTTGGAGGGGCACCGTCCTGCCCAGGATATGTAGTCAACCTTGATAAAACGTTTGCCCAGCTTGGGAGTATGAATGCCGCACAAGGGTCTTCAGGGATAGAAAAAACGTTTCATCATTGGCGGCTTTAGGTGAATAACTGACCAACCAGAACGGTAAAATAGTGTTTGTCTGAGCGTTGAGACGTTTAGACATCGCGCATTGTCATCGCCGGCAACGCGCAAACCGGTCCTAACGGAGCCAATTGGGTGCTCCGTTATATACGCAAGTCTAAGAGGGGCTTGTTTAGGAGGCACAGTATGGGACGTTTTACCAATCCTCGCGATCTGTACTTTGGTGAGGGCGCTCGCCACGAGGTGAAGAACCTCAAGGGCAAGAAGGCCATCATCGTTTCTGGCGGCAGCTCTATGCGCCGCGGCGGATTCCTGCAGGACGTCGAGGCCGACCTCAAAGAGGGCGGCTTCGAGGTCAAGCTGTTCGAGGGCGTCGAGTCCGATCCGTCCATCGAGACGGTCATGAAGGGCGCCGAGGCCATGCGCGAGTTCGAGCCCGACTGGATTATCGCCATCGGCGGCGGCTCGCCCATCGATGCCGCTAAGGCCATGTGGGTCTTCTACGAGTATCCCGAGGAGTCCTTCGATAACATCATCCAGCCGTTCAGCTTCCCCGAGCTGCGTCAGAAGGCTCACTTCTGCGCCATCTCCTCTACCTCCGGTACCGCTACCGAGGTCACTGCCTTCTCCGTCATCACCGACTACGCCAAGGGCATCAAGTACCCGCTGGCCGACTTCAACATCACCCCTGATGTCGCCATCGTCGACCCCGAGCTCACCTACACCATGCCCGCCAAGCTGTGCGCTCACACCGGCATGGACGCTCTGACCCACTGCATGGAGGCCTACGTTTCCACCTGCGCCTCTATGTTCACCGATGCCAACGCTCTGCACGGCATCCGCGAGATCGTCGAGTGGCTGCCCAAGTCCTATGCTGGCGACCATGAGGCCCGTCAGCACATGCACGAGGCTCAGTGCATCGCCGGTATCGCCTTCTCCTCGGGCCTGCTCGGCATCGTTCACTCCATGGCTCACAAGACCGGTGCTGCCTTTGAGAACGGCCACATCATCCACGGTGCTGCTAACGCCATGTACCTGGGCAAGGTCATCCAGTGGAACTCCAAGGACCCGCGTGCTGCCGAGCGTTACGCTTACGTGGCCAAGGAGATCCTGCACCTTCCCGGCGAGACCAACGAGGAGCTCATCGCCGCACTCGTCCAGAAGATTCGCGACCTCAACGACCAGCTCAACATTCCGCAGTCCATCAAGGATTACGCGAATGGTGGCGTGAAGGTCGACGCCGAGAACCCGCAGATGGTTTCCGAGGAGGAGTTCCTCGCCAAGCTGCCCGAGATCGCCGCGAACGCCGAGCAGGACGCCTGCACGCCCGAGAACCCGCGTGAGACCAAGGCTGCCGACTTCGAGAAGATCCTCAAGGCCTGCTACTACGACACCGACATCGATTTCTAATCGACTCTTGTTATCGTAACGAGGGGCTCCGCACGTATCTGTACGGAGCCCCTTTCTTTTTTAGAGAATGGGATAGTTATGGCTGCAATTTTCAATAGCCCCAGCAAGTACATCCAGGGTCCGGACGAGCTCGCCAAGCTCGGCTCCTATGTCGAGCCGCTCGGCGCTAAGGCCCTCGTCATCGTGACGCCTTCGGGCAAGAAGCGCGTCGGCGCCAAGATCGAGGGCGGCTTTGCCGAGGCCAAGGCCGAGCTGCTGTTTGAGGACTTTAACGGCGAGTGCTCCAAGGGCGAGGTCGATCGCCTGGTTGCGCTCGCTCGCGACAACGGTTGCGACATCATCGTCGGCGTCGGTGGCGGCAAGATCCTCGACACCGCGAAGGCCGTCGCCTATTACCTGGAGTCCCCGGTTATCATTTGCCCCACCATTGCTTCGACCGATGCCCCGTGTTCGGCGCTTTCGGTGCTCTATACCGATGACGGCCAGTTCGACAAATACCTCTTCCTTAAGGCAAACCCCAATATCGTCCTTATGGATACGACGGTTATCGCGGCGAGCCCGGTGCGCCTGACGGTTTCCGGTATGGGCGATGCGCTCGCAACTTATTTCGAGGCTCAGGCGACGCACGATGCCGACGGCGGCACCTGCGCCGGCGGCAAGGGCGGAATGGCCGGTCTGGCGCTCGCCAAGCTCTGCTACGAGACGCTTATGGCCGATGGCGTCAAGGCCAAGGTCGCGCTGGAGAAGGGCGCGCTCACGCCTGCCGTCGAGCACATCATTGAGGCCAATACGCTGCTTTCGGGCATTGGCTTTGAGAGCTCGGGCCTTGCTGCTGCTCATGCCATCCACAATGGTCTGACGATGCTGCCCGAGTGCCACGGCATGTATCACGGCGAGAAGGTCGCCTTTGGCACCATCGTCCAGCTGGTACTCGAGGATGCTCCGACTGAGAAACTCGAGGAAGTCTTGGGCTTCTGCATTGAGCTGGGCCTACCGGTCACGATGAAGGAACTTGGCGTTGCCGAGCTTACGCGCGAGAAGGCCATGATTGTTGCCGAGGCCGCGTGCGCGCCCGAGGACACCATGTGCAACATGCCGTTTGAGGTGACGCCCGAGATGGTCGCAAACGCCATCCTGGGTGCCGACGCACTGGGCCACTACTATCTCATGGATGAGTAAATCAAGCTAAGGAAGGGGCAAAGCCAACAGATGGCTTTGCCCCTTTTTGCTATGGTGCAAAGGGGTCAGGTTATTTTGCACCAATCGTTGTTTGATGAAGGGAGGATTCTCGTATGGCGCTTCCTATGGTTTACGGCGGTCCCGGCCGGTATGTTCAGGGACCGGGGGAGCTTTCGCGCCAGGGCAGGTATTTGTCATGGTTGGGCTGCGCTGCCTATGTCTTGTTTGACCAGGGCACCGAGGATCGGCTGTGCAGGCAGATCGTCGATGGATTTCTGGATGAAGATCTAAGCGAGCCGTTCTTTAAGATTTACAACGGTCCGTGTACGGAAGATGCCGTTGTCGAAATGGCCAAGGAAGCCCGGGCCGAGTATTGCGACATGGTGGTGGGCATTGGCGGCGGCAAGATGCTCGATATCGCCAAGGCCGTTGCGTTTTATGCCGAGTTGCCGTTGTGTGTATGTCCCACGGCGGCGTCGATGGACGGTCCGTGCAGCGCGATTTCGGTGCTGTATCACGAGGATGGGTCGTTCGACCGCTACCTGATGCTCGAGAAGAATCCAGACTTGGTCGTGGTCGATACCAACGTGGTCGCGGCGGCCCCGCTGCGTATGACGGTCGCTGGTATGGGCGATGCGCTGGCAACGTATTTCGAGGCGCGTTCGTGCGCCGCGGCGCACGGCGCCAACGAGCACGGTGGCGCGCCGGGACACTTGGCCTTGGTTGCGGCTCGTGCCTGCTATGACACACTCATGGAGTGCGGCGTCGCTGCCAAGCGCGATCTCAAAAAGGGCCGTACATCGCCAGCGGTTGAGCGCCTGATCGAGTGCAATATTCTGCTCTCGGGTGTTGGCTTTGAGAGTGGTGGCTTAGCGCTTGCCCATGCCATAGCCAACGGCCTGACGATTCTGCCCGAGTGCAAGGCCATGCATGGTGAGGCCGTGGCATTTGGCCTGGTGGTGCAGCTGCGCCTGGAGCGTGCGCCCGAGCTTGATCAGGTGCTCGAGTTTTGCCAGCGCGTTGGTCTACCGACGACGCTCGCGGAGCTGGGACTTGGCGAGATTTCCGATACCGACCTGATGAGCGTTGCGGATGCGGTCTTTAGAAACGAGCGCAATATGGCCAACGAGCAGGCCAAGGTGACCAGACAAAAGCTCGTGCAGCTCATGTGCGAGGCATAGCTTGGCACTTGATTGACCTTGTGCAATCGAGGCGGCGATAGGCCATGGGCTATTTGCCGCAAAGATGCTCCGCGTGTAATTTGCCCGAGGCGTGGGCCGATAGCGTATCATTATCTCTTGCTTGTTTGCACTGCTCAGGGAGGGGCCGCGCATGGCGCAGGAACACGATCTGTTTGATGACATTATCGAGATCAGCAAGGGTTTCGACTTTCTTAAAAACCCGCTTGGCGGCGTGACCGATGCACTCGATCCATCGGCGCCGCAGTGGAATCCTGCCGACTACAAGGAGCGCCCGCGCGGCAACACCATTCCGTGCTTGACCTGCAAAAACGAAAAGAGCGGCTGCACCGCGTGCATGGACGTGTGCCCGGTCAACGCTATCGAGGTCGAGGAAGACTCCATCGAGATCCTCGACTCCTGTCGCAAGTGCGGCCTGTGCGCCGCTACTTGCCCGACGGAGGCGATCATCTCTCCGCGCCTTGCACCCAAAAACGTCTACGACGACATTGTCTCGGCGGCTACGAGCCACGAGACCGCCTACGTTACCTGCACGCGTGCCCTTAAGCGCATGCCGCGCGAAAACGAAGTCGTCGTTGCCTGCGTGGGCGATATTACGGCGGAGACCTGGTTCTCGGTACTGGCCGACTATCCCAACGTGAGTGTGTACCTGCCGTTGGGCGTGTGCGATAAATGCCGCAACACCGGCGGTGAGGACATTCTTGGCGAGGCGATTGCGAAGGCCGAAGAGTGGTCTGGCACGGGTATGGGCCTAGAGGTCGACCCCAAGAGCCTCAAGTGCCATAAGCGCCGCGAGTACGAGCGCAAGGAGTACATGGAAAAGATTGCCCGCACCACGGGCCTAACGGTGACCAAGCTCAATCCGGCGACGGCGGCGCTGGCCTCGGTGACGCAAAAGCTCAAGGCTCATCGCCATCAGATTACCCAGCTCGAGCGTACGCTCAACACCATGTGCGGCACCACGACGACCAAGCGTCGCCGTTCGCTCACGCACGGGCGGCAGCTGGTGCTCTCGACGCTGCAGAACCACCCCGAGCTTGCCCAGAATATGCAGGTGAGCACACCGGAATGCGATTTTGACAAGTGCACGTCATGCGGCGAGTGCGTCAACGTGTGCCCCACGTTTGCCTGCGATTTGGTGGGAAGCGGTCGCTTTGCACTGGAGTCCACGTATTGCCTAGGTTGCGGAGCCTGCGTCAAGGTGTGCCCCGAGCATGCGCTCAAGCTGGTCGAGCACGATGCGTCCAATCTGGTCGTTGTCGACCCCGAGGCCGAGGAAAAGGCCGCTCAGAAGGCCAAGGCCCACGAAGAGGCCCAGAAGGTCAAGGCCGAGGCAAAGGCCAAGCTGGACAAGATGCTCGACCAGGTGGAGAAGCTCGCGGACTAGTCAGCGAGCTCTATCTCTGCTTCATTTGCGCCGCCGCGGTGTCCGGATTCGCCCGGATGCTGCGGCGGCGCTATACTTATACGGTTTGAAGTACCTGTACCAAAAGGAGCTGTCGTGTCCCTTTCCATCGGTATCGTGGGCCTGCCCAACGTGGGCAAGTCGACGCTGTTCACCGCGCTTACCAAAAAGACCGGCCTTGCCGCCAACTACCCGTTTGCCACGATCGACCCCAACGTGGGTATCGTCGACGTGCCCGATAGCCGCTTGCAAAAGCTTGCCGACATCGTTAACCCGGGTCGCATTGTGCCGGCGACGGTCGAGTTCGTCGACATCGCAGGTCTGGTGAAGGGCGCTAACGAGGGCGAGGGCCTGGGCAACCAGTTCCTGGCCAACATTCGCGAGACCGACGCCATCTGCGAGGTCGTGCGCTACTTTAAGGACCCCAACGTCATGCGTGAGGTGGGCCGCACGGGCGAGTTCGTCGATCCCGCCGGCGATGCCGACACCATCATGACCGAGCTCATCCTGGCCGACATGGGCACGCTCGAGAAGCAGCTGCCTAAGCTCGAGAAGGAGGCCAAGCGCGACAAGGAGCTCATGCCCAAGTTCGAGGTTGCCAAGCGCCTGCTTGCCTGGCTCAACGAGGGCAAGCGCGCCGCATCCATGGAGATGACCGACGAGGAGCGTGCCGCCGCCAAGGGGCTGTTCCTGCTCACCATGAAGCCCATCCTGTATGTGGCCAACGTGGACGAGGATATGCTCAACGACGATCTGGCGCCCATCGACGGCGTCAAGCCGCTGCCGATCTGCGCCAAGATCGAGGCCGAGCTTTCCGAGCTCGATCCCGAGGACGCCGCCGACTACCTGGAAAGCCTGGGCCTGGAACAGCCCGGTCTGGACGTGCTCGCGCAGGCGGCCTATAAGCTGCTCGGTCTGCAGTCGTTCTTTACGGCCGGCGAGATGGAGGTCAAGGCCTGGACGGTTCGTCAGGGCGCGACCGCTCCGCAGGCCGCCGGTGTTATCCATACCGACTTTGAGCGCGGCTTTATTAAGGCCGAGGTCATTGGCTACGACGACTACATCGAGCTCGGCGGCGAGCAGGGCGCCAAGGCCGCCGGCAAGCTGCGTATTGAGGGCAAGGACTATGTCATGGCCGATGGCGACGTCGTGCACTTCCGCTTTAACGTGTAAGGGCGACGCATATGTTTAAATACGGCAAAAAAGCTGGGTACATGGGTATTGCGCTGCTCGTACTTGCGGTGATCCCGCTGGTGGTTGCAGCGTGTGTTATCCCCAACATTGGCCCCGAGGTGGCAACGAAGTTTAACGCCGCCGGCGAGGTGACGCGCTGGGGCAAGAGCTACGAGCTGTTGGCGCTGCCGGTACTCAATCTGCTGCTGAGCGTGGCGACGTACTTTACGGCGGGACGCCAGGCAAATAATAATGATGACTCCGCCGCCATGGCGCGCATCGTGTGCGAGCGCTACCTGCGCAACGGTTGCATCACGGGTGTGTTCCTCAACGTGATCAACGTTTACTTTATGTACTCGGCGATTACTGGAACGGGCTTTGGCTTTGGTTTCTAGCTTGTCCTTTTAGGCAACGAGCCTGCACGCATATTCAATGGCTGCTGCGAGGCCGCCGCTCGATCGTGGTTTAAAGACCATGTCGGCGGCGGCCTCGTTTTCGTATCCGGCGCCGCGAAGGGCGAGTGCGATACCGGCTTCCAGGAGAAGGGGCAGACCGCGTTGGCTGGTTGCGATCACGGCAGCCTGATTGAGCGAGCAGCTGTGCGCTTGGCATTGGATGGCAAGTTCACCTTGCGCCGGGCAAGGGACCAGAAT
>DXMX01000024.1:12955-20447 GCA_019413955.1 Collinsella sp.
ATGCAAATGCCGTGCGCTCATCGGGCGAAAGGGCTTCTGCTTCAACGACGACGAGCTTGGGCGGTGCGCTGTTTGTGCGAAGCGTGGCTCGGTACATGCGGACCGAAGAACCCGACATAGAAAACTCCTGTGTATTCGGCAAAACGTAAACTATAGTTTACGTTTATGTTCGGCTCCATTTCAAACTCGGCTGCATGGACGAACGTGCGAAACAGATTCTTGGCAGGCGGGTCGAAGAGACACGCAGGGACCTTGGTATCTCCAAGGTTGATTTTTGTGTGGCGACAGGAATCAGCCGACCCTACCTCGACCGAATCGAAGATGGGACGGCAAATTTCACGCTCAAGGTTCTATTTAAGATCGCGCCCGCACTCGGCATGACGGTGTCAGAGCTTCTCGAGGGCATCGAATAGGGGATACCCGTCGACAACTGAATTACGCCATCGGGATACGGTCGTGGTTGACTTGGCTGTAGAACAGGCGCTGGATCTCGGCGGCATCGCGTGACTGGCCGAGCGCCCACATGGTTTTGGCCACGAGCGTCTCGGTGGTCATATCGTCGCCGCGCAAAATACCCGGATGATCGGCGTAAGCTCGGCCGACCTCATAAACACCCAGGTCAAGGCCCTCCTCGGGGACCTGCGTGGTCATAACGACGGTGCGACCCGAATCGACCCAGCGGAAAATTGCCTCTTGGAACGAATCGCCGGACTCGCCAAACTCGGGAATACCGCCAATGCCAAAGGTCTCAAGAATTACAGCATCGTAGCTATCGGCTAGGGCGTCCAGGATACCCGGGTTCACGCCGGGCGTCAGCTTAAGGACAAATACGCGCGGATCGATACTGTCGTAGAAACGCACCGGGCTCTCATTCTGATGAGTGCCGTGAAGCCCGTTGCGCACAATGCGGTCGTTGCGGATGTAGGCAATGGGCGGATAGTTGACGCTAATGAACGCGTTAAAGCTCATGGTGCGCTGCTTGCGGGCGCGCGTGCCAGCAATGGCGACGCCGCCAAACACGATCGAAACGTCGTGCGAATGCTCGTCGAGCGCATAGAGCAGGCTCTGGTACAGGTTGAGCTTGGCGTCGGTAAAGGGATTGCCCATGGGCTTTTGCGAGCCGGTGAGCACGATAGGCTTAGGGCTGTCCTGAATCAGATAGGAAAGCGCCGCCGCGGTGTAGCTCATGGTGTCGGTGCCGTGTAGAATCACGAATCCGTCGTGGTCGGCATAGCCCTTGACGATGACGTCGCGGATACACATCCAGTCGCTGGGGCGCATGTTGGTGCTGTCGATGTTCATGGGCTGCACGACGTCGAGCTCGCAGAGGCCCGAGATCTCGGGGACGCTCTGGGCGAGCTCCTCACCGGTCAGGGCGGGGGAGAGGCCGTTGCCGTCCTCGGTCGATGCGATGGTGCCGCCCGTGGCGATGAGAAGGATGCGCTTCATGCTGGTATTCCTATCGTATTTGCCGCCGCAGAGGCGGAGTCGTTCGGCAGTATTGTGGCACAGGGCGTCCAATGTTCAAACGTATTACATCATCTGTAACGTTTGAAAACACTTCAATTGCCGTCAAACAGGGGCCCAGGTCGTGCGTTTGCCGTGCGCTGATGGCTGCGAGGGGCGAGAAACCCCATATAACGTGTACACTATGAAGGCTATTTTCGTTCATTCACGCGGGTGGGCACCGGCTCCCCGCCAACAAGAGGGGGAACCATGGATCAAAAGGCTTCCGCAAAGGTCCTCGTACTCGACTTTGGTGCGCAGTACGGTCAGCTCATTGCCCGTCGCGTCCGCGACCTCAACGTGTATTCCGAGATTGTCCCCTGCGACATCTCGGCCGACGAGATTCGCGAGATGAACGCCTCTGCGCTCATCCTTTCCGGCGGTCCGGCTTCCGTGTATGCCGAGGACGCTCCGTCTATAGATCCCGCCATCTTTGACCTGGGCCTTCCCGTCCTGGGCTTCTGCTACGGCCATCAGATCACGGCCGTGACGCTCGGCGGCAAGGTCGGCCACTCCGAGGTGGGCGAGTACGGCCGCGCCACCATCACGCGCACGGCCGGCGCCAAGCTCTTTAACTCCACGCCCATGGAGCAGACCGTGTGGATGAGCCACCGCGACGCCGTTTCCGAGGTGCCCGAGGGCTTTACCGTTACCGCCAGCACTGACGTGTGCCCGGTTGCCGCCATGGAGTGCGTCGAGCGCAAGATTTTCACCACGCAGTTCCACCCCGAGGTCAAGCACTCCGAGTATGGTCAGCAGCTGCTGAGCAACTTCCTGTTTGAGATCTGCGGCCTGGAGCCCAACTGGAGCATGGACAACCTGGTCGAGACCATGACGGCCGAGTTCCGCGAGAAGGTCGGCGACGACCGCGTGATTCTGGCCCTGTCCGGTGGCGTCGACTCCTCCGTCGTGGCTGCGCTGGGTGCTCGCGCCGTGGGCAAGCAGATGACCTGCGTGTTCATCAACCACGGCCTGCTGCGCAAGGGCGAGCCCGAGCAGGTTGAGGAGGTCTTCACCAAGCAGTTTGACGTCGACTTTATCCATGTTCACGCCGAGGACCGTTATGCCGAGCTTCTGGCCGGTGTGACCGAGCCCGAGGAGAAACGCCGCATCATCGGTACGCAGTTCTGGAAAGAGTTCTTCGCGGTTGCTCAGCAGCTCGAGACCGATGGCAAGCCGGTCAAGTATCTGGCTCAGGGCACCATCTATCCCGACATCATCGAGTCCGGCGCTCGTAAGACGGGCGGCAAGACGGCCACCATCAAGAGCCACCACAACCTGATCCCGTTCCCCGAGGGCGTGCACTTCGACCTTATTGAGCCGCTCGACCACTTCTTTAAGGACGAGGTTCGCGCGCTTGGTCTGGCGCTGGGCCTGCCGGGTCACATCGTGTTCCGCCAGCCTTTCCCGGGCCCGGGTCTGGCCATCCGCATCATCGGTGCGGTCGACAAGGAGAAGCTCGAGATCCTCAAGAACGCTGACGCTATCGTGCGCGAGGAGCTCGACGCCTACAACCAGCGTCTGTTTGAGCAGACTGGCGAGCGCAACTCCGAGCACAGCTGCTGGCAGTATTTCGCGGTCCTGCCCGACATCAAGTCCGTCGGTGTTATGGGCGACGAGCGCACCTATCAGCGCCCGATCATCCTGCGTGCCGTCGAGTCCAGCGATGCCATGACCGCCGACTGGGCCAAGCTGCCCTACGACGTGCTGGCCCGCATTTCCGGCCGCATCGTGGCCGAGGTTCCCGGCGCCAACCGCGTGTGCTACGACATCACATCTAAGCCGCCCGCGACCATCGAGTGGGAGTAAACGATATTCGTTGATTTCAAGCCTCTGACCTGCGAAAACAGGTCGGGGGCTTCTTATTTTGCAACCTCTGTGCAACCTTTGCGGTTTCGCGCCCCGTGAACAGGGGACGTAGCACTGTTCACGTCTGGGCCCATATCCGCACCGATCATTGCCCGCGCTGCTTCTGCTTGCGCTTCAGCTTCCGCTGCTCGAGGCACGTCGCCCGGTGTTCCTCGCCAGAGGAGAGCTGGCCGTTCCTTGCGAAACCGCGAGGCCACCTATATCCGCTTGCTGCGGGCTTGCTTGAACCAGTTCCTTTTGAAAGAGCCTATACCTCCGAAGAACTTGTTGTACGTCTCACCGTCCTCCTTGGCCTCGTACTTGACCAAGGCAAGTTCGATAGTACAGAGGTAATCCGCCACTTGCTCGAGACGGTAGTCGGTCATCGAGGTCTTGCGGCGTCGGACGACCCCTTTTGAGAGGACCTTGCCCACCGAGTCGTCTCGCCCGCGGAACAGAAGGAGCGCATCCTCGCGACCTTCGGCGACCTGTGCTGCGAGATGGAGGGCTGCACCATCGTGCAGGGCCCTTTCCAAAGCGAAGTGTCGAGCCGAAGTGTTGAGCGTCGGCCCTGAATGTTCAATGGCCGTTGTTTTCTGCCCCTCAAGTGGTGGACTTTTCCTCGGAGCTGTTGATTCCCCCACGCGCCCCCTTCCGTTCTCTGTTCTCCCCTTATACTCCTTGTACGAGGAGGTAAGAAGTCATGGACAAGACCACACAGGACAGCTTGGCAAAGAAACCCGTCGACATGAGGGACAGGATTCTCGAGCATCTCGAGGCCCTCACCTCTGCCGTCTCGCTCGACGACCTTGCCCGTCTGTCCACCTCCGACATCGCCGAGACACTCATCATCTCCAGGAGCCTGGCGAGCCAGTACCTCAACGACCTTGTTCGCGCCGGTCTTGTGGTTAAGGTGGCGGGCAGGCCTGTCCGTTATTTTCATCGCCGCGCGTTCCAGAAGCGTTTTCAGGTAAAGCTCTCTGCAAGCGAGTACGCCTCGCTCGCCGACCTCATCCAGGCGACGGGAATCGCCGATCACCGCGACTTCGCGCGTGCCGTGGGCTTCGACATGAGCCTCAGCTCCGTTGTCGAGCAGTGCAAGGCTGCGGTTCAGTACCCTCCGTTTGGCCTGCCCATCCTCTTGAGCGGCGGCGTGGGTGTCGGTAAGTCTTTCCTTTCTCGCCTTGTGTACGAGTACGGCAAGAACCAGGGCTTGCTGTCCCGCGACTCCTCCTATGTGCGCATCGACTGCGCCGGGGTCCCGGACGCCGCCTCGTTCAACGGGCTTCTTGACGAGTCGATCGCGAAAGCGCGCGGGGGTGTGGTCTTTGTCAACGGCATCGAGGCACTCTCTCCCTCTGCGATGGAGCACTGCCTTGCGACGGCCCTCGGGCTCGATGCCTCCCAGGATGCGCCGCGCGCTCGCCTCGTTCTTTCGACGACGCTTTCCGCCGATGACCTGAAGGTTTCCTCGGCCTACAGCAAAATGCCCATCTGTGCCCGCGTCCCCTCACTCAAGGAGCGGACCCCCGAGGAGCGCGAGGATCTCATCTTGAGCTTCCTGCGCAGCGAGGGGTGCCGAATCGGTTCTGATGTGAAGATCAGCCGCGGCGCATACCGTTGCCTCGTGAACGCGGACTTTTCCGATAACATCGCCGGCTTGCGCGCCTGCGTGACGAACTGCTGCGCCAAAGCGTTCCTCAATCGCGAGGGCGACTACGTCGTCGTTCGCCCGTATCTTCTTCCCAGCGGGCTCCTCTCCTCCGCGCAGATCGATCAACAGCCCGACGATGGCGTTCTGATCGACGCGTCTCTGGATGCCGCCGAGAGCACAGGGCCGGTCGAGCAGGCGCTCGATGCCCTGTGCTCCCTCGATGAGCGATTCTGCGCCGGGGAGCTCTCTGTCTCCGAGCTTGTCTCGCAAGCTGTCTCCGCTGTGCGCGGCGTTGAGGATCACTTGTTCTTCGACCACGGCGTCGCCTCCTCGAGGTCGCGCGCCTTCGAGCGCGTCGTGGGCGCGGTCCTTGCCGACGCAGGCTCTTCTTATGGCATCGAGCTTTCGAGGAAGGTCGCTTTTCTACTGGCCCAGGAGATTTGCCTGCAGTTGTGGCCGGGTATCGGCCTGGCTAAGCGAAAGTCTGCCTGTGCGGAGCAAATCTCCCATCTCCTCGGTGCCGTGACCTCCGAATTACCGTTTGCCTCGAGTGTCTCCGATCAGGTCGCCGCAGACGTGGAAGGGGCGCTGGGAATCTCGCTCGATCACTTCACGAAGACGCTTCTGACGCTGTGCGTCGCATCGGAGTCTCGCGATGCGAAGGCCCTTCGGACGCTCTGCGTCATCTTGTCCCACGGCTACTCAACGGCGACGAGCATCGCCGACGCGGCGAACCGTATGCTCGGCATGCATGTGTACGAGGCTGTCGACATGCCCTACGACCAGCAGCTGAAGGACATCGTCGGTCCGCTCCAGCGCCTCGTCGACCGCCATTCCTACTGCACCGGGGTCGTGTTCCTCGTCGACATGGGCTCCTTGGAGGAGGCCTATAAGGCCCTCGAGAACGTTACCGACTCCACTATCGGCGTGGTGAACAACGTCTCTACCGGTCTTGCGCTCGAGATCGGGGTCGGGCTGCTCGGCGGCAAGTCCATCGCCGAGGTTCTTGGCGATGCGACCGCCGCGTGCGTGACGCACTGCAAGGTGATCGAGCGCGTCAACCGTGAGGACGCCATCGTCTTCTGCTCCGAGTCCGGGGTCGACGCCGCGGAGAGGATACGCCAGCTCGTCTCGCAGAGCCTCCCGCGCACCATAGGCGCGCGCCTGCTCACGAGGCCCTTCAAGCAGCTCGTCGCGAACGGGTCGAACGACGCCGTTTTCTCCGAGCACCGCGTCTGCGCCGTCATCGGCACGGGAGACCCCGGGGTCGCCTCCGTCCCCTTCGTCGCCCTCGAGGACATCATGTCGACGGCGTCCGCCTCTAAGGTTGATGCCGTGTTCGGCAGGTGGCTTGACGCTTCCGAGCTCTCTTCTTTCCACGAGAAGCTGCTCTCGAACATGACGCTGCAGAACGTCATCCGCTCCATCACCATCCTCGACCCGGAGCGGCTATTCCACGAGATCGAGAGCGCCGTGCACGAGCTTCAGCGCAGGACAGGCGAGAAGATCGGCAGCAACGCCATCATTGGGCTCTACGTCCACCTCTGCTGTCTCGTCGAGCGCCTTGTTACCAGAAACCCCATTGAGACCTACGTTGGCCAGGACCGCTTCGAGGAGGAGCGTGCCGATTTCATCGAGTCCTTCAGGCAGAGCTTCTCGAGCATCTCGACGCGCTATCGCGTAGAGGTTCCCGTAAGCGAGATCGCATATGTCTTCGACTACATAAGCGTGAGCGCCGCCCCGGCGCGAGAAGAGCGCCTCGGCTCCTCGGACCTCCTGCTCGACGAGTGACCTTCCCCGCGCCGCCGCAAGCTGACTGCGCGTCCTCAATAATCCGATAACCCCTTGCCCGGCGCGAATCCGGATAGCGCCGAGGCAGTACCGAACGTAAAACTTCATTTGATAGGAGCAAACATGAGTGTTGTTATGGCACGAATCGACAATCGCCTGCTTCACGGCATCATCGTGACGCAGTGGGCCCCGGTGTCGGGCGCGACCCGAGTCATGGTCATCGACGACAAGGTCGCCGGCGACGAGGTCCTGAAGTCCACTATGAGGATGGCGCGCCCCGCGGGCATGGCCGTCTCGATCATCTCCGAGCAGACCGCGCTCAAGAACTTCGCGGCGGGCAAGTACGACCGCGAGAAGGTCTTTGTCATCGCCAAGGAGCCCGAGACGATCCTTCACCTGGTCGAGTCGGGCATCGAGCTCCCGTCGCTGATCGTCGGCGGCTCGCTCGTCAAGGAGGGCGGCGTCCAGCTCACCCAGCGCGCCTATGCCTCCGCCGAGAACGTCCAGAGCTACAAGGCGCTCATCGCCCGCGGCGTCAAGGTGACGGCACAGTTCGTGCCCGCCGACAAGCCCGTCTCCGTCGCCGACCTCATCTAAGGAGGGATCATGGTCAACTTCACTATCCTGCAGGTCGTCCTTTTGACCCTGCTGGCCTTCATCAAGCACGTGGACTACTACGGCATCCCGATGATC
>DXMX01000024.1:20457-22169 GCA_019413955.1 Collinsella sp.
CTTATCACCGGCGTCGTCATGGGCGACTGGCAGACCGGCCTCGTCATCGGCGGCACCATCCAGCTCATGCAGCTCGGCGTCGCGGGCTTCGGCGGCTCGTCGATTCCCGACTACGGCACGATGGCCATCATCGCCACCGCCTACGGCGTGACCCTGGGCGCGGACACGGGCCTCGCCATCGGCCTGCCGGTCGGCATGCTCGGCATCCAGCTCGACGTCATCGTCAAGATCCTCAACGGCTTCGTCGTCGAGAAGTCCCAGAAGTTCTGCAACGAGGGTAAGTTCAATCAGATGAACGCCATCCTGTGGGTCTGCCCCGCGCTCTTCGGCCTGTGCGCCGCCCTGCCCGTCTTTGTCTCCGTGACGCTCGGCCAGCCCGCCGTCAACTGGCTCCTCGAGGTCATGCCTCAGTGGTTCCTCTCCGGCCTCACCCTCGCCGGCAAGATGCTCCCGGCCATCGGTATCGCCATGCTGCTCCGCTACATGCCCACCGGCAAGTACTTCCAGTACCTGCTCGTCGGCTTCTTCCTCTCGGCCTTCCTGAACGTGCCCATCATCGGCGCCGCCATCGTCGGCGTTGCCCTCGCGATCGCGTTCTACCAGCGTGCCGAGAGGGACACCGAGCTCGCCGCCCACGCTTCCGCAGACGCCTTCATCGGAGAGGATGAGTAACCATGGAAAACGAGAACATCACCGCCGTCGCCGAGGGCAAGCCCTCCGGCTACAAGGTCACCAAGAAGGATCTGCGCAACGCGAACTGGCGCTGGCTCATGAGCGTGTGCACCTTCAACTACCAGACCCAGCAGGGCGCCTCAGTCGCCTACGCCCTCTCGCCGGTCCTGAGGAAGATCTACACGAACGACGAGGACTATAAGCAAGCGCTCAACAACCACTTCCGCTACTACAATACCCAGCCTTGGCTCGCCGCCATCATCCTTGGCGCCTGCGTGGCCATGGAGGAACGCGACGGCCTAGCGGCGGCGGACGCCGTCCAAGACCTGAAGATCGGCACCATGGGACCGCTCGCCGGCGTCGGCGACTCCCTGCTCATGACCATGATCCCGACCATCATGGGCTCCATCGCCGCCTACATGGCCATCGAGGGCAACCCCGTGGGAGCCGGCATCTGGTTCGCGCTCATCCTGGCCATCTTCTGGGTCCGCATGCACGCCCTCGAGTTCGGCTACAAGCAGGGCGTGAAGCTCGTCACCGACTTCAGCGAGAAGCTTCCCAACCTCACTGCCGCCGCCTCCGTGCTCGGCCTCACTGTGGTCGGCTGCCTCATCGCCTCGGTCATCGGCGTCACCTGCCCGATTAGCTTCAGCTTCGGCGACGTCTCGATGGAGATTCAGCCGCTGCTCGACAAGATCCTGCCTGCCATGATCCCCGCCGCCATCACGGGAAGCGCGTATTACCTTCTTACCAAGAAGAACGCGAGCATGACGGTCCTCATCCTCGTGGTGATCGTCCTCGCGATGGTCGCCTCCGCCGCTGGCATCCTCGCCTAGCTTCGACCCAAGAGATTGGTGAATCAATGAGAAAGATAGTTGTGGCGAGCCATTCCCTTCTCGCCCAGGGCTTCAAGGACACCCTCGAGTTCCTTACGGGTAAGAGCGACGCCGTCAACGCCGTGTGCGCCTACGTGAACGACAACGGCGAGGGGCTCGATGCGGCGGTCGAGGCGGCTCTTTCGGGCACTGACGAGGTCGTCG
>DXMX01000024.1:22179-24909 GCA_019413955.1 Collinsella sp.
CCTCACCGACGCGCTCGGCGGCAGCGTGAACCAGCGCTTCTCCCGCTTCGCCTCCGACCGGATCCACGTGATCGCGGGTGTCAACCTCCCGCTCGCCATGACGGTCGCGCTCGCGCGCCCCGACGAGAAACTCGACTTCGACGCCCTCGTCGACGAGGCGCGCCAGCAGATCGTCTACGTGAACGGTGCCAGTTCCGCCGAGTGCGAAGACGACGAATAGAGGAGGTCGACGATGAGAGAGTTCCTTAAGGACGTGTGGATGCACGGCGGTGAGGAAAGCCGCGCCATCACCCCCGAGAACATCACGGGCGAGAAGGGCCGTGCCGCCATGTCGGCCAGCCACCTCGGCGTCGGCCGCAAGGGCTCGTGCTGCGTGCCCCTTGAGTCCGGCGAGACCATCACGCTCGCGGACATCGAGGGCCCCGGCATCATCCGCCACATCTGGATGACCGTCCCCGACAAGACCGCCGCCGGCAGCTTCGTCATGCGCGACCTCGTGCTGCGCTTCTACTGGGACGACGAGGAGACCCCCTCGGTTGAGTGCCCTGTCGGCGACTTCTTCGGCAACGGCTTCGGTGAGCGCGCCATCGTCAACTCGATGCCCATCTGCGTGAACCCGACGGGCGGCATGAACTGCTACTTCGAGATGCCTTTCAGGAAGCACGCCAAGGTCACGCTTACGAGCGAGCACCCCGGGTTCATTAAGTACATCTTCTACACGTTCAACTACGCGCTCACCGACGTGCCGGACGACGCCATGTACTTCCACGCCCGTTTTAACCGCGAGCGCAGCACCCGCAGGGGCGTCGACTACACCGTGCTCGACGGCGTGCGCGGTAAGGGCTACTACGTCGGCACCTACATGGCCCTGTGCGCCCTGGAGCGCTATTGGTGGGGCGAGGGCGAGATGAAGTTCTTCCTCGACGGCGACGAGGAGTTCCCCACGGTCACCTCGACGGGAGCCGAGGACTACTTCGGCGGTGCCTGGGCCTTCCTCGACAGGCCGCCCCACGCGCTGCCCGAGGCGCAGTGCTTCAACACGCTGTTCGCCGGCTACCCGTACCGCTCGACGCGCGACGCCACGCGCGACCGCTTCAGCGCGGGCAAGCCGAACCCGAACCCGATGCTCGCGACCAACGACGACGCGCTGCCCAGGCACGGCCTCTACAGGTGGCACCTTCCCGACCCGATCTCGTTCAAGGAGGACCTGCGCGTGACGTTCCAGGACCTCGGCAACGACGACATCAAGCTCTACGAGCGCGAGGACGACATCTCCACCGTCGCCTACTGGTACCAAAGCGAGCCGCACGCCGTGCTCGCCCCGTTTGCCGCAAGGCAGGACCGCGTGCCCAGGTAGGGTCGCCTCGAAACAAGCCAACGTTATGGGCGCCCGCGGTTGACCATGACTGCGGGCGTCCCTTTGTAAGGAGGATCACATGAGCGAAAAGCAAATGAGGCTCGGCGCCCTCGAGGCCGGCGGGACCAAGATGGTCTGTGCCGTGGTGTCCGGCGACGGCGAGGTTCTCGACCGTATGGAGACCCCGACGCTTACGCCCGCCGAGACCGTCCCACAAATGGTCGAGTGGTTCACCGCCCGCGATGTGAACGCGTTGGGCATCGGCGCCTTCGGCCCGACCTGCGTCGACCCCAACGATGAGCGCTACGGTTCCATCCTCCAGACGCCCAAGCTCGCGTGGCGAGGCTATGGTCTTCGCGCCGCGTTCGCCGACGCCCTCGGGATTCCGGTGACCTACGACACGGACGTGAACGTTGCCTGCCTCGGCGAAGTGGTCTTCGGCTGCTGCAAGGGGCTCGAGGACGCCGTCTACGTGACCATCGGCACCGGCGTGGGCGCGGGCGTCATGTGCGCGGGCAGGCTCCTTCACGGCATGCTGCACCCCGAGGCCGGCCACATGCTGGTAAGGACCCGTCCCACCGAGGAGGGACGCTGCGTCTGCCCGAGCCACGCGAGCTGTCTCGAGGGCCTCGCCTCCGGCCCCGCCATCGCCGCGCGCTGGGGAAAGCCCGCGGCCGAGCTCGCGGACAACGCTGAGGTGTGGGCGCTCGAGGGGGATTATCTGGGGCAGATGTGCGCGAACCTCGTGCTCATGTACTCGCCTCGCCGTATCGTCCTCGGCGGCGGCGTGATGCACCAGGAGCAGCTCTACGGCATCGTCCGCAAGAAGACCCTCGAATATCTGGGTGGCTACATCCAGACCGCCGAGCTTAAGGACATAGAGAGCTACATCTGCGCTCCGGGCTGCGGCGGCGACCAAGGAATCCTTGGCGCGGCCGAGCTGGCAAGAAGGGCGCTCGCGTAACTTGCGCTCTCTCCGCCATACGACGCGTTAAGAAAAGACGAGCGCTTCTTGCCAATTGAGCGGCAAGAAGTGCTCGTCTTTTGCATTTTTGCCTCTCAAAATCTTATTTTCACGATTTGCATTTTCATCCCGTTGTCACCGACCCTTGCGAGAAACCGGAAAAAGCCGCTGACAGAAGGGTCTCTCAAATCGTTATAACCCAGCATATAGCCGCGACTTGTGACCTGCAGACGGCTGTCCCACGCGCCGATTTCCTTGGCGGCATCCGAAACCGCAAAATATGCCCCAACATCCTTGATTTTTGCAGTCTTAAGCCATGTTTTTGCGATCATCTTTACTGCCGTCCGATTGGCAGCATCAAAGACCAGCACTCCGCCGGGGAAAGCGTCCGCCATCCCCCGCACCAGTT
>DXMX01000025.1:0-514 GCA_019413955.1 Collinsella sp.
CGATTACGGCGGCGTTAGCGGCCTCGACGGCTGCCGCCAGGCGTGCGGCGTCGGCGGACTGCGGGGCCGTCTTGGCAATAGTCTCGACGGCGATGGAAGAGGCTACCTCGCCGGCAGCGTGACCACCCATGCCGTCGCATACGCAAAAGAGCGGCGACTGCACCAGGTAGGAATCCTCATTGTGCGGGCGCACGCAGCCAACGTCGGAGCGGGCGCCCCACATGAGTTGCGTGGTGGTGCCGGCATCATAGGTCGAGTCGGTCTCGATGCGCTCCTCGGTCAGGGGCTCAAAGCTCATGGTCGACCCGGGGTCTTTGAGCTTGGCCTCAACGGCGGCAACGTCGATCTCGGCTGTGTCACCGGGAGAGACGGTGTCGGTCTCGGCGTTTGATTCGGAATCGCCGGTGTCCGGGGAGTCGGGCTCCTCGGACACGCGGGCGGTCGACTCGTCGTCTTGCGGGCTGACGTCTATAGACTCGGGCGCCGGCGTAGACACGGGCGCCCGAGTCTATAG
>DXMX01000025.1:524-13645 GCA_019413955.1 Collinsella sp.
GCCGCAAACACCGCAGCGCTCTCGTTGATTGCCGCGGCGACGGGCTCTGCAAAGTGAGCCGGCGCCGGGGTTGCTTCGGACGCTGTGGGCTGTTCCGCAGCATGTGCGCCGATGGGCGCCGCTACGGCATTCTCTTCGTCCTCGTTATCGGCGAGATCCGAAATATCATGCGTTACATGCGAAAGAGGCAGGGAGAACACGGTGTCCTCGGGTTCCACGGGTGCGGAGCCCGCCGGAGCGGCGTGGGCCGGCGCAGCTGTGGCGGCAGCCGGTGCCTCGGTCATGGTTGCGGACTTGTTCTCCTCGTCGATCATCGACGGTTCACCTTCATGACCACGTCGCCAATCTGGACTTCGTCGCCCTCGCGCAGCGTTGCAGGCTCCACAAGCTGGCGGCCGTTGACGAGCGTGCCGTTAAGCGAGTTGAGGTCCTCGATGATGAGCGCCGGGCCCTGCAGCGAAAAGCGCGCATGCGAGGCCGAGACGAACGGTTCGTTGATGCAGATGTCCGAAGATGGCGAGCGACCGACGATGACGGGGCCGAGCATGTCTACGTGGATGCCGCGGATACCGCGCGGGCCCTTGTCCACATCGATCGTCCAGATAGCCGAGTCGCGGCGCTGTCCGCGCACAAGTCCCACGCCGGTCTTCATGACGGCGAACAGGAAGATATAGAGCAGGGCGACCAGGACGATGCGGCCTGCAAAAAGGACGATATCGATGTTCATAAGCGACTATCCCCTAAATTCAAAGGTGCTCAGGCCAAACGTCAGTAGATCGCCGTTGCGCAGCGGGCAGCGCGTAATGCGGCGGTTGTTGACGAGCGTGCCGTTGGTGGAATTGAGGTCCTCGATCGACCAATCCGAGCCCGTAAAGGTGAGCTGGGCGTGGCGGCGCGACACGTTGGGGTCGCGCAGGGCAATGTCGGAAACTGAGCGCTCGCGACCGATGGTCACCTGTGCGGAGGTGATGCTATGGCTCTCGCCGCTCACGACGTCGACGAGCTGGGCGAGCGGGCGCTGCGGGGCGCGAGTGCTCGCCATGTTGGAGGCGATACCGGCTGCGGCGCCTAGGCCCACGGCGGCACCGGTCGCGGCGGCTCCGCCCATGCCGGCAAGCGCGTCGCGCGAGACGGTCTGCGGCACCGGGATAGGAGCGGCGGGGTCGGGGACGCTAGGCGCGAAGGGATCTGCCACGGCAAGCGGGTCGGGAGCGGCGGCGCGAGGCGTCGGCTGCTGCTGGGGCATGGCGGCGGGGCGCTGCTGCTGCGGGGCAGCAAACTGCTGCTGGCCGGCGCGCGGGGCGCTGGCGGCACGGCTTGCCGCGGAGTTGTTCTGGCCCAGGCCGTTTTGATAGGCGCGCTCTTCCTCGTACAGGCGACCGAGCGTGGGGGCATCGACGTTCTCGGCAAAGACCGAGAACTTGCCGGCGCGCAGCTGCGGATCGATCATAAAGCGCACGAGGGGCTCGCCGACAAAGACATAGCGGCGCTTTTCGGCCTGCGCCTTCACAAACTCGCGGACCTCGCGCGAAAGCTCGGGGTAGAACGGGGCGAGCATGGGATCGTCGTCGGCGGCGATCAGGATGGTATAGAGTGCCGGCGCCGTGTTGACGCCATTGATCACCAGAGTCTGATCCTCCATGTCGCGAGCGGCCTGCTTGGCAAGCTTCTTAAAGGAGAACGGGGCACGGGTGGCACCGAAGATGCCGGCCACGTGGTCCTCGAAGATGTTCAGGAAGTTCACGAAAGATCACTCTCCGTATAGGTTCTTTGGTATCCGAGCAAATATAGGCATATCCCAACGATTATAGAGGATAGGGTTCCCGCAACTGCCGCCTTGGCGGCGACCGCGGCTGCAAGGCTGGCAATTTCCATATGGTGTGCAAGACAGGATGCCGCTGCGCAGCCGATGCCGGTGACAGCGATGGCGGCGATTGCGGCAAGGTTTGAGCCCTGATCGGCACGCTTGGCATGGGCATTGAGCAGCGCAGATGACGCCGCGGCAGTTGTCGCGACCAGCGCAAAGGCAGCCCAAAGGAGCGGGTCTTCCAGCGCTGCGGCAACGTTGCCGAGCCCCAGCACGCCTCCGGCTGAAAGCGCGACCGTGGCCAGACGGGCAAAAAGCGCGCCCATGCCCGTTGCCGCGGCAGCGCTTGCCGGGCCGAGCCAAAATGACGCGACGCCGGCGGCGACCCCAGCTGCCAGGAAGGTATTGCCGGTCAGACAGCCAAGCGCAAGCGCGCAGGTGAGTGCGGCGCTCGCGGCAGCCTCGGTGCGACCCCAGGCGATCCACCAACCGGACATGGCAGCGGCAAAGATCACCGCGACGGGCAACATCGACAGGATGCCCTGCGCCTGCATGGTGGCGTTGGCCATGAGCACCAAAAAGCCCACAGCCGAGATGGCCGAGCCAATCTGGGGGGCCAGGCCAGCCGCCGCTCCGATCGCGATTGCCGCAATGACCAGGCCGGGAAGCGCCGCGACCCCGGCCGTTTGCATCAGCAAAAAGCTAAAGGTGCCGCACGTTAGCGCCGAGATAGCGTGCATGGTGTAGTCGCGCGCATGGCTCCAGCGCGTGCCCGCCCAGCCGAGCGCGGGGTCGACCTCGATGGCGTCGTCCTCGTAGTACGACGGCTCGATATCGTCGAGCTCTTGCTCGTCATCCGAAAGCTCGCCAACCATTTGCTCCAGACTGCGACGGCCCTCGCGCACGCTGCCCAGACCGGCAAGGAGTTGGTCGCAAAATGCCTCGATGCTGTTGGGGCGGTCCTGCGGCATGGGGGAGAGCGCGCTCATGAGCGCGGCCTCGGCTCCCGGGGGAAAGTGTGGTATCAGCTCGCTGGGATAGGTGGCGCCGCCGATGATGCGGTCGAGCGAGTCGGCGGGCGTGGCCGCCATAAAGGGAGCGCTGCCGCACAAGCCCTCATAGATAACGCAGGCAAGGGCAAAGACATCGGCGCGTTCGTCGACCGTGCCGGTCTCGATATCGAGCTGCTCGGGCGGCATGTAGCCGATGGTGCCGCCGCGCGAGCCGCCAAAGCCACCGGCGGACGACAGTCGCGCCATGCCAAAGTCGGTGAGCTTTACATTGCCCGAGTGGTCGATGAGCACGTTGGCGGGCTTAATGTCCAGGTGGAGTACGCCATTACTGTGGGCGAAGGTGAGCGCCTGGCCCAGGGCATCGGCAATGGCCGCGGCCTCGTCAAAGGTAAGTGAGTGGCCGTCCACGCGATGCAAAAACTCGGCCAGCGACATGCCATCGACATATTCCATAACCAGGTAGGCATAGGCTGTGTCATGCGTAAAGTCGATGACCTGCACGATATTGGGATGTTGAAGCATGGCGGCAGTGTGCGCCTCGCGCAGGACATCCATGATGTCGCTGGCGGGCATGCCGGCACCGTTGATAAGGGGGATGCGCTTAATGGCGACGCGGCGGCGCAGGTGCGTGTCGCGGCAAATCTCGATGGAGCCAAAACCGCCGGTCGCAAGTGTCTCGAGCGGCTGGTACCGCTTGAGCAGCTCGCGAGAGCTGGTGCCCTCCAAAGGAACGTCCGGCGAGAACCGGGCGGTATGTTGCGAGAAAAGCGGCATGGCCAACCCTCGTGCGTTTAAAGTTCGTTTGCGAGCGGCGGGCGCGGGGCCGAGCCGTTCGCGGTGGCATAGATGCTGCTAGTGTAGCACGCTCGGGCAGATGGCGAGGATAGCGGGATGCGAGGTGGCCCGATCGATTCGGCCCGTTTCGGCTCGTTTGGAAAGCGCATCTCAGTTTTCAGCCAAATTATGGGATGCGCTTTCCAAATGGGGTGGGCTGCGGAAACTGCATCCCAGAATATTGCCCTGGAACGGGATGCGCTTTCCGAACCGGCGTCCAAAAGGAAACCGCATCCCGCTTTGATGTGGGGACTGCGAACAAAAGCCGGACCGTGATCTGGCGCGGATTGGAGTTCGCCTGAATCATTGATGCTGGCTGGTGTGAGAACAGAGATAAACGAGCGGCTCGAGCGATATAATGACACGCTATGGAGGCCGTATGCTCTTTTCCCGCCGTTCTGCTACATTTGCCTGCGCCATTGCGCTTGTCGTAATGGCGGTCACCCCTTATCACCGGTTTTCATCTTCAATCGGCCTAGCGTCAGGTGCAATGACCTGGCTCGTTATCCTGGGCGCATGCCTCGCGGCGTTTGTTCATGGTGCTGCGCTATGCAAGGGGGGAATGAGAAGGCCGAGGCATCTCGGTGCCATCGGTGTTTTCCTTGGTGTTATTGCAACGGTTCCCGAATGGGCCGACCTGGCTTTCTATGCTCGCGGAGACTCTATTCCAATCGTGTTTGCACCGATTTGGTTGTTACATGGCGTTTCGTGTGTCTCGTGCTTTGTTGGATCGCTGCTTCTCTCATATGTTATTTGGGGCACGGCGGACTCTCCTTTGACGCAGAGGTCGACACGGACTGACGAAAGGGAAACTCGTCACCCGCAGGACGCGATTTTTACAGAAACAATAGCCGTCATGTCTTGCCTGCTGTTTTGCTGTCGAGTTTCATGGAGAGTCGTTCCCGAGCCATGGGGGATGCCCCCTGTAACGGCCGCGTCAATTGGCCTTGCGCTTTTAATTCCGTTGGTCTATCTCGCATTGACTGTGGCCCCGCCGTTTTGCCGCCCTCGTGCCTTTGGCCATGGGCGGCGCGACGTGTTTGCCTGTTCTGTGCTCGTAGCAGTTCCTATTGGTCTTATTCCGGCTGTTGAGGCGGCATACTTCGCAAGCGATGCCGTGGTCATTGCATTGCTGGCGATGGGGTCCGTTATCGCTGCTGCCTTCGTATGCATGTTGCTAAGGGGGAAACGGGACAACAATTCGGATATCGCCTGTGCGTCCGACACATTCGATGCGGGGGTGTTTTCCCCTGCCCTGTCGCCTAGAGAAGAGCAGTTTGTTCGACTGCTGCTCAAAGGGAAAACGCCGGCGGAAATTGCCAAGGAGACGGATACGAAGCCATCGACGGTGAGAACAACGCTTCACCGAGCATACGGGAAGGCGTCGGTTGCGGGCTCACGCGAGCTCGTGGCGCTGTTTGCGGGTGAGGGCGATACTGTAGGGCATGAGCTACCGCAGCGGCATGCTGACGATATAGTGGCATCAGCTCGAACGCGCCGGCTGTTTCGATACCTGCTCACATTATTCTTTATCCTCCTTGCGGCGGGGCCCTTGGTAATGGCGGATAGCGATTGGGGGTCCGGTGTTTCGCGGGCTGTCGCCTTTTCCCTCTTAAGCTACGCATTGGGTCTCGGACTGCTTCTGTCGCTACGCTACGCGGGTGGAAAAGCGAATCGTGGCGCTGCGCTGGATAGAGCGGGTGAAGCGATTTGGCTCGGAAGCCCGTACGTATGGGCGGTGCTATCTGCTGTGGAATGGTCTTTTATCTATATCGCGGCATTGATGTGCATACGCGTTCCGTTGATGGCTGTGCCGGTCCTGTTTTGCGGCGTGGCGTCTACGGCTTCGCTCGCTGTTGGGCTGCGTCCGTTTAAGGTGCATGCCCATGCTCGGGCTATCGTGCCGTTGGTGTCAATGGGCACGGTTGCCTTAATCTATGCGGTCGCTAGGGGGCGAATCCATGGACTTGCGGTGCTGACGGGGGTGCTGCTCACATATATAGTGATGCGAAGCTGTCCGCAGCGCAAAATGCTTGGGATATGGATGCTTTGCTTCGGGGCGACGGCTCCTGTTTGGGCTGTCTTGCTCAATATGGTGCAGGATCTGACGGTTTTCGAGCCGTTGTTCCTCGCGTCGTTGTTGGGGCAAAGTTCGGCTGTCAACGTCGTCGTGGCAACGGTGATTGTTTGCTGGTCTGTGCCCATGTTCGTTACGCACATCGCGCTCGCCCGCTCGGTTGAGGACGAGAAGGCCGTCTTGGAGTACCGGGCGAACGGGTCCACCGAAACGGCCCGCGTGCGCCAGCTGGCCCTGCTTACGTCGCGCTCCCTTTCTGATGTTCAGTCGCAAATTTTGCTGATGACGGCAGAGGGGGCAACGACAAAGGCCATTGCGGAGGATGTCGGTTACGCTGCATCTACGGTGCAAGCGCTGCGGTCTGCATCTTACCGCCAGTTGAAGATCAAGAATAAGGCGGAGCTAATTTTATTGTTATCGCAGGTAAATAACGTGTAAACGCCTGAGCAATCAACTCAATAGCGGGTGTTTACAGACATCTTTCTCTATTCATGCGAAGGTTGCCGTGCGTCGACGCATTGTTAACCGCTTTTGATTGGAGAAGGCCATGACTAAGCCAAGGAGCGCTATTGCTCGAATCGGAGTCGGCTTGGTGATTGCAGCTGGTCTGTCCCTAGGGGTTCCCGCTGCATCGTTTGCACAAGAGGAGTTTGACACCTCTCAGGTTTCCAGCATTACTCAAAACGCCGATACGGGAATTACGACCTGTACGAACAATGCCGATAAGGCATTTAGTTTTCAATGTGCCGGGACGAGTGCAACTGGCTACCGTCAAAAGGATGATTCCTCATCGCTCTATCTGGATATCCAGGGCCATACGGGAAATCCGCTTCGGTTATATACAGACGGTGCGTATAACACAAGCGGTAGCGGCAGCATGAATTGTACTCAGGGAACGTATCGTTCGAATCACAAGGGACAGTGGGAAATGTATAACCTCGTCCGTGAGAACGGGCGATCTGCGGCGCGACTGACTGCATGGGCGGAGTCTGGCTACGGCACTGTTATTGGTGTATGGAGCCCCGACTGCGTCGGGCATTTCCACAAGCTTCCCGCATAGTTGTTTGAAATGGCTCCCTTCCGGCTTTCTGGGTCGGAAGGGGGAGGAGGACGTATGAACCAAAAGCTCGCAAGATACGAACTGTCGAAAACGATTAGACGTCCAGCTTTTATCCTTGCTCTCTTGATTGCGGTCGCAGTTGCAATAGCTGCCGCGCTGGAGCCGTGGGCAAATTTGGAAAAAGAGCGTCACAACCTTCTTTCTTTTGGTTACGGCGTTGGCGTGCAAGCCGAAAATTATCTCGGTCAAACACGTGAAAGCAGCTTCGGTAACTGGATTGTTGTGAGCGCGAACGCGCCACTGTCTGCGTCGGTGTTTTTCTATGCACTGCCCCTGCTTGCAATGTTGGCTGGATCTTGGTCGTGTCTCTTTGAGCGTTTGAGTGGTTATGACATGCAGATATGCACGCGCGTTTCCAGAAAGGCGTACGTGAACGTAAAGATGCTGTCTGCTTTCCTCTCCGCGTTTACAGTGACTGCCATTCCTCTGCTCGTCAATTTCCTGATCGTCTCGATGCTTTTTCCTGCGTATCTTCCTCGGGTCGATGAGTCGACTTACGTAGGACTTTACCTGCATAGCTACTTCTCCGGTCTATTTTATTCGCATCCTTTGTCATATGTGCTCGCATACACGCTGTTCGATGCTGTCACGCTCGGGACTTTATCCATGGCTGTAACTGGCTTCTCAATTTTGTTTCGTAGCAGAATCAAAGCGATAATTGTCCCGTATCTGCTAATGGTTGCGTGGCATTTTGCAAATGGCTGGATCTTCGGCGTAATGGCTTGTGTGGGGTTTAACTGCAATATCCTCAACAGCATCAGGTCGGAATCGCTGAATAACTGGCCAGACATTCGAGCCGGTTTTGCGGAAATCATATTATTGACCCTTGCTTCGTTGGCTTTTTCTGGGGCGTGGAAAAGACGCGAGGTGGTCTGATGCTGTTTAGGCTGGTCGCCGCGGACCTGAGGACCGTTTTGAAGAAGAACATCATCACTTTTATTGCAATTGCGGCAGTGACCGTTGCGAACTTGGTGTACGCCTACGGATTGTCTTCTGTGTATGGGGTTAGAACGGATACCTTGGGGTTTGCGGATAATCTTGCGCTCGTGTTTGCCGGATCTGCTCCGTTTGAGCCTAGGCCCGGGGTCATGTTTGTGCCTCCGCTAGGATGGCTATTTCTCATTCTGCTTATTCTCTATACAACACTCGACTATCCGACCGAATCGTTGCACGGGTTTGGTTTGCAAGCGCTTGTTCGATGCCGGGCAAGAACCCTTTGGTGGGTCTCGCGTTTTATCTTGGTGGCGGCAGTAACGGCATTTTCACTGCTCGTGGTGGTTTGCTCTGTTGTGATTTGGAGCTTGGTGGTGAGCTCCTCGTTCAGCGCGGTCATTCATGGTGAGTCGCTTCAACTGGCTAATTTGGCGCCGTGGTTTCTCAAAGCTGCCGAGGCAGATGCGCTGCCGTTTTTCATAGGTCTCTTATTTGCTTTTGAGGCGCTTGCGTTTGCGCAGGCAGCGGTTGGGTTTGTGCTTGGGTCGTCAGTCTCGTTTGTGGTTTTAATGAGCTACCTGATCTGCTCGGCATATGCACGACATTGGGCGCTATTGGGTAACGCCTTGATGCTGTTGCGCTGGGGTGGAATTGTCAAAGAGGGAATCGCGGCGGGCTCGAGTGTCTTGTCATCAATTGGGCTTATGTCGTTATGCCTATCGTTGGGTGGACTGTGGTTTCGAAGGGCCGACCTTATAGAAAAGGGGGACAAGATATGAGTGTGATCGTAAGGGGCGTATCGAAGCGCATGGGTAAAAACGATGTCCTGCGCAACGTGTCCATCGAGGTTGACCCTGGGACTGTGGTCGGGCTTCAGGGGATAAACGGTTCGGGTAAGACCATGCTCATGCGAGCGGTTTGCGGGTTGATCAAGCCTACCGAAGGCGAAATCTCTATCGATGGCCAAAGGCTTGGGGCGGACATCTCGTTCCCGCCGAGTCTGGGGATGTTGATCGAGGCGCCTTCCTTTTTGGGATATCTGTCTGGCTACGACAATCTGAAGCTCATCGCTCAGATCAAGGGCGTTGCCACCCCCGAGGACATTCGCTCTGCCCTGCGGCTCGTGGGGCTCGATGCAGACGAAAAAAAGAAGTTCCGAGCATACTCGCTTGGGATGAAGCAGCGTCTGGGGATAGCTGCGGCAATTATGGAGAAGCCGAAGCTGCTTGTTCTCGATGAGCCAACGAATGCCCTCGACGAAGCGGGCGTTGAAATGCTCAAGCGCGTTGTGGCGATGGCGGCATCAACGGGTCGTGAGGTCCTTCTGTCCAGCCATGACGGAGAGGTGCTCGAGGAACTGGCCGATCGGGTTTACTGCATGCGCGACGGTGCCGTTGTGAAAGTTCGGGAAAGGTCGTGAGCGCGATGAAGAAGACCCTGTGGACGAGAAGATTGGCGCTCGCGCTTTTTTGCTGTGCTGCTACCGGCCTTGCGGGCATGAGGGTGAGCGTCGTTAACGGGAACCGGACGGTCATTCCTGAGAAATATTACGCGGAGGGCGAATGGCTCTCGATGGATGGAGCGTTTCTGGGGTCGAAGGATGTGGTGACTGATGGGTATTCGTTTTGCATAGACGGGGCAGAGTTGCTCACGCCGCGCGAGTATCTCAAACGAGCACATGACGATTATTCAAAATATGGCACCGTGGATACGAAAACGAGACTGAAGGATGCCGACATCACGTGCGTTATCGCCGTAAAGATGCGTGTCAGAAATAGGGATAATATCGACGGTGGAATCAAAGCGTATGTTTGGCATCTGGTTCCGGAGTCTGCGCCAAACTATGATTTTGTAGTCAATACCGATCTGATAACGCAAGCCATGCCGGTCCTTGGCGGCTCTGCTGCGTTTGCCGTGGAGGTTGGGGCAGAAAACGAGTTGCTCGTCCCATTTATGATGCAGAACACCAACGACTATTTCGAAGGTTACGAGACCGTCCGTTTTGAGAAGGCTTTTCCCGGGACTTATACGATGAAGATGACCGATCTGCCGGAGAGAAGGCTCTTAAGGTTTGAAGTGAAGTAGCTCGAGAGTTAGGCAAAATGGGTCCATCGGCGGTACCCGCGCCCGATTTCAGGCGCTCCGACTCGGAATCGGGCGCGGGACGAGGCACCTTCGGTGTCGGCCGGATTACCGCTTCTTCTTCTTGTTCTTCTTCTGCTTGCGCTGCTTGCCCTTGTTGTCCTGGGGCTTGTCGGCCTGTTTTGCTTCGGCAGCGGCCTTTTCTGCCTTCATCTTCTTGCGTTTGGTCTCGATGCGGAGTTTTTTGTTGATGCGCGCCTTAAGGAAGGCGCCAAACTGCTCGGCATCGCCGCGAACAAAGGTGTCCTTGGGGATCGTCACGCCCTGGTCGGCGAACATGGCAACAAAGATGCGCTCGCCGTCGAGTACGTGGTCGAGCTTGTCAAACGGGAAGAACTGCGACTTGCCGCTCTTGCCCCAGACCATTAGGCCGTCTTCGTTGGCGGCGACGCGGCGATAACGGCCGCCCATGGACTCGTCGGCCTCGACGGCATCGATAAAGTCGCGGGCGAGCGTGTGGTGCAGGTTTTTGCTCCACCAGGCCAAAAAGGCGCCGAACACGATGAGGACGACGCCAAACTTGATCCAGTTGCCACCGGCTACCAGCATGCCAATACCCAGCAGGGCGGCAATGGCGGCGGCGACATACAGGGAGCCGCGGCGTCTGGGCGAGGCGACCAGGCGGGCGAAGTCGGTGACCAGATCGTTTTCGTACTGATACTCGTTGAGGTACAGGATGCCGTCATCGGCTGCTGCCTGCGCCTCGAGCGCGACCTCGACCTGGTCGGCTGCTTCGGAGGGAATGAGGTTGCTCTCTGCGTCTGCCATACTCTTTGGACTCCTATCGCGGCGGGCTCGCCGTACGGGTTATTATGAGTGCAGTATGCCGTGCGACCGCATGGCCGCCGCGGCAACAAGACTCAGTATACCCGGGGGAGCACCCATGGAATCGTTGTACCGAAAGTATCGCCCGCTCACCTTTGACTCCGTGGTGGGCCAGCAGCATATCGTCTCGACGCTCGAGCACGCCATCACCGAGGGGCGTCTGTCCCACGCCTACCTGTTCTGCGGACCGCGCGGCACGGGCAAGACCACCATGGCGCGCATTCTGGCCAAGGCGCTGCTGTGCCGCAATGCCGAGGCGGCGCGCGCCGAGGGTGCAAGCGGCTGCATGCCCGACGGTACTTGCGAGGAGTGCGAGCTCATTGCCGAGGGTAACCACCCCGATGTCTACGAGCTCGATGCCGCCTCCCGCACGGGCGTGGACAATGTGCGCGAGGAAATCATCAACTCCGTCAACTTTGCCCCGGTGCGCGGCAAGTACAAGATCTATATCATCGACGAGGTCCACATGCTCACGACGGCGGCGTTCAACGCGCTGCTCAAGACGCTCGAGGAGCCGCCGGCGCACGTGATCTTTGTGCTGTGCACCACCGACCCGCAAAAGATTCTGGAGACCATCCTCTCGCGCTGCCAGCGTTTCGATTTCCATCGCATCGGCAACGAGGATATTGAGCGTCGCCTGGCATACGTGTGCGAGCAGGAGGGCTTCGATTACGACGATGAGGCGCTGGCTATCGTGGCGCGCCATGCCAAGGGCGGCATGCGCGACGCGTTGTCCACGCTGGAACAGCTGAGCGTCTTTGGCAACGGTTCTGTGCATGCGGACGACGCCCGCTCGCTTTTAGGCGAGGTTTCGGACCAGATTCTGGGCGAGTTTGCCCGCGCCATTGCCGATCGCAATGTTGCCGAGCTCTATGGACTGATCCGTGCGCAGGTCGAGGAAGGAAACGACCTGCTGGAGCTGACGCGCGACCTGGTGGCGCATGTGCGTGACGTGTACGTTGCCTGCGTTGCCGGTGCCCGTGCCGAGCTGTTTGAGGGCGGCTCCGAGCAGGCCGAGGCGCTTGCTGCCGAGGCCGCTGCCTTTGGCGAGCATCCTGCCGACCGCCTGGCCCGTGTGCTGACGGTGCTCGACGATGCCGCACTGGAGATGAGGGGCGCGAGCGACGTGCGCCTGGTGCTCGAGATCGCCTGCACGCGCCTGGCACGTCCCGAGGCCGATTTAACGATTGAGGCATTGGCCGAGCGCGTGGCTCGCTTGGAGGCCATGGTTGCCAACGGCGCCGTGCCGGCGAGCGTGGCTGCTGCTCAGGCCGCCGCGCCTGCAGCATCCGTACCCGCTGCTGCCCAGCAGCCGACGCTCATTTCGGGCGCCCGTGCTGCCGCTCCGGCGGCATCCGCTGCCCCCGCTGGTACGTCCGCGCGCCAGGGCGGTATGCCTTGGGACCGTGGTGCTGCTGTTCCGGCTGCCCAGCCTGCGTCCCGTTCTGCGTCCGTGTCAGCTTCCAAGCCTGCAGCGCCTGCACCTCAGTCTGCGCCGACTCCGACGCCTCAGCCCGTTGCGGCCCCCGCGCCTGCCACCGCTCCGGTACCTAAGCCCCAGTCCAACAATGCCGCCCAGGTTGCTGCCGCCGGTACTGCCGAGACGCCCGCGGTCGAGGATGCCGGAGAGCTGCAGCGCAAATGGGCCGAGGTTGTCGAGCGTGTCAAGGCGCGTCAGGCTTCCTACGCAGGGCTTTTGCTCAACGCCCGCGCCACGGCCGACGACGGCTCCAAGCTCACGGTCTCGTTCCCCGCGGGTTCGACTTTTGCCATTAAGATGCTCGGTCGCGCCGATACGCAGTCGGTGGTCCTGCCGACGGTTTGCGCGGTCTTCGGTCGTCGTACCGTCGACTATGTCCTGGATGGGGGTGGCACGCCGGCTCCTCAACATGAGGAGCATTCTCCATCTGCACGGGCTGCGGTATCTGCGGACCCGCAACCCGTGTCCTCGGCGGCCCCTGTATCCTCGAGCGCCAGCGCGACGCAGCCAAAAGCGGCGCCGGTAGCGGCACCGACCCTGTCGGCGCCTAAGCCCGCGGCGCCCAAACCGGCTGCTCCGGCTCCCGCGCCCAAGCCCGCTGCCGCGCCTGCGCCCAAGTCATCCGACCTAGCTAAGGCCCCCTGGCTACGCTCCGACAATCCCGCCGGTGCTCCTGCCACGGGCAAGCTCCCGACCGAGCCCGCACCCCGAGCGCCCGAGCGCGCGTCCGCTCCCAAGGCTCAGCCCGCCGCGCCGTCTGCGCCGTGGGAATCCGAGCAGGTTCCCTACGACGATGTCATGGTCGGCGGTTTTGCTGCCGATGCCGGCGGGGACGATCTGCCCCCGTTCGACGTGCCGGGTGCGGCGTCCGCGCCCAAGCCCGCTGCAAC
>DXMX01000025.1:13655-23369 GCA_019413955.1 Collinsella sp.
CCCCAAAGAGGAGGACGCTCCTGCGGCTCCCTGGGAGTCCAACCCCGGCGCGGGCAGCCCCTTCGGCCATCAAGGCGCAGCCCCAAGCATCCCGCAGACCGAGGACGAGGCCAAAGCCCTCATCCGCAGCGTCTTCGGCCAGTCCACCATCTTCAAACCGGTGGAGTAGCTGTACGGGCGGGTATACTGCTCAGGAAGAGACTTCTTTGAACGGAGCGAGCTTATGATGTGGGAATATGTCCGCCTCGAGGACGATACGCAAGTTTCGTATTCCGAAGTCCGTGAGGACAACACGGTGAAGGTCGTTGTGGAGCGCCCGCGCGATTGGGGTTTTGACGCGGCGGAGTGTATCTTGCCGGCATTCAATTGGGTGTCACATGAGGGCTTTAGCGAAGCGGACCTCAAAGAACTCGATGATTTCGTGCGTAACAATGCCCCGCTCATCCTGCGTTTTGCCTACGAAGGCGGACGAGTCTATGCCTAGTCTCTTCCGACTCGGCCATATATCACTTTCTTTTGTCCGGGCGCATCTGTATTTCGGACATGTGTAGTGTGGTGCCGCGTATATCGCATTCGAGCAGACAAGCGCGTGACGGTCGGCCTAGGATGCTGAGGTCGATACGATACGTCGCATGGCCGTCCGTGTACTCGACTTGCTCGGCGTTGACGGTTGCTCCGATTGTAAATAAAGAGCCCAGTTCGGCATCGACAATCTTGGAGTCCTTTATCTTGACCTTGAACTCTTGGTAGAGGGACGGGCTGTTGTAGTAAATGGTTCGGGTTCCGTCGGTGCATTCATCGGTCGTCTCCCATTTGACGACGGGCTGGTCCGAGCTGGCTATCAGCAGTTCTGCTCCAAAAGCTATGGCATGGGTGATGACAACCAGCAATGCCCAGCCGACAAAGAGATAGAGAACCACATATGCAACGGGGTGTTTTGAGCGGATGTTTTGGAGCGCGTCGGGGGCATTCATGGGGCACCTCCAAATTGCAATCTATGACAATCAAATTATACCCTGCCGCCATGTGCTCCGCCTCGAGCAGCGGTTTGGCATTTAGCTATTTAGTGGCACACATGAAATGCCGGATTCGGCTCTACTAGATTGAGTATGCGATATTATGCAACCTTGCATAATTCGGCCTTGCATAATCTTTGCGCGTGGTTTGTATTAGAGGACATGTATATCGACTGAGGTAGCGTGTCCGCCCCGCTTGCTTGCCCCGCGCCGTGGTACGATTTTTGAGTTTGAAAGTCCCGTCGCGCTCCGGCTGCCCTTGCAGCTTGTCGCGCGGCCGCACGTAAAGGAGCCATCATGGCCGGTATGAACATGCAGCAAATGATGAAGCAGGCTCGCAAGATGCAGGAGCAGCTTGCCGCCGCGCAGGAAAACCTTAAGTCCCAGACCGTCGACGCCTCTGCCGGCGGCGGCATGGTCAAGGTGACCGTTAACGGCGAGATGGAGCTCGTCAACCTCACCATCGACCCCGATGCCCTCGATCCCGAGGACGTCGATATGCTGCAGGACATGATCATGGCTGCCGTCAACGAGGCCGTCCGCGGTGTCAACGAGCTTGCCAACAAGCAGATGGGCGCCATCACCGGCGGCCTCAACATCCCGGGCATGCCGTTCTAAGACACGCATATATATGAGTGCCAACCATAGTCTGCAAAAATTGCTCGATGAGCTGGGCCGTCTGCCGGGCATTGGTCCCAAGTCGGCCCAGCGCATCGCCTATTACCTGCTCGAGGCCGATGCCGAGGAGGCCCGCCGCCTGGCCGAGGCCATCCTGGAGGTTAAGCAGGAGGTCCACTTTTGCAGCCGTTGCTTTAACTACGCCACGGCCGACGAGTGCTCCATCTGCCAGGATTCGATGCGCGACACTACTCGCATTTGCGTGGTGGGCGAGCCGCGCGACGTCCAGGCAATCGAGCGCACGGGCAGCTACCATGGCCTGTACCATGTGCTGGGCGGCGTGATCAGCCCCATGGACAAGATTGGTCCCGAGCAGCTGCACATCCGCGAGCTGCTGGCGCGTTTGGGCCACGAGGATATCCATGAGGTCATCATCGCCACCAACCCCAATATTGAGGGCGAGACCACGGCGAGCTACCTGGCCCGCACTATCAAGCCGCTGGGCGTTGAGGTGTCGCGTCTGGCGAGCGGCCTGCCCGTGGGCGGCGACCTGGAGTATGCCGACGAGCTTACGCTTGGACGCGCCATTGAGGCCCGTCGCACGATTTAGGTGGCGAGCCTGCTCCTGCCGTATGTTTTCCTGGCGACGCACGGGGCAGTCATAATTTCCCCGTGCGACTATGAGTTTGTTGTGCAACAAAGATGCTTCGTATCCGCTTATCGCATGGATGCTTCCGCCCGCGTCCTTAATTCGCCCATTCGTTGCGCAACCTTTTGGGTTCGCTGATACACTCAAATGTGGATTCGAATGAATGCGCCGCTCCCGAGCGGCGTGTTTTTGTTGGAGGAGAACGCATACGGCCGGTGGCACTCAGACAAAGCGCGGCGCCGCGGTGCGCATGCGACGCCGACTGGGCTTGGCGCCTCGGGCGTACGCGCTGCTGTCGTGCTCGCTGGTGCTGGTCATAGCTGGCGTTTCTGCCTATGGCATGACCGTGCCGTCCATGATACAGGCACATGCCGCACGCGAACCGCGCGTAGGGCATGAGGTCAAAAGTGACCTGGGCACCACGACTGGATATGCTTGGGCAAGTGTGGTCGCGCATATTGTGTTTGGCACTGACGACGCGGACGGCGCCGAGGCCCCGGACAACGAAGTCACGCTTGCCAATGGCAAAACCATCGTGCTCACCAACACCAAGATCATCGATCGGTTGTCCAACAATAGCGTGGCGGCAACGGTGAATAAGGTCGAGAAGCAGCAGGAACAGGACGCCCAGCAGCCCGGAAAGCCCGGTAGCTCGGATACTTCTGGCTCCGGCTCGGATTCGTCGAGTTCGGGCGGCGGTTCTGGGTCGGGCTCCTCTGCCGGAGGGTCTGGAAATGGCGGTTCGACGGGCGGCAACACTGACAGCGATGCAAACTCCGGTGGCCTTTCCGCTGCTGAGGAAGAGAGCATTCACAGTTGGCTTGTGACCAAGTACAACATGCTCGACGGCTATGTTTCTCGCGCCAATGACGTGGTTTCGACCTATAACTCTACGGGAGATCCCAGGCCGTGCGACAGCCTGGTCGGGGAGATGTTTGTCATTCGAGCCGAGTTCGGTCGTCAGACATTCTCGCCCCGGTCAAAGTGGTATCAGCAGTATGCCAATCTGTGGGGCTGTTACACCAACCTATGTCAATGGGTCGGCCATTACGGCGATGATGACGTCGCACTCGGTAACTTCAAGAATAACGTGGCGGCGCTTGCCCTATGATGACCGATCTTGCATCCACCACACCACAATCGCTCGGTCGCGATCCCATGGTCGGCCTGCGCCTGGCGCGTGTCGACGGGTTTGAGCCGGCCATTGCGCTCGGTCAGGACGAACTGCCTGCCTACCTGCGTCGTTTTACGATACTGTTTGCCGACGATGCCACCATGCGCCGTGGCGGTATCGGCCGCGTGACGCGTGCCATCAACGCCCAAGGCGAGGCCGTGGCACTCAAACAGCTCATCTTGCCGACGCGCGATGAGTTTGACGATGCCGCCGCTCATGAGGCGCTGGTCGCCAAGTTCAAAGCGGCATTTCGCGAGGAATATGAATGCCATCGCGCCCTTTCGGGTCTTAGGGGCTTTCCCCGCCTCTATGGCTGGGGCGAGGTCGACGGTGTGCCTGCAATTGTCATGGAATGGGTCGAGGGCGAGACGCTTGCCCGCTTGCGTTCGCGACTCGCCGTGGACGATGCCGGACGCCTGTCGCCGCTTGTGGCGGCGCGTCTGGGTCGCGACCTGTTCGATCTGCTCTGCCGTATGAGCCTGGTGGGTGAGGGCTTTGTCCATCGCGATATCTCGCCCGCTAATATTATGGTGCGTACGGCGCGTCTACCGCTTGACCGGCAGCTTGCCGAGGGCACCTTTGACCTGTGCCTGATCGACTTTGGCTCGTCGCTGGCGCTCGAGCCTGCGTCGGCCGTGGCCGGTACCGGCGGCAAGGCGTCGTTTACGGAGCGCTATGCCACGCTGCGTCGCGCGACGGTTGCCTATGCCCCACCCGAGATGCTCACCGACGATATTCCCGATCTGCGCGCTTTGCGTATGTCGCCGGCGATTGACGTCTATGCCGCGGCAAGCACGGTTTACGAGCTCATTGCCGGCGTCGCGCCATACGAAGCCGCGCCGAGCACTTCGGGCACCTCGGGTTCGCGCAAAAAGACGCGCGACATCGCGAGCCCCTACCGTCTCAAGATGGACACGCGGCCCGACTATCCCATTGGTGCCCATGCGCCCGGTTGTGATTTGACTCAGCTGCTTCGTCGTGAGCCCGATGTGGCGCTCGCCGCGGCCGAGCAGGCCCAGCAGCTAGGGCTTGAGCCGGATTCCGAAGAGCTACGCGATGCGCTGGCGTTTGTCGATGCCCAGCTGTTCGACGTGGTGATGGCCTGTCTGTCCAGCCATCAAAAAGATCGTCCCGAGCCGGCGGCGGTCGAGGCGGCGCTCTCGGCGTTTTGTGACCACTATGCGCAAAATGTCGGTCGTTCGCTCCGCGGCGAGCCGCTCACGCCGTGCCCCATGGATGCGTCTGGCCGTGCGGTTCGTCGCGCGCTGATGGTCGGCGCGACGGTCGTCTGTGGCGTGGTTTGGGCTGTGGTCGTGGTTTCGGCCGCGCTGCTGGCGTCGGGCGCTCGCGTGACGGCGACTTTGGGATCGCTCGTGTGGTCTGGGACGCTACCGGGTATTATTGCCGCACTGGCGTTGGCGCTGCCAGGCATAGCCGGCGTTACCGCGGGGGCACTTGCGCGCAATCGGCGCTCGGGGTTCCTGCAGGGTGTGCTTGCGCTTTCTGCCTGCGAGGTTCCAGTACTGGTTGTGGATGCATGTAGCGTATTTTCCCAACGCGCCGTGATGGGCGGCCTTGTTGCCGCTCTGGTTGCAACCTATACTCTTACGTGGTTTTTGCTTGCGATGGGCTTTGCCTTTGAACTTCCCGTTTCGGCACCGCGACGCACAAAAGCCCAGATGGCGACTCCGCTTGCCGGTGGAGCCGCAGCTGCCCGTACTTTTGGCGGACCTGTCGAAGTATCGTCCGATTCTATTTCTACGACCAAGGAGGCCTAGGTCATGGCATCTCAAGTTAAGCTCACCCCATGCGGGGCCATGTTTGACATCTTTAAGCGCGCGGCGCATCTGAGCCATATCGAGCTGTGCGGCCTGGTGCTTTCGTCCCGTCCGCTCGCCGACGGCCGCAGCCCGCAGAGCCGAGCCGCCGATCGCTCTTGGGTTTCCCGCTTTATCGTTCGCGCGCCGGTCGGCACGCTTCAGCAGCGCTACTTTGCCGAATACGGTACCTCGGCTGCGCGTATTATGTCGCAACTGGCCCTGCGCCAGCGAAATCCCATGGACTCCACGGCTGTGATCAATATGGTGTGCGGTCCTGCAGGTGAACCGATGGTACGCGCGCTCGAAGAGTGCCATCAGGACACGAATCTCTATCGCAACGCGCTCGATCGCCTGTCCCAGGCGGCGGAACTCATGCCCGCCGAGCGCGCCGAGGCCGTGCTGGTGCTGTTTGTCGCCGTCGGTTGTTCGGCGGATGTTCGGTCCTCGGTGAACTATGCCATCGACTACGCGCACGCGACCTGTGGCGGAGGCACCTCCACGCCGCGTTCGCTTGGCATGTCGATGACCGCGGGCGAACGCGAACCCGCTCCGGCGCACCCCTTGGGCTTGCTGCGCGTACAAAACAGTTTTGTCGTGAGCGCCCCGCGCTGGATTCAGCCGAGTGAGCAGGGTGTTGAGATTGGTGCGCTGGCCACTGGTGAGGGCGATATTACCGACGTCGGCGACGATGTCTCGGCCCGCCATGCCCATATCTGGTGCGATGCTCAAAATATCTGGCACGTCGAGGACTTGTCGTCCACCAACGGAACCGTGGTGGTAAACGGGGCCACGCGCGTCTGCATTCAGGTCGAGCCAGGCCGTTCCGCCCAACTCAATCCCGGCGACGAGCTCAAGCTCGGCGAATCCACTACCTACGCCATCCTCTTCGGTGCCCTCTAGCCGGCAGATAGGGACGTTTCTTTTCTGCCGGCACTTGGGGACACTCCTCGGCGCGCCAGAGCCAGTCGCCCGGGGATGGAGGGGCCATTTTGGCCCTTGGCGGTCAGTCGGGGCGAAACTAGAAGATCTTTCCGATTCGCGGCTGTTCATGCTTGTAGAGCATCTAAAACAATAGGATGTTATTCTGGAATATGCCGGGTGCGTGAACTTGCCTGTCTTAGCCTTAATAAGGTATAGGGGAGTTTGGCTCAGGGGTTCCGTCTTGTTCTTCAGCGCAGTATTGTGGGACAGATTTGCTGAGATTGGCGCCTTACACCGCAGAGCGCACGGAAGGCTCTCGATTTGTGTTCTGGCCCCAGAATACAGGGCCTGATACTTACCAACTGTGGCATGGATGTAACATCTGTAGAAATCAACCCTTTTGTTGTCGACCTTTGTAAGAAAAACACTGCCATCAACTCTTTGGATGACGAAACTAGGGTGCTTGAGGGGAGCCTTTACTCCCCTCTGAGAGATGACTCATGTTTTTCGCTTGTCGTTGTGAATCCTCCGTTACTGCCGATTCCGGATGAGATTCCTTATCCCTTCGTTTGAGATGGAGGACAATCGGGTCTGGATAAAACACTTCGTATTCTTAAGGGTGGCGATACGCATTTAGAGAAAAACGGTAAATACTGCTAATAGGGGTGACGACGATGGTGCAGGGGCGACCCGCGATGCTCTCATCAATACGTCGGATACTTGGGAAATCAGGTCTAGATGCATGTATGATGATGCTGTGTGGCTATTCAATTAATCCGCGTTCCGAATGGGTGCAGGGTATAGCTGCGACATCGTATGCTTTTGACCCGGCGCGATACTCAGATATTTCTTAGGCGGTTGACGAAGTTTATACGCACTATGCCGCGCAAGGCGTTTCGGAAGTTTGCACATCTACGTTACGGGCTTAGGTTTCTTCAAGCGAGCAGGCCGGTTGCGTTATTTCGAGCGATTTTTCTAGTCTAGACGACAAAAGGCAAAGGATTTGATGGGTATAAAACGCGGACGTTTGTGGGCGGATGCTCAAATCTATTGTGGCAATCGGGCGGTTGAAAAAGATATTTCAACCGCCCGATTGCCAGGTTCGTCGGAGGAGATGTCCGATTCCGACTCTCTTGTAGGAAGAGCTTGAGATCGTATTGGCCCAAGGCAATCTTAAAGCAGTCTCATTGGCAAATCTTCGCTCCTGTTGTGTTGAGGTGTAAGGTATCAGTGATTGATGTTTTGTGGCGGGTAGATTGGGGCCTTCCTTGATTCGATGCGTTCTCTCGAGGTTCATCAGAGCAAAAGGGGCTTTCGTCTTCATTGCTATCACGGTGATTGGAACCGCTCTCTCCTATGCCATGCCATACGTGAACGGGAAATTCTTAGATTTTCTTCTCGGTAACCGCAGCGAAAGAGACGCCGTACTCTTCGCGCTCCTGGTTGCGTCAATAGGAGTTTTCTCCACCCTCTTTACTTATTTTGCAGGAACACTTTCCATTCGCATAACCACGAGACTTTCCTTTGATCTTCTCAGGGAGGCCGTCTTGCGTTTTGAAAGAGACGATTACTTGGTGAGTCGGACCATCGATCCAGCCTATACAACGCAACGGATTATTTCCGACTCCAGCGTGGTCTCATCCTTCGTTTTGGCGAATTTTATCAGTGCGCCGCTGTCCATTGTAGCCATTCCCATCGTATTGCTTATCATATGGTCAATTGATTCAACTCTCGCGGTGTTTTCCATCATTCTCCTCATCGTGTATTTCTGTGTAATTACTGGGTTGAGGAAACTTTTGTATAGGGTCACGTATGAGAAGAAAGAGGCGGACAGCGCCTTTTACGCCGCAATTGCATCGCAGCTTAATCAGATTCTCAACATTCAACTGACATCTTCGTACGGCAAGAGCGAACAAGCGCTCGACGCTGGGTTTAAGAGCTATTTTCCCAAAGTTTTGCGCTCCGGAAAGCTATCATATTCTCTGACATCGCTCGATGGTCTTTTCGCAGCGTTGTTTCAAGCGGTGATACTTGTTGTTTCCGGAGTACGAATCATTAACGGAACTATGTCAATAGGCGAGTACACTATCATCGGTACATACTTCGCGGTTCTCTTTAAGACTTTGAAAAGTATGATGTCATTGTTCAAATCCTATCAAGATGCCAAAGCATCATGGGATAGGACGGCTATCGCGACGAGAGAAAAGGAGAGATCGGGGTGGAATCGGACCGATTTAGCTAAACTCGATGAAATAAATGACATTTCGGTATCTGATTTGGAATTCTCGGTTGCCCTTCCAGACGGATCTGTCCGAGAGGTCCTCGGCGGGTTTTCTTTCAAGTTTTCCGGTCCTGGTACATATTGCATAGTTGGGGAAAACGGAAGAGGCAAGACGTCACTTCTTTACTTGATGCTCGGGCTATACTCATCGAAAGGCAAAGTAAAATACAACGGCGTGCCAATCGAAGAATGCGACTTGGATTACATACGTGCGAGAGAGATATCGTGCTGCCCACAGTCGTGCTTCGCGCCGGACGAAACGGTGAAAGAGCTGTTAGAGTATTTCGACACGCCCTTTTCTTCCTATCACCGGGGTGTAGATGGCCTACTTTCGCTGGAAAACAGCGTGAAGGAGTTGCTCGGGAAACGTTGCTCCGCGCTTTCGGGCGGTGAGCTGCGCCGAGTGTACTTATGGTCGGCGATTTCACGCAAGTCGTCAGTTTTGGTACTCGACGAGCCCACGACTGGGTTAGACGCTGTAAGCCGCGCCGAGCTTGCGGCCTATGTTAAGCGCAACAAGCAAAGCCAGCTGATCATCGTTGTCTCTCACGATGACGAGATGGTCGGCGCGGTAGAAGGGGTAGTGGATTTAGGCAGCATGTACCAGGGTAAATGATGACAAGTGTAGTGCTACCCAACTGGCAGAGATAACAAAAAGGCGATGCAGATGCACGTAGCATTCAGGCGGTTCGGACTCGGTGCCTTCACGCCATCGCAACGCTTTCAGATATAGTTCTCGTTCTCTTACTAAAGGAAACTTTAGTCTACGTCATCTTGTCGAGACAGAGGTGAAGCGAAGTGTTGTCGCGACGTATCTTATTCCAGGTGGCTCAGTATCAGCGTGAGAATCGCACCAAAGTGTACTTACGATTCTCGTGTCCCACGGACAACATGAGCTGAGCATTGAGGTTCCACCCTTTGCTGCAACTACACGGGGTTGGACGGCAATGAATATGCCGGGCCGCATACCACGCGCAGCGGGGGTCCATGTCCCAGTATGTTGCCTACAGCAGCCTCGATGTCCACGCACACATCATCTCTGCCTTCGCGTTCAATCCATTTGCCGGAGAGTGCGAGGGTTGCCAGGCCGTAGAATTCGAGCCGAACAAATGAAATGCGGTATCAGCGCATAGGATTAAACTGACGATTGCTTTGCACTGAGAATACGCTTGGAAAGCCGCTATGGGTGGCAGGCCCGGGTTAAATAGAGAAGCCCGTCCGATCACTTTCATGTG
>DXMX01000026.1 GCA_019413955.1 Collinsella sp.
CGGCCATAAAGACGCCCGGCAGGTTCATCATCTCGCCCAGACCAAAGACATCGCCCGGATGCTCGGCAAAAAACGCCTGCATATCGGCAGCCGAAATAACGGCACCGGCCTGCTCGTCGGGCAGCGCGGGCACGCACGAAGGCATCATGTACTTGATGGAGATGGGTGCGCGGCGGCCGTCCTCGATCATAAAGCGTAAGCCGTCGAGACCGGCAACATTGGCAATCTCGTGGCTGTCGGCAATGGCGGTGGTAGTACCGCGCGTCGCGGCCATGCGAGCATACTCGGCGGGACGGATGTTCGAAGACTCGATATGCAGATGCCCGTCAATAAAACCGGGAGCGAGATAGCGACCCTGGCAGTCGATAACCTCGGCAGCCTCGTAGGTGCCAGCGACATCGTCGCGACCATCGTAGAGCACGCCGACGATCACACCGTCCTTGACGGCAACGCTGCCGGGCGCCACACGCTGGCCATACACGTCGACGATCTGCGCATTGGTAAACAGCGTGTCGACGGGCACGCGGCCCTCGGCGGCCTCGATCACAGACCTCATGACCTCAACGGACATACATACTCCTTTAACCGTAGAAAAAAGCTGCGGAGCGGACAGACCTTCACCGCAGCAAGCCAATAGCCATTGTATGCCCAAACGATGGGTCAACAATACGCCTCTCCGCTTAACGGCACACGCCGCTTGGCGCAATGGGGGCAGGTTACTTTGCACCAATGACAAGGAGTGTCCCAAAGTGCCGGCACAAAAGGAACGTCCCCAAGTGCCAACCACGGAAGCGCCGATGTTTTGGCATCGCCAGCGAGCGGGTCGCATTTGAGACAAGGTGACGTGAAACGAAAGGGCGCTGACCTTCTGGTCGCGCCCTTGAAGTTGAACGTCAGATTGTCCAAATGCGGCCCGCGCAGCGTCGGCCGGTCCGCCGTTCGGTAGAACGGCGGAACTAAATCAACTTGAAGCCCTTGCGCTTACCCACAGAAAGGGTGTCGCCCAGCTTGAGGGCGCTGGGATCGATGTTGTAGCTCTTGGGAGCCACGGCCTTGCCGTTGATCTTGACGCCACCGCCGTCGATATCGCGACGAGCCTGGCCGGCGCTCGCCGAAAGGCCCAAGTCCTTGAGCAGGCCGGCGAGGTAGATCTGGCCCTCGTCGTTGACGGTCAGCTCAACGTGCTTCTCGGGGAAGTCGGCAAGCTGGCCCTCCTTGAACACGCGGTCGAACTCGGCCTGAGCCTCGTCTCCGGCGCCGGCGCCGTGGTAGGTGTCGCACAGGTCGCGGCCCAGAGCGCGCTTGAGCTCGTAGGGGTCGGCAGAACCATCGGCCAGGGCGGCGTCGATCTTGTCGACCTCGGCCGGGGTGAGCGAGCTGGCCAGACGATAGTACTTGCCGATCATCTCGTCGGGGATGGACATGGTCTTGCCGAACATATCCTTGGGAGCGTCGGTCAGGCCGATGTAGTTGCCATAGGACTTGGACATCTTGCGCACGCCATCTGTGCCCTCGAGCAGCGGCATGGTGAGCGCGATCTGCGGCTCCATGCCCATCTTCTCCATGAGCTCACGGCCAGCGAGCAGGTTGAAGAGCTGATCGGTGCCGCCCATCTCGACGTCGGCCTTGATCTGCACGGAGTCGAAAGCCTGCATCACGGGATACAGGAACTCATGCAGGGCGATCGGCGTCTGAGACTGGTAGCGCTTGGTAAAGTCGTCGCGCTCGAGGATGCGGGCGACGGTGAACTTGGAGCACACCTGCAGCAGACCGGCCAGATCCATCGAAAGGATCCAGTCACCGTTGTGCACGATGGTGGTCTTCTCGGGATCCAGGATCTTCATGGCCTGGCTCACGTAGGTCTCGGCATTGGCCTCGATCTGCTCCTGCGAAAGCTGCGGACGGGTGGAATTCTTGCCCGAAGGGTCGCCAATCAACGCGGTACCGTTGCCGATGATGAGGGTGACGTTGTGGCCCAGGTCCTGGAACTGACGCATCTTGCGCAGCGGCACGGCGTGGCCCAGGCGCAGGTCGGGGCTGGTGGGGTCGACGCCGAGCTTGATGTTGAGGGGCTCGCCCTTCTCAAGCTTCTTGCGAAGGTCGGCCTCGGGAACGATCTGCGCGGCGCCCGAGGTGATGATACGCATTTGCTCGTCAACAGACAGCATTGGGTATCCTCCTTTTGCTATAGCACCCTCGCCGAAAACGGCGGTGCTGGAAGTCCATAAACTCTCTTATGATAACAAACTGACGCGACGCAGCACCTACGACAGGAAAATCCTCGTCCTGCCGCATGCGTCAATGGCAACTGGCAGACGTGTACCGTCACGCTCGACCAGATAGCGTACCTGCCGACGACGCAAGCAGTCGCGGCAACGAACCTGTCCCGTCGCATCGGTGGCGCAGACGCCCTCGGCGGTCAGCAGACAGCACCATAAGCTCGGGACGGTCGGCGTCGACCGGACCCAAGACGCCGGGTTCAGCGGCCAGTTCGGCAATACGCTCCGCATCATTGCCGAGCAACTCCGCCGGCAAGCACACCCGCCCCGCACCGAGTCCGCGCAGCCAGGTAAGCGTGGCCCGATTCGCGCAGAACACCGGCGCCGCCACGTCAAACGTCACGCCCAGCTCGCGAGCGATCACCACCTGTCCCAGGTTGCGGCAGACGACGCGCCCGGCACGCTGTATCAGTGAGCGGGTCCAGTCAGCGTCACCCGTGCGGCACACCTCGTCAAGCACCACAACGGCGTCGGACAAATCAAGTTCTCCGCGCGGGTCGGCATCCATCAGCTGCCAAGCAAAAACCATGCGAGTGGGAACCGCGCACTCCACCAACTCCGTGGACGCACCGCCATCCACCGCAACGTCCTCAAAGGGCAGCACCTCAACGGCACGCGCAACGGGCGCAATCGCATCCGCCTCGGCCCGCATGCGCTCCAACACCGCCGCCGTCTGATCCAACACGCCGGCGCTGCGAATCAGGTACACCTCGCAGCCCGTGTCAACCTTACGCTTGCAATGCACGACGACGCGCTCCCCCGCCGCGGCATCCACCGGACAGGGCACCTGCGGCCAGCGCTTGGGCACATCGGGACGCGCGTCGGCACCCGGATAGAACCGAATCTCGAGCGTGTCACCCGCCGCCACGGCGGCGTCGAGTTCAACGGTCACCTCTTCGTGGCCCACAGCGACCAAGCGCCCCACGCGCACGCCCTGGTTAATCGCACGCTCAAAGCTCATCAGCTCGGCACCCGAACGCCCTCGCAGGTACGCATCGGTAAACCCACGGTTAAACGACCTTCCCAGCTCGCGCTCAAGCTCTTCCACGGCACCGGGGTCCCACGCGCCGTCGTACAGCATATCGAGTGCCCGGCGCCACACCCGCACCACGTTGAATACGTAATCGGGGTTCTTCATGCGCCCCTCGATCTTGAGCGACGCCACGCCGGCATCTACAAGCTCGGGCAGATGTGCAATACCCAGATAGTCGCGCGGGCACAGCAGGCGATCTCCCTCGACGGCGACAACGCTCTGCCCCGCCTCGTCCACCAGGTCGTACGCCAGACGGCACGGCTGCGTGCAGTCGCCGCGCATCGCCGAGCGCCCACGCCGCAGGGCCGAGAACTCGCACGCCCCCGAATAGCCGATGCAAATCGCACCGTGGCAGAATACCTCGATGGGCACGCCCGTGGCACATAGCGCCGCAATCTCGTCGACCGTCAGCTCGCGTGCCGTCGTCACGCGCTCGACCCCCAGCTCATCGGCGGCAAGTCGCACGGCGCCTTCGCTATGAACGCCCGCCTGCGTGGACAGGTGAATCTCGACCCCGGGAATCGCCGCGCGCAGCGCGCAGGCCAGCCCGGCATCGGCGACAATCAGAGCATCGGCGCCCAGCTCCAGTGCATGAGCTCCCAACGCCACCGCGTCGGACAACTCATCGTCAAACACGAACACGTTGAGCGTCACGTACACACGCACGCCATGGGCATGCGCCACGGCGCAGCCGCGCGCAAACTCGTCGTCGGTAAAACCGTGCGCACTCACACGGGCGTTAAAGCCGCCCAACCCCGCATAGATGGCATCGGCGCCCGCGGCGATGGCCGCAAACATCTGGTCGAGCCCGCCCGCCGGCGCCAGCAGCTCGGGCAGCGCCGCACCGGCAGCATCCAATCCAGTCTTGTGTTGTCCGCTCGGCCCCATCGCCCGAATCGCCATCGGCAAACTCCTTACCAAGGTATGCATTCACTCTGAAAAATGCCGTCTTCCAGCATACACGAGGCCTCGCGCGCCCCGTTTGGTTTATCGTGTAATAACTTATGTCCATCCTGCCCCGACGGCACATCCGCCGTCCGGCACGACATACCTGGAGGTCAATATATGGGTCCTCGCCAACGACAGGGACGCAGCCGTTCAAAGACGCATGCCCTGCCCATAATCCTGCTCTCGTTTTTGGGCTTTTTGCTGATTGCGGGCGTGGCATTTGGCATCGGCATGGTCGGCAACGTCAACCGCTGGCTGTCCGATCTGCCCGACTACACCGACGCCAACGCGTATCTGGTGAGCGAGCCCACCGAGATCGTCGACTGCAACGGCAACAAGATCGCGAGCTTCTACACGCAAAACCGCAAGTCCATCACCAAGGACAAGGTCTCCCCCTACGTGCTACAGGGCACCGTTGACGTCGAGGACGAGCGCTTCTACGAGCACGGCGGTATCGACCTGTGGGGTATCGCGCGTGCTGCGGTGGCAACCCTCGGCGGCGGGCACGAAGGCGCCTCGACTATCACCCAGCAGCTGGTGCGCAACACCATCCTGCAGGAGGAGCAATTCGACTCGACCATCGAGCGTAAGGTGCGCGAGGCCTACATCGCCGTAAAGATGGAGGACATGTACTCCAAAGACGAGATCCTCATGATGTACCTCAACACCATCTATTACGGTCACGGCGCCTACGGTATTGAGGCCGCCGCCGAGACCTACCTGTCCAAGAGCGCCGCAGACCTCACCCTGAGCGAGGCCGCGCTGTTGATCGGCCTTCCCAACTCGCCCTCGCAGTACGACCCCACGGTCAACCCCGACCTGGCGCTGTCCCGTCGCAACAAGGTCCTCGACAACATGCTGCGCCTGGGCCACATTACGCAGGAGGAGCACGATGCCGCACAGGCCGAGCCCATCACCCTCAACGTGACCGAAATCTCGGGCAGCGGCGTTGACGTATACTCGCAGCCCTACTTTGTCGCCTATGTTAAGCAGCTGCTGGAGCAGGAGTTCTCGACCGACGTGCTCTTTAAGGGCGGCCTGACCGTCAAGACCACCATCGACCCCACGATGCAGCAGGTGGCAGAGAATGCCGTTCGCGAGCAGCTCGACACGCTCTCGCTCGACGGCCTGGACATGGGCATGGTCGTCGTCGACCCCAAGACCGGCTACATCAAGTGCATGGTGGGCGGCTACGATTACAACGCCGACGAGAACCACGTAAACCATGCCACGGCCAAGCGTCCCGTCGGCTCCACCTTTAAGGCCTTTACGCTGGCAACTGCCATCCAAAACGGCATGAACCCCAACGTCACCCTCAACTGCAACTCGCCGCTCAAGGCCAAGGGCACCACGACCGAGGTCCAAAACTACGCCAACCATAGCTATGGCAACATCACGCTTAAGCAGGCGACGGCATACTCCTCCAACACCGGCTACATCCAGGTGGCGGAAGCCGTCGGCAACAGCAAGATCATCTCGCTCGTCAAAAAGCTCGGCATCGATCCCGCCAAGGACAACATCGAGGACGTTCCCGTCATGACCCTCGGCACCGGCTCGATCTCGCCGCTCGAGATGGCCGCCGCCTACGCGACGTTTGCCAACGGCGGCTACTATCGCCAGCCGATCGCCATCACCGAGATTGACTCTCGTACCGGTTCGGTGCTGTACCAGCACACGGACAATCCCTCACAGGTGCTTACCGAGGGCGAGGCCGCCGCGGTCACCGATGTTCTGTCCGGCGTCATGCAGGGCGGCGGTACGGGTGCTGCCGGTGCCCTGAGCGTCAACCAGCCCTATGCCGGCAAGACGGGCACCACCGACAACACCACCAACCTGTGGTTCTGCGGCTATACCCCGCAGCTGGCGTGCGCCCTGTGGACCGGCTATTCCGCGGGCGAGATCCCCATCCAAAAATACGGCACAGACCTGCTGGGCGACAGCACCAACCTGCCTGTCTTTAAGCGGTTTATGAACACCGTTCTGACCGGTACCGAGCGCGAGGAGTTTGCGACCGGAACGGCGCCCACCTACAAGAACAACAGCGTCTGGAAGTTCTACGGCACCAACAACACCAAGAAGACGGAGAACGACGACAAGGACGAGAACGAGGACGAAGAGAAAACCACCACAACGACTACCACGACGACCACGACCACCGAGACCACGGGCGGCGACACCACCGGCGGCACCGGTACGACCGGTGGCTCGACGGGCGGCTCCACTGGTGGTTCGACCGGCGGCGATGGCGGCACGCCTACGCCTACGCCCACTCCCGACCCCTCGCCCACGCCTGACGATACTGTTGGCTAGAAATTCATCCGGCCATTAGCAACAAGGCCCCCGAGCAGCTTATTAAACTGCTCGGGGGCCTTTTAGTTTAAAGCGACCTGGTGGACGGTCTTTATACCGGCAAACAATATAGGGGGTACCGACCAACGTCGATACCCCCTTACAAGCCACCATGTCACGCACACAGTGCCGAGCGCACGACCCGCACGCCTACTTGCGAGAATTGCTCAGCTTATTGATCAGCGCCTCAAGACGCTCGCCGTCCTCGGCCGTCTGGGCAATAACCAAAATCGTATCGTTGCCGGCAAGCGAGCCAAGCACATCGGGCAGCTCTGCCGCATCAACGGCGGCGGCGATGCCGGAAGCCGTGCCAGGCTGAGCCTTGATCATAACCAGATTATCGGTGCGCAGAACGCCCGTTACGAGCTCGGAAACCATACGCTGCAGGTGCAGGTCCTCTGCCAGAACATAGATGCCCTCAGGGAGCTTGCGCAGCCCCATATCGGCAATATCGCGAGAGACAGTCGCCTGCGTGCAATCAAAGCCCATAGCGCGGAGCTCATCGACCAGCACGCGCTGCGTGCGGACGTCCTTATTGCGCACAATATCTCTAATGGCATCCTGGCGCCCATTGCGTTTTTTAGCCATACAAACCCTCTCTCCAAAAGATGGCGGAGACAATCAATCAGTGATTGAATAGTTTAACGCTATTTGAAGGCTTTTGTGTATAAGAACGCATTTCGAAACAATTCTATGCAAGTTTGTTTCGTAATGAGCCGTTTAGGCGGTTTTTGCGCCCGTCCGGTTAAGAAAAGCAGCCAGATGCGTACACATCACGCAGCGCGCGGGTTTGGCGCTGGCGATCGGCCCAAACAACAGACCGAGTCCCCGATGGTTGTCCTTGAGCGCGGCGACCATCTGACGGGTTCGAGGCGCATCGAGCATATCACGCATGCGGGCGGAACGCTCGATTGACGACACCCCATGCGGGCTCAGACACAAATTCTCGATGCAGGCGACCAGTCCGGCAAAGTAGAACTTTTGGCTTGCCAGCTTGAGCCGACCACCGCTATCTGCTTCCGAGAGTGAGTCCGCAAGCTCGTCGAGCGCTCGGATGTCATCGGATACCTTGGCATACATGGTGGGATCAAAGGCATCTGTAAGCTTAGGTGCCGCGACGTGGAAACAAGCGTCGCCGCAGCCGGAGACGCACTGCGCCCGCGAGAGCGCGCACGCCATAAACCCAACTGTGCGAAACACCTTGTCGCACAAAAGGCATGCCTCAAACAGCGAGCGGCTGTACATCACGCCAGAGGTCTGAGCGACTAGGCCGCCTAAAATCAACTGGGACAGCCCGGTCACCATCGAAGACTTGTCTTCAATGACAATAGGGGCAACATCCAAGACGCGCGAATGGCGCTCTCGATGTGCATCATAGCGGTCGAGCGACACCGTGGGGAACACTATGTCTGCCGCAGTATCGCACGCGATATCAACCATCTTGGAAAGGGACTGCGGAGCAAGCCACTCATCGGCGTTCATAGCGATGATTTGAGAGCCACGCGAGGCAGCAAAACCGGCACGAAGACAAGCACCGCGCTTCGCGTCCTCGACGTCAATCAAATCAATATGGATGTCCCTGTCGGCAGCAACTTGAAGCGAATGGCGCACACCGGGCGCAGCATCGCGGCAGACAACAACAATCTGCAAATCGTAGAGGTCTTGGTTCTGGATACTCTCGAGCGCACGCATCGCATAGCTGGGCGAACCTTCTACCACAAGAATCACCGAAAGTCGCGGATGCGAGCCACGTCGAACCAAGTTATCCGTCCTCTCGACAGCAATGAATCAAACCGTGGTTCATGGTACACCCCGGCAATAAAAGCAATGAGACACCGGTTGTATTGCACGCCAAGAACAGATGTTGAACACGCGCAGCCCACAGATGACGGGTGTCGACGCACGACGCGTCGAGCCCTCCCCTAGTCGAGCACGACGAGCTCGGCGGGATCGTAATCCACGCCCATAAACGTAAGGCCGCAGGCAGGAGCCGTGGGGCCCGCAGCGGTACGGTCGCAAGCATCGATGACCTCACGCATCCACTCGGGTTCACGGCGATGCATGCCAATCTCGACAAGCGTGCCCACGATCGTACGGACCATCGAATGCAGGAACGCATTGCCCTCGATGGTAAACGTCAGGATGTCCTCGCCAAACGCAATCTCATGGCCAAACTCGGCACGCATCACGCAGCGATGCGTGGGCTTGCCAACGGCCGAGGCAACCTTGCAAAAGCTTTTAAAGTCCTGTTCGCCCAGCAGCGCGGGGCAGGCAGCAGACATAGCCTCAACATCCAAGGGATAGCGATGCCACCACACGGCACCGCGGGACAGCACGGGGCGCGCATCTCGATCGGCAATACGGTACGTATACGTACGGGAACGCGCGTCAAAACGTGCAGAAAAGCCTTTACGGGCCCTGTAGACCTCGTTTATGGCGATATCTTTGGGCAGCAGGGCATCCATGGCCCTCAGCCACCTACGGCGCGTCAGGACAAGCTCAGCGTCCGTTACGGGCACACTAATGTACTGCGCCACCGCATGCACGCCGGCATCGGTGCGCCCTGCGCACGTCAGGTCGATCGGACGGCGCAGGAGCGTCTCGATAGCGCGGCGCAGCTCGCCCGCAACCGTCGTCTGGCCAGGCTGCTCGGCAAAGCCGCTATAGGACGAGCCATCGTAGGCCACGCGGAAAACGAGCGTGGCGTCGAGCTCGGGAATCGAATTGAAATCAGACGGCGCGGTCATGGGCGCTCCCAACAAACAGGCAATGGCATTTCGACAAAAAAAGAGGGGTACGCGAACGTACCCCTCGAATATAGCCTATGCAGACGGATTGTCTACTCAGCGGTCTCCTCAGCAGGAGCCTCCTCGGCAGCCTCGACCTTCTTGGGAGCAGCGGCCTTCTTGGGGGCCGGAGCAGCCTTCTTGGCCTTAGGCGTGCAAGGCTCGGTGACGAGCTCCATGATAACGATGGGAGCATTGTCGCCCTTACGGTTACCGAGCTTCATGATGCGGGTGTAACCGCCGTTGCGGTCCTGCCACATACCCTGGGCAGCCTTGTCGAAGATCTCGGCAACGAGCTGCTTATCGCCGAGCTTGGCGATAGCCAGACGACGAGAGTGCAGGTCGCCCTTCTTGGCCCAAGTGATAATCGGATCGACGACCGAACGCAGCGCCTTAGCGCGGGTCTCGGTGGTCTTGATGCGGTCGTTCTCGAAGAGGGCCTTAGCAAGGCTCTTCTTCATGGCCTTGGTGTGGCTCGCATCGGTGCCGAGCTTCAGGCCCTTCTTAACGTTGTGACGCATGGTCTAGTTTCTCCTCAAATATGCGAAGCATTAAGCCTTCAGGCTCAGGCCCATGGACTCAAGCTTGTCCTTCACTTCCTCGATCGACTTAACACCGAAGTTACGGATGTTGAGCAGATCGTTCTCCGAGAACTCAACGAGCTGACGGACCGAGTGAATGCTGGCGCGCTTAAGGCAGTTGTAGGAACGGACGGAAAGGTCCAGATCCTCGATCTGCTTGTCCAGCTCGGCGTTGTCGTTGGTGACCTCGGGAGCGAAGATCGAAGCCTCCTCCTCGACCTCGGGGGTCTCGGCAAGGTTCATAAAGGCGGCCATATGCTGGTTGATGATATTGGCAGCCTGGACCACGGCGTCGCGCGGAGCGATGGAGCCGTTGGTCTCGATCTCGAGGACAAGGCGGTCGTAGTCGGTGTGCTGACCGACACGGCAAGCCTCAACGAGCTTGGCGCAACGGGAAACCGGCGAGTACAGCGAGTCGACGTGGATCACACCGATGGGATCGTTGTCGCGCTTGTTGGCCTCGCCAGAAACATAGCCGCGGCCATAGCCGATGCGCATGCTCATGGTGAGATGGCCACCCTCGGTGAGCGTAGCAATGTGCTGCTCGGGGTTGACCAGCTCAAACTCGGACGGAATAAAGAAGTCCGCACCGGTGACCTCGCAGGGGCCGTCAACCGAGATGGTGGCGGTCGCCTCGTCGGTCGTGCCGAGAGCCCTGAAGACAAGACCCTTGACATTCAGGACGATGTCGGTGACATCCTCGACCATGTTAGGGATGGTCATGAACTCGTGCTGCGCACCATCGATCTGAATAGCCTCGACGGCGGCACCCTCGAGCGAGGACAGAAGAACGCGACGAAGGGAGTTACCCAGCGTATCGCCGTAACCACGCTCGAGCGGCTCGACGGAGACACGAGCAGACGTCTCGTTGATCTCTTCGACCTGAACCTGAGGCCTAATGAATTCTGACATGTATTACCTCCAGCCTCAGCAGCCCGGATGGACTACTTAGAGTAGAGCTCGACGATGAGCTGCTCGTTGATATCACCGCTGATCTGCTCACGCGTCGGCAGAGCGAGCACGTTACCAGACAGCTTCTCGATATCGACCTCGAGCCAGCCAGGGACCTCAAAGCGCTCGGAGGAAATTAGGGCCTCCTTGATGGGGAGGAGGTCACGGAACTTCTCGCCGACAGCGACGACGTCGCCGGCCTTGACGCGGTAGGACGGGATGTCCACGCGCTTGCCGTTCACGGTGAAGTGACCGTGACGGACGGACTGACGAGCCTCTTTGCGGGTGCGGGCGAAGCCAAGACGGAAGACGACGTTGTCGAGGCGAGACTCAAGAATGATCATGAGGTTCTCACCGGTGACGCCGTTCATCTTACGGGCCTTGTTGAAGTAGCCGTGGAACTGCTTCTCCAGAACGCCATAGATGAACTTGACCTTCTGCTTCTCGCGCAGCTGCATGCCGTACTCAGATTCCTTGCGACGGCGCTTGGGCTGACGGATAGATTCCTTCTTGCTGCTGTAACCGAGCTCAGCGGGATCGATCCCGAGCTGACGGCAGCGCTTAAGAACAGGAGTCCTGTCGATTGCCATATTGATACGATCCTTTCAGTTACACGCGGCGACGCTTCTTGGGGCGGCAGCCGTTGTGCGGAATGGGGGTCTTGTCCTGGATGCTCGAGACCTCGAGGCCAGCAGCCTGGAGGGAGCGGATGGCGGTCTCACGACCGGAGCCGGGGCCCTTGACGAAGACGGAAACCTTCTTCATACCGTGCTCCATGGCCTGCTTGGCAGCAGCCTCGGCAGCCATCTGGGCAGCGAACGGCGTGGACTTACGGGAGCCCTTGAAGCCCACCTGGCCAGCCGACTTCCAGGAAATGACGTTGCCCTGGGGATCGGTGATCGAAACGATCGTGTTGTTGAACGTAGAACGAATGTGAGCCTGGCCCACGGAAATGTTCTTACGGTCCGCGCGCTTCAGACGGGCAGCGCGAACGTTCTTCTTAGCAGTAGCCATCTATCTAGCGCTCCTTATTTCTTCTTCTTAGCACCGATCTGACGCTTCGGGCCCTTGCGGGTACGAGCGTTAGTGTGGGTGCGCTGGCCGCGGACCGGGAGGCCCTTGCGGTGACGAAGGCCGCGGTTGCAGCCGATGTCCATAAGGCGCTTGACGTTCTGGTTGCGCTCACGGCGGAGGTCGCCCTCAACCATGATCTGGTTCTTATCGATATAATCGCGGATGGCGTTAACCTCATCCTCGGTGAGGTCCTTAACGCGCGTATCCACGTTAACGTTGCACTCGACGCAAATCTTCGTCGCAGTGGTGCGGCCGATGCCGTAAATGTAGGTCAGACCGATCTCAACGCGCTTCTCACGCGGGAGGTCGACACCATTAATACGGGCCAACGTAGTCTCCTCTCTTAACCCTGACGCTGCTTATGACGGGGGTTCTCGCAAATGACGAGGACCTTGCCATGGCGCCTAATGATTTTGCACTTATCGCACATCTTCTTGACCGAAGGACGTACCTTCATCGTTCTTCCTTTCGGTAGCGCTCAAACTACTTCCCTACTATCTACTCGCCCAGCCGCAGGCGTTTAAAACTATGGCTGGTCTTCACACACAATCCGACCGTAGGTTGAGCTAAGCCTGCAGTCGGAAATGGAGTGCGTGTATGCGTGCCGCTATTTGTAGCGATAGGTGATGCGGCCGCGGGTCAGGTCGTACGGGGAAAGCTCCACGACAACCCTGTCACCGGGGAGAATACGGATGTAATTCATTCGGATCTTGCCAGAAATGTTGCACAGAACCGAATGACCGTTCTCGAGCTCGACCTTAAACATGGCGTTGGGCAACGGTTCCTTTACCGTACCCTCGAGCTCAATTGCGTCTTCCTTCTTCACAAGCAATCATCTTTCTCTAGAAAACGACAGCGATTGAGTATTCTACAACACGTATGCACGCATCGTAATAACTTCGTAATGGCTCCACAACTAAATGGAACTTGTTACATTTCTCCGCCTTGGAGGGAGCACCAAGCACCTTGGGCATCCGTGGTGAGAATCACCGGACCGTCATTGGTAATGGCGACGGTGTTCTCGTAGTGCGCGGCGGGCAGGTGATCGTTGGTCGTAACAATCCAACCGTCGTAGCCCGTGCTCACATGGTTGGAACCCATCGTAACCATCGGCTCGATGGCAATGACCATGCCGGCCTGGAGGCGAACGCCCCTCCCCTTCTTTCCATAGTTAGGAACGTTGGGGTCCTCGTGCATCACGCGGCCAATGCCATGGCCTACATAATCACGAAGCACACCGTAACCGTGAGACTCGGCGAGGAACTGAACGGCATAACCGACGTCCCCGATATGGTTACCGGGAACAGCCTGCTCGATGGCTGCCTTAAGGCAATCGCGCGTGACCTCGCACAAAGCCTTGGCTTCGGGCGTGGGGGTGCCGACGAAAAACGTCCAAGCGTTATCGCCGACCCAACCGTCGACAACGGCTCCCGTATCGATGGAGATGATATCGCCATCGCGCAGGATCATGTCGGGGTTGGGAATACCGTGGACCACGGCATCGTTGATCGATGCGCAAATGGTCCCCGGGAACCCGCCGTAACCCTTAAAGGCCGGGGTGCCGCCATGCATGCGGATAATCTGCTCCGCGAGCTGATCGAGCTCAAAGGTGGAAACGCCGGGGCGCACCATGGCTCCAACGTGGCGGAGCGCCATCTTAGATAGCGCTCCTGCCTTCTTCATCTGCTCGATTTGCGTTGCAGACTTAATCTTGATCATAGACCGAGAGCCTCTTTGACATCCCCGTACACGGTCTCGCGAGCCTGGTCACCGTTGACCGACTTGAGCAGACCCTGGCCACGATAGTAGTCGACGAGCGGGCTCGTGGACTTCTCGTAGACGTCGAGACGGTTCTTGATGGTCTCGGGCTTGTCGTCGTCGCGCTGATACATCTCGCCGCCACACTTGGGGCAGGTAGCATCGGCAGCGGTGCCGGTGTAACCGCATGCGCGGCAGGTGCGACGCGAAGACAGACGATCGATAATGACCTCGGGGGCCACATCGACCAGAAGGGCGCAGTCGATCTCGCGACCCATGGCGGAGAGCTCGGAATCGAGCGTCACAGCCTGGGCGGTGTTGCGCGGGAAGCCGTCGAGGATGAAGCCCTGCTGGGCGTCATCGGCGGCAAGGCGCTCCTTGACAAGGTCGATCACGAGCTGGTCGGGAACGAGCTCGCCAGCGTCCATGTACTTCTTAGCCTGAATACCAAGCTCGGTGCCACCCTTGACGGCAGCACGCAGCAGGTCGCCCGTGGAAATGTGGGCGACGCCAAACTCGGCGACGAGCTCCTGTGCGACGGTGCCCTTACCGGCACCCGGAGCTCCGAGCAATACGAGGTTCATGAGCAATCCTCCTCTAGCCTATTTAAAGAATCCATCGTAATCATACATCTTGATCTGGCCTTCGAGCTTATCGACCGTGTCGAGCACGACGCCGACCATGATGAGGATGGACGTGCCGCCAAATGCCTGGATCAGATGGTTACCCGTGAAGGAGAAGATGATCGAAGGCACGATGGCGATGAGCGCCAAAAAGACAGCGCTGGGAAGCGTGATCTTGTTGAGCGCGTTCTTGATGTAGGCCGCGGTAGCCCTACCCGGACGGACGCCCGGAATAAAGCCGCCCTGCTTCTTAAGGTTATCGGCCGTTTCATCGGGGTTGAACACCATGGAGGTGTAGAAGTACGCGAAGAACACGATGAGGACAACGTTAAGCACCCAGTTGAGCCAACCGGTCGAAAGCGCGGAGGCAACTGCCTGAATCCAGCCGATGCCGGGGAAGAACACGGCAATCTGAGCCGGGAAGTACAGCAGCGCCGAAGCGAAGATGATCGGCACGACACCCGCGGTGTTGACCTTGATGGGCAGGTAGGTGGTCTGGCCACCCATCATGCGACGGCCCACGACGCGCTTAGCGTAGGAGACCGGGATGCGGCGCTGGCCGCGCTCAAGGAAAACAATCAGCGGGATAACCAGCAGGATGATGGCGCAGATGATCACCATGGTGATGATGCCACCGGCATTGCCCTCGGTGCTGGAGAAGATAGCCTGCGGCAGACCGGCCATGATGTTCGCGAAGATGATCAGCGACATGCCATTGCCGATACCGCGCTGGGTGATGAGCTCACCAATCCACATGATCAGCATGGCGCCCGCGGTGAGCGTACCGACGATCATGAGGTCGAAGATGATCTCGGGAGCGCCGGCACCGTTGAAGCTAATGTCGAAGCTCTTAAAGAGGAAGAGGTAACCCACGGAGTTGAGGATTGCCAGAGCCAGGGTGAGGTAACGCGAATACTGCGTAATCTTGGTCTGACCGACCTCGCCCTCGCGGGCAAGCTCATGCAGGGAAGGCACGACGGCCTGGAGCATCTGGAGGATGATCGAGCTGGTGATGTAAGGCATGATGCCCAGCGAAAACACCGACACATAGCTCAACGCGCCGCCAGAGAAAAGATTCAGGAGGGCCATAGCACCTGCGGCGACCGAATTGTTATCGGTCGAGAAAAGGCCCAGCATCCCCTGGAAGGGAATGCCGGGCACAGGAACGTGCGCACCAATGCGGTACACGACGAGCATAGCTATGGTAAAAAGAATCTTTTCGCGCAATTCTTTGATGCGGAAAGCATTCTTAAGACCATTTAGCACGGCAGCTCGACCTTTCCGCCGGCGGCCTCGATCTTGGCCTGCGCAGAAGCGCTGACCTTGTCGACCTTGACCGTGAACTTCTTGGTGAGCTCACCATTGCCGAGCACCTTGACGGGCTCGAACTCGCTCTTGGTGATGCGAGCGGCCTTAAGAGCGGCACCGTCGATCACAGCGCCGTCCTCGAACTTGCGCTCGAGACGCTCAACGTTAACAGCGGTGTACTCGATACGACGGGGGTTGCGGAAGCCCGGAAGCTTGGGCAGGCGCATGGCCAGCGGAGTCTGGCCACCCTCGAAGCCGGCACCCTTGGTGCCGCCAGAGCGGGAACCCTGGCCCTTCTGACCGCGGCCAGAAGTGGTGCCGTGACCCGAAGAATTGCCACGGCCGACGCGCTTGCGGTTCTTGGTGGAACCGGGCGCGGGAGTAAGATCGTGAAGCTGCATTTGCTACTCCTCTACAATCTCGACAAGGTGCTTGACCTTGAAGATCATGCCGCGGACGGACTCGTTGTCAGCAATCTCGCGAACCTCGCGGATCCTGTGGAGACCGAGGGCACGGACAGTACGGACCTGGCCCTGCTTGCAACCGTTGGTGCTGCGGACCTGCTTGATCTTGATGGTGTCAGCCATGCTTAGTTCTCCTTACCGACGAACATCTCAGAGACCGTCAGGCCACGGCGAGCCGCGACGTCCTCAGGGCTGGAGAGCTCCTTGAGGCCCTCGACGGCAGCCTTGATGATGTTGAGGCCGTTGTCGGTACCGAGGGACTTGGACAGGACGTTCTTGATGCCAGCAAGCTCAAAGAGGGGACGCACAGCGCCGCCGGCGATAACGCCGGTACCCTCGACAGCGGGCTTGATGATGATGCGGCCGGCACCAAAGTGGCCGAGAACCTCGTGCGGGATGGTGCCCTGCTCGGTCACCGGCACGTGGAACATGTTCTTCTTGGCATCGAGAGATGCCTTGGAGATGGCCATGGGCACCTCAGCGGACTTGCCCATGCCAACGCCGACGTTGCCCTTGCCGTCGCCAACGACGACGAGAGCGACGAGGCTCATGCGACGACCACCCTTGACGGTCTTCGACACGCGGTTGATGTAAACGACGCGCTCCTCGAACTCGGAGGCCTCGCGCTGCTGCTTCTGATTACGAGCCATGTGCTACATACCTCCTAGAACTCGAGACCGGCGGCACGAGCGCCGTCGGCGAGGGCCTTGACGCGGCCATGGTAGATACGGCCACCGCGATCGAAGGCGACCTTGGTGATGCCGGCCTCGATGGCGCGCTTGCCAACGAGCTGACCGACCTTCTCCGCAGCCTCCTTGTTCGAGGTGTGGGTGCCCTTGAACTCGGCCTCGAGGGTCGAGGCAGAGACGAGCGTCAGGCTGGAGCCCTTGCTGTCGTCGATGATCTGGGCATAGATGTTGGCGTTAGTACGGGTCACGCGAAGACGCGGACGCTCGGAGGTACCCGAGACCTTGCCGCGAACACGACGCTGACGACGCTTGAGGCCTTCCAGCTTCGCCTTATGCTTGTTCATACGTAAACTCCTAAAAAGGTTGATCTTGCCAGCACCTGACGGGGTGCTGGTCTTATGCGAGTGAGTCGGTTACGACTACTTGGCGGCCTTACCCAGCTTGCGGCGGATGTGCTCGCCAACGTAGTGGATACCCTTGCCCTTGTAAGGCTCGGGAGGACGATGGCCGCGGATCTCAGCGGCGATCTGACCGACCTGCTGCTTGTTGATACCCTTGACGTTCACGTGGGTGTTGTCGGGAACCTCGAAGGTGATGCCCTCGGGAGCCTCGACGATCACGGGGTGCGAGAAGCCCAGGGAGAACTCGAGGTTCTTGCCCTTCTGCTGCACGCGGTAACCGACGCCGGCGAGCTCGAGCTTCTTCTCGAAGCCCTCGGAAACGCCAACAACCATGTTGTGGATGAGGGCGCGGGTGAGGCCGTGGCGGGCACGGGTCTCACGCTCGTCGTCGGGACGGGAAACGGTGAGGACGTTGTCCTCGACGTTGATAGCGAGCTTCTCAAAGACATCGAGCTCGAGCTGGCCCTTGGGGCCCTTGACGACAACGTTGTTGCCGTTGACTGCCACTTCGACTCCGGCGGGAATCTGGACAGGCTTATTACCGATACGAGACACGGTGATCTCCTTTCCTTCTACCTACCGAGCGAATTACCAGACGTAAGCGATGATCTCGCCGCCGACGTTGTGCTTGCGAGCATCGCGGTCGGTCATGACGCCATGGCTGGTGGAAATAATGGCGGTACCAAGGCCACCGCGGACGCGGGGCATGTCGGCAACGCCGGTGTACTTACGCAGGCCCGGCTTGGAAATGCGGCGGATGCCGTTGATGACCTTAGCCTTCTTGGGACCATACTTAAGCGTGATGTGCAGAGTCTTCTGGGGAACGGTGTCCTCGACATCGTAGCCCTCGATGTAGCCCTCCTCGTGCAGAACACGAGCGATCTCGACGAGCTTCTTGCTGCTCGGCATGGAGACCGTGGCCTTGTTCACAGAGTTAGCGTTACGGATGCGCGTAAGCATATCTGCGATCGGGTCTGTAAGGTTCATACAGATTCTCCTTCGTTCTTGATGAACACGTGCTCTTGGTTCTTCGCCGCCCTTAACGGCAAAGCCTTTTTAGCGCGTTTTCCCTGTTCCAAACTGATGCTTGAAACGCTGGTAGTGACTTACCAGCTGGCCTTCTTAACGCCGGGAAGCTCGCCCTTGAGTGCAAGCTCGCGGAAGCAGACACGGCACAGGCCGAACTTGCGGTACACAGAGTGCGGACGGCCGCAGCGCTGGCAGCGCGTGTACTCACGAGTAGAGAACTTCTGCTTGCGATTGCACTTGACGATCATCGATGTCTTAGCCACTTATATCCTCCTCACATAGAGTATTGTTCGCCCCAAGCGCCGCCCCCTTGTGGGAACGGCGCTTATAGGGCAGGTGAACCTATTTCTTGAACGGGAAACCGAAGGCGTCCAGAAGGGCCTTGGCCTCCTCATCGGTGTTGGCGGTGGTCACGAAAGTGATGTCCATACCACGCTGGTGATCGACGGAGTCGAAGTCGATCTCGGGGAAGATGAGCTGCTCGGTGACGCCCATGGAGAAGTTACCACGGCCGTCGAAGCTCTTGGCGGAGATGCCGCGGAAGTCGCGGATACGGGGGATCGCGACGGAGGTCAGACGATCGAAGAACTCCCACATACGGTCGCCACGCAGGGTAACCTTGCAGCCGATCGGCATACCAGCGCGCAGGCGGAAGGTAGCGATGGACTTGCGGGCACGGGTGATCATCGGCTGCTGGCCGGTGATGGCGCGCAGGTCGCGCACGGCACCGTCGATGGCCTTGGAATCGGTAGCGGCCTCGCCGACACCCATGTTCACGACGATCTTCTCAAACTTGGGGATCATCATGACGTTCTCGTACTGGAACTTGTCCTGAAGCTGCTGCTTGACCTCGTTGTTGTACTTGGTCTTCAGACGCGGCACATACTTCTCTTCTGCCATTGTTCACTCCTTCTTGGGGTTTTAAGCACGGGGCGTGGCCACGATGGGTTGTCCTCGTGCCTCCTGGCTGCATCCGCGCCGCTCATGGCATTTTGCGGTTTGGACTCGACGCAGCAGGAGCCGACAAAACAATCGGTACTATACGCGCATCGGGAGCGTATTTCCAGAAAAACCTCGTCTGCCTGCACAACTCCACAACTCCCCCGCACAAATGGATCCCAAAAAGCAGTTGCGGTGAAATAGGGACTGTTTGGCGGCCTAACAGGCTTAAACAGTCCGTATTTCACCGCAACTTATTGGTGGGGATGCGATTAGCGCTTGCGGGGGACGAGTTTGGTGCGGCGCAGGTGGATCATCTCGGCGGCGATGGAGATGGCGATCTCCTCGGGGTCCTCGGCCTCGATGGCAACGCCGATCGGAAGGTGCAGCTCGTCGATCTGGTCCTGCGTAAAGCCTTCCTGCTCCAAGCGAGCCCGCACAAAGGCCGTCTTGCGGCGCGAGCCCAAGCAGCCCAGATAGGCGGGTTTGGCACGCATGGCCTGAATCACCACGTCGATATCGGACTTGTGACCCGCCGTGGCGACGACCACCAGGTCGCGCGGGCCGATGGGGCACTGCTTGCTCAGGCTCTTGTAGTCGACCAGACGACGGTCGTAGACACCGGGCACCCAATCGGGGGTCAGCGTGCCGGGGCGGTCGTCGCACGCCACGACGGCAAAGCCCGCCGCCGTAAGCACCCGCGCCGTCGCGGCGCCCACGTGGCCGCAGCCAAAGATATAGGTCAGGCCCTCGGGGCAGAGCGTCTCGATGTGCGCCGCGGGAATCTCAGAGGCCGCGTTGGTGTAGGCAACCTTACTCCCCTCCTCCACCAGCGAAAGCTCGGGGCAGCCGGCAATGGTATGGCGCGATGCCTCGCCATGGTACTCGGCCACATCGCCCTCGAGCGCGCTCGCGATAAACGGTTCAAAGTCGATGACGAAGTCGCCGATGCGCCGATAGGCCAAGACGTCGGCAACCGACTGGAGCAACGGTACCTTGGTCGCGTCCAGGTGCAGATAGCACAGGCAGATGGCTCCGCCGCAGATCATGCCGGTATCGGAGTTCTCGCCGCCCATGGTGTAGCGGACCAGACGCGACTGTCCCGCGCTCAGGAGTTCGCGCGCCTCATCCAGCGCAAAGAGCTCAATCTTGCCGCCGCCGATAGTGCCCGCCTGGCCACCGTCGGCAAAGACAGTCATCCATGCGCCCACGCCGCGCGGCGACGACCCCGCCGTGCCGGCCACGACCACGAGCTCGCACGTCTCGCCAGCACGCAGGGCGGCAAGCGCAGCATTCACCACATCGAGCTTTTCCATTGCAATTTCCTATCCCTGGAATACACCGATGAGCATGGCGAGTGCCTCGAGCACACCGCCGCCGACCGACGTCGCCTTGTCCGAAATGTAGTTGATATAGCTGGCATCGCCGCGCGGATCGACATCGGCGCATTTAAAGCCCTCAGTCACCTGCACGCCGTTCGCCAAAAGCCCGCGCAGACAGCCATCGATCTGCGTGCACATGGGCGAATCGCCCGCGTAGCCAATCACGTCTCCGGCGCTCACGATGTCGCCGATCGCGCGGTCGGACCGAAACACGCCGGCGGCGGGGCTGTGGATAACGCGCTCTCTTCCATAGCCAGCGATAATGCCCGGCACGCCCGTGTTGGGTTGGGGCGAACCCTGGGTAATGACACGGCCCAGGAAATGCCCGCGCATGGTTTCGACCACGGCGTCGCAGTCAACCGGCGCGGTAAAGCCCGGCCCCACGGCGATGACGGCAGGCGCCATGTCGCGCGTGGTACCCAGGTTGCGCTTAGCCAGAATCGCGTCGACCACGGCAGCGGGTTTCAGCTCGCCGAGCATCTTGGCCTGGGGGTCCACCACAACGGCGACGTCTCCAGCCTCGGTAATTGCAAGCGCCTCTGCCGGCGTCTGTGCCAAGCGAGCGCGAATGCCCTCGACCTCGACCTCGCCCAAGCGAATAGCCTCGCAAAAACTGATTGTGCGGCGGATGCACGTGGGAACCGCGATATCGGCCATAACGACCGACACGCCGGCGCGCACCAAGCGAGCGGCGACGCCCGTGGCGATATCGCCGGCGCCGCGAACATAAACGAGCATTCCCGGGACACCTCCCTGTGCTACGGTTTGAGCAGAGCAAATGCGGTTCGACCGCTACTCTGATGATTATTTATTATCACAGTATTATACGGCGGTGAACAGATGGAAACGACGAGCGGAAACCTTGCCTCCGCGCTCAAGATCGAGCCGGGCATTACCGCAATTATCGGCAGTGGAGGCAAGTCGACCTTGCTGAAGACGCTCGGCCTTGAGCTTATGCGCGCTGGCGGCAGGGTGCTTCTCTGTACCGCCACGCGCATGTTCCCCGTCGCCGGCGTGCCGTGGGACGGGTCGAGCCGTCGCCTGGACGCCGCGCCTTGGAAGCCGGGGGGCCTGCATGTTCCCGGCTGCACCTGCGAGGCATGCGCTGGCATGAGCCACGGAAGCATCTGCCAGGCGGGCGTTTTGGACCCGGAGACAGGCAAGCTCTCTGCCCCCGCCGAGCCGCTCAACGAGCTGGCACAGCGCTTTGACTACGTCCTGGCCGAGGCAGATGGCAGCAAGCGACTCCCGCTCAAGGCGCACGCCGCCTGGGAGCCGGTAATTCCCTCTGGCACGGCCAACATCGTCTGGATCGTCGGCGCCTCGGGGCTGGGCAAGCCCGTCGCCGAGGTTGTCCACCGCCCCGAGCTCTTCTGCGAGCGCTGCGGCTGCGAGCCCACCGACATCGCCACACCCGAGCGCGTCGCCCAGGTGCTCAATGCCGAGATGCAGGCGCTGGGACTCAGCACCGCACGCGTCATGCTCAACCAAGTCGACACGCTCAGCGACCCCACGATGGCCGACCGCTTCGAGGCAGCCCTCGGCCGCCCCATCGTCACCAGCAGCCTCCAGAGTAGCTAAAAGAGCCCCGTCCCAAATTAGCTACCCCGGCACTCCCCCCGTTAGCGGGACACGTAGCGGCCGGGTTGGGCTCCGGTGGGCTCGCCGTTGCGCGCCACCAGCACGCCGTTCACAAACACAGCCTTGGCGCGACCATGCGCCTTAAAGCCCTCGAGCGGCGTGTAGTCCACGGCCTGATGCTGCGTCGCCGCGCTAATGGTCCAGCGCGCCTTTGGATCCCACACGCACACGTCGGCATCGGCACCCTCGGCAAGACAGCCCTTGCGCGGATACA
>DXMX01000027.1:0-1821 GCA_019413955.1 Collinsella sp.
GAGCGCGGAGAAGAGCGAGGCAGAACTACACGGCATCGAAGTGCCCTTGGTGGCGTGTGCCACTCCGACGGGCGCAGTCGCTACCTCGGGCGCGGTGGTGCCCGGAGCAGCAGGCGAATCCTTCATGGTCACGGTGCGAAACGACGGCAACACCTTGCTGACCGCCGGCACAATCGATCTGTACCGAGAGGGCTCCAGCCAGCCGTTCTCCAGCGCATCCATCGGGTTCGGAGCGAACACACGCATGGCATCGATCTACGATCCAGAGCTTGCCGAGGACGCTTCGGTCAACGACATGGCACACGTGAAGTACGCGCTCGAAACGCTGGGCACACCTTTTGCAACGCACCCGCTGGTAGCCGACAGTGGCAACGCCGTGCTGGCACCGGGTTGCACGGCACAGTTCCGCATGAGCTTCGCTATCCCCGAGAGTTGGAGCGACGAAGTGGGCAAACGCGTAACGCTGTATGCGAAGGCGCGTAATCTGGTGGCGCTCGATCCCGTAACGCTCGAGGAAATTCGACCGGGCGCAAACTCGGCGCTGGGTGCCGTACTGCACGAGCTTCATGTGCCCGACGCGGCATGCGAACGCTCAGAAGTTCAGGTCGGCGTATGCGACAGCGCGGATACGACAGAACTTCACGACGCCCCGATGACAGTAGACGACGATGGCGGCTCGAGTGGCGGCGGTACCGACGAGGGCGGCGGCTCCGGCGGAAGGAGCTCCGGCAGTGGCAAGGACCACAGCAATAACAAGCGCTCCGGAAAAGCGGGCGCGCTCGCTGGCACGGGCGATGTCAATGCTCCCCTTACGGCAGCCGCTACAGCACTCGCCGCGGCAGGCGCCGGCCTCATCGCCTACAGCGCCCGCCGCACGGCGCTCGAAAAAGACACCGCCAATGAGGTCAATTCGGATAGGTCTCGCTAGCTCCTAGTTACTTTTGTGAGAGACGCCGACTCGGCTCATCGAACACCAAAAGGGGCTGGCCCCGATAACTCGGAGCCAGCCCTGAGTCGCCTGACATGGGAATCGCAACCCGCTACTTGAGCTTCAATGCCTCCATCATGGGCGCGGCGGCGTCCCAATCGATCTTCCAGCCAATCGACACGCGGACGGTCTCGCCCGTCGCGGGAGCCGTCGCAAACAGCGTATGGCCGTTGTCGGGACCGGTAAAGCGCAGCCACGTTATGCCGTTGTACTCGACCTGGTCGGTTGTTGTCTCCTTGCCTTCGTAGACCTGCTCTAGGCTTGCAACCTCTTCCTCCGGCGAGCGCGGGAAGATGCTGATGTTCAGGCGTCCTCCAGTCTCGTCGTGGAAGAAGTTTGCCTTTTCGCGCTCTTCGTCGGACGAATCCAGCGTGTACCCATCGGCGGCCTCGATGCTGTACGATGCGCAGTCGATGCCCGTTAAATCTGCCTTCTCGCCAGAATCGGCCACGCCGCCGGCCGCCTTGAACTCCTTGGTCTCGCATCCCGTGGTGTCAAAGTGCATGGCCTCATGATTCTTGGCGGGGGCATAAGCGTCTACGAACTCGACAGTGATGGGCCCGTAGTACGCCGTCTTGGGCGCCCAGAAATACACGTACTCAACGGTCTCGCCCGGGCCGATATCTGGCCTCTCGGAAAGGTCGATGCCCTCGTGCAGCTCATCGGGAGCCTCGCTTGCAACGTAGTCGAGCACGGCCGCCTTGCCGGAAGTAAACAACGGGTCGCCTGCCTCAAGATCGCCCTGGGCAGCATGCACGTTAAAGGAACTGAACGTCCTGTTCTTTGTGTTGTTGTTGGTGATCTTGATGTGCAGGTAAAAGCCGTCCTGCAGC
>DXMX01000027.1:1831-22379 GCA_019413955.1 Collinsella sp.
CTTGGCATCGCCGCGATAGAACGTACCGTGAGCCACCGACTCATAGGTAATGCCTGCCACCTCGACCGTCTGCGAATCATAGGCCCTGGGCTTTTCCTGCACAGGCGCGCTGCCGCCCGAACCGCCAGGCGAGCCGCTCGGAGCACTACCGCCACAGCCGGCCACTGTACACGCCAGCACGGCCGAAAGCGTCACGGTGGGAATTCCTAACAGCAGTTTCTTTGTCATGGGCCTCATCATTCTCACCGCTCCTTTCGGCTTGCAGCTCATCCATTGCCCGAGTCCCAAGTCGACCCCGTGGCATCGGCTTCCACTATGAGCGTATGACGAAACACGGCGCCGGCGAAGTGACCCGTGGCCCAAATAACGACCCACCAGCGTTCCTTATGGGCCAAAAGAACTCGCACATGCACGCCCCCGGCCCATAAAACGAGACGTCTGTCCCAATGTTCGATTCGATCCAACAATCCGCACGACACGTTTTCGACAACGTATCCAACCGCAAACGCAGCAAGACGCATTCGGCCGCCTTCAAATTTACTCGGGCAGAACCGACTCGGTTTTGTCCGAGTAAACTCGAGCATAAACTGATCCATGCGATACAATTAACTCGGACAAAACCGAGTCGGAAGGAACCGAGTAAGTGGAATTTATTGGCAGGGAGCGTGAGCTCGCCCGTATTAAGAAAACGCTCAAAGCACCCGAGCAGCGCAATGTTCTCATTTACGGCAGGCGTCGCGTCGGAAAAAGTGAGCTCATCAAGCAGGCGCTAACCGATTTGTCGGACGTCGCAACGGTCTATTACGAGTGCCGCCAAACCTCCGAGGCAGACAACCTCGAGAGTCTGTCCGTCCTTGTTGCTGAAGCGCTGAGCTTTCCTCCGCTCGCCTTCACAGGCATCCGCGAGCTCATCGAATTTCTGTTTGCCCAAGCTAAAGACAAGAACATTACCCTCGTTCTCGACGAATACCCCTACTTGAGAGATGCGGTTAAAGGCTTAGACAGCATTCTTCAGACCTCAATCGACGCCCACAGGGAAGACTCACGTTTAAACATTGTCCTGTGCGGCTCCTACGTTGAGATTATGAAATCCCTCATCGAGCATGAAAGCCCCCTCTACGGGCGAATTGATCTCGCGCTTGAGCTTAAGCCCATGGATTACTTTGACGCTGCGAAGTTCTATCCCGCGTTCTCGCCCGAGGACAAGGTGCGGCTCTATAGCGTTTTTGGCGGTATCCCCTTTTACAATCGCCTCATCGATCAATCCCAAAGTGTACGCGACAACATCATCGAGCTCGTCACGGAACCTGGCGCCCGCTTAGAAAGCGAGGTGCCGTCCTATCTCAACGCCGAGATCTCGAAGATGACCAACGCCAACGAAGTTTTCGGGGCTCTCGCACAAGGCTACTCCCGTTGGGGGGACGTGCTGGCACAGTCGCACGTCTCGAGCGGTCCGGCCATGGCAGACGTGCTCGACAAGCTCATGTCACTCGAAATCGTCCAAAAGCGTGCACCCATCAACGACCCTACGAACAAGCGCAAGTCTGGCTACTTTGTAGTGGATCCGCTTTCGCTCTTTTACTATCGCTATGTTTTCCGCAATGCCTCAGCGCGTCAGCTGCTCGACCCGGAAGTCTTCTATGATCGTCACGTCTTCCAAGACTTCGAGGAAAACTACGTTCCTCATATGTTCGAGGAGATCTGCCGTCAATACCTCGTGCGGCAGAACAGGACCGGCAAGATCGAACCGGCTTTCGACGCCATAGGCAAGTACTGGTACGACGACCCCGCAAACAAAACGAGCGGCGAATTCGATGTGGTAACGCAAGACCCCGAGGGCTACGCATTCTACGAAGCAAAGTTCCGCAAATCCCCCATCACGCAAAAAATGGTCGACGAGGAAATCGCCCAAGTCGAGGCAACGGGACTCAAGTGCCATCGCTATGGATTCTTCTCCCGTTCGGGCTTCGAAGCTGGCGAAAGCGATCGAACCGTCTTCATCGACCTGCCGCAGATGTTTGGATAGGACAGGACAGGTCCCTCCCGCATTCCAAGCATTCATTATCTAATCGAACGGTTGTTCGATGGATTTCGTGTTGGTTGGAATCGTCTGTGGGCTGGGCTATGCTACCTTGACTATCTATATGACTTAAACGCAGCAAAGGAGCACCGAGAGAGCGAGTATGGCAAAAAACACCGCAAACTATGGTAACGACAGTATCCGCCAGCTCAAGGACGAGGAGCGCGTACGCCTGCGCCCCGCCGTCATCTTTGGCTCGGACGGACTCGACGGCTGCGCGCATGCCGCCTTCGAGATCCTGTCCAACGCCGTTGACGAGGCGCGCCAGGGCTACGGCAAGCTCATCACCCTTACCGCCTTTCGCGATGGTTCCATTCAGGTAGAGGACAACGGCCGCGGCTGCCCGCTCGACTGGAACCCCTCCGAGAAGCGCTTTAACTGGGAGCTCGTCTTTTGCGAGCTCTACGCAGGTGGCAAATACAACAACAACCAGGGCGGCGACTACGACTTCTCGCTCGGTACCAACGGCCTGGGCTCGTGCGCGACCCAGTACGCCTCCGAATACATGGACGTCACGGTTTGGCGCGACGGCAACAAGTACTCCCTGCACTTTAAAAAGGGCAAGGTCGTTGGCGCCAAAAAGAAGGCACTCGAGATTGAACCCAGCGACGAGGACCGTACCGGCACCACCATCAAATGGCGCCCCGATCTTGAGGTCTTTACCTCCATCAGCATCCCCCACGATTGGTATCGCGAGACCATGCGCCGCCAGGCCGTGGTCAACGCCAACGTGACCTTCCGCCTGCGCATTGAGGGCGACGATGGCGAGTTTTCCGAAGAGGACTTTTGCTATCCCAAGGGCATCGAAGACTACGTGCTCGAGAAGGTCGGTACCGACTACCTCACCGAGCCCTTCTTTATCGAGGCCGACCGTCGCGGTCGCGATCGCGAGGACCTGCCCGACTACAATGTAAAGATCACCGCGTGCATGTGCTTCTCGCGCACCTTCATGATGCAGGAGTACTACCACAACTCATCGTGGCTCGAGAATGGCGGCTCGCCCGAGAAGGCCGCCCGCAGCGCTCTGACCAGTGCCATCGATGCTTACATTAAGCAACAGGGCAAGTACAACAAAAACGAGAGCGGCATTAAGTGGCAGGACGTCCAGGACTGTCTGGTGCTGGTGACCAACTGCTTCTCCACCCAGACGTCCTACGAAAACCAGACTAAGAAGGCCATCAACAACCGCTTTATCCAGCAGGCTATGACGGCCTTCTTTAAGGAGCGCCTCTCGACTTACCTGATCGAGAACAAAGACGCCGCCAACAAGATCATGGAGCAGGTGCTCATCAACAAGCGTTCGCGCGAGAACGCCGAGAAAACGCGCCAGAGTATCAAAACCAACCTGCAGCAGAAGACCGACATGGCCAACCGCGTGCAGAAGTTCATCGACTGCCGCTCCAAGGACAAGAGCCGCCGCGAGATCTACATCGTAGAGGGTGACTCGGCAGCAGGTGCCATTCGCACCTCGCGCGATGCCGAGTTCCAGGGCGTCATGCCCGTCCGCGGCAAGATCCTCAACTGCCTGAAGGAGGATTATCCGCGCATCTTTAAGTCCGACATCATCATGGACCTCATGCGCGTACTGGGCTGCGGCGTGGAGATCAAGGACAAGCGCATCAAGAACCTTGGCGCCTTCGACCTGGACAACCTCAACTGGAACAAGGTCATCATCTGTACGGACGCCGACGTCGACGGCTATCACATCCGTACGCTCGTGCTCACCATGCTCTACCGCCTGGTGCCCACGCTTATCGACGAGGGTTACGTGTATATCGCCGAGTCGCCGCTCTACGAGATCAACTGCAAAGAGAAGACCTACTTTGCCTACACCGAGCTCGAGAAGAACGGCATCCTCAAGGAGATTGGCGACCAAAAGTGCTCCATCAACCGCTCCAAGGGTCTTGGCGAGAACGACCCGGACATGATGTGGCTCACCACCATGAACCCCGAGACGCGTCGCCTGATCAAGGTTGAGCCCGAGGACGTCACCAAGATGGAAACCATGTTCAACCTGTTGCTGGGCAACGACGAGGCGGGCCGCAAGCGCCATATCTCCGAGCACGGCAAGGAATACCTGGACCAGCTGGACCTGCAATAGCAGCAAATCGATAACGACGGCCCATAAGAAGTTCAAGAGGAAATCGTGGCAAAGAAGAAGACGAAGAACCAGCCAAAGAAAAAGCAGGTCAACGCCGAGAACGTCATCGGCCTGCACTCCGAGGTCACTGACCAGCCGATCACGCAGACGCTCGAGGTCAACTACATGCCCTACGCCATGAGCGTCAACGTCTCGCGTGCGTTCCCCGAGATCGACGGCTTTAAGCCCTCGCACCGCAAGCTGCTCTACACCATGTACAAAATGGGTCTGCTCAAGGGAGAGCGCCAGAAGAGCGCCAACATCGTGGGCCAGACCATGAAGCTCAACCCGCACGGCGACGCCGCGATCTACGAGACGATGGTGCGTCTAGCCACCGGTAACGAGGCGCTGCTCGCCCCCTTCGTGGAGTCAAAGGGCAACTTTGGCAAGTACTATTCGGGCGATCTGAGCTACGCCGCCTCGCGTTATACCGAGGCCAAGCTCTCCCCCATCAGCGCCGAAATCTTCAAGGACATCGACAAAGACCCGGTCGACTTCGTCGACAGCTACGACGGCGCCATGAAGGAGCCGCGCCTGCTGCCCACCACGTTCCCCAACATCCTTGTCTCGGCCAATAAGGGCATCGGCGTCGCCATGGCGTCCGACATCTGCGGTTTCAACCTCAACGAGGTCTGCACTGCCACGATGCACTACCTGCAGGATCCCGACTGCGACCTGCTCGAGTACATGCCCATGCCCGACTTCTCGACCGGCGGCGAGATTATCTACCGCCGCGAGGAGATGGAGAAGATCGTCGAAACCGGCCTTGGTAGTTTCCAGATTCGCTCCCGCTGGCGTTGGATCCCCGAAGAGCGCATCATCGAGGTCTATGAGATCCCCTACACCACCAAAACCGATGTCATCATCGAGCGCATCGTCAAGCTCTCCAAGGAGGGCAAGGTCAAAGAGATCGCCGACATCCGCGACGAGACCGACCTCTCGGGCTTGCGCATCGCCATCGACCTTAAGCGCGGCGTCGACCCCGACAAGCTCATGGCCAAGCTCTATCGCTCGACCACGCTGCAGGATTCGTTCTCGTGCAACTTTAACGTGCTCGTCGACGGCTATCCCCGTGTTATGGGCGTGCGCCAGATCTTGCACGAGTGGGTCAAATGGCGTATTGAGTCCACGCGTCGCCGCATTAACTTTGACCTGGGCAAAAAGTCCGAGCGCCTGCACCTGCTGCACGGCCTCGAAGCGATTCTGCTCGACATCGACAAGGCGATCGCCATCATCCGTGGCACCAAGCTCGATGTCGAAGTCGTGCCCAACCTTATGCGCGGCTTCGACATCGACGAGACCCAGGCCGAGTTTGTTGCCGAGCTCAAGCTCCGCAACATCAACGAGGAGTACATCCTCAACCGCACCAAGGACATCGCTAAGCTCGAGGGTGAGATTGCCGAGCTTGAGGAAATCCTCTCGAGCGAAGACAACATCAAGAAGGTCATCAGCGACGAGCTGGCCGCGGTCAACAAGAAGTATGTGATGCCGCGCCGCACGGGCAGGATCGAGCCCCATGAGGTCATCGAGGTGAGCTTGGAGCCCGAGGTCGAGGAGTACCCGGTTACGATCATGCTCTCGCACGATGGCTACCTTAAGAAGATGACGGACCGCGTGCTCAAAAAGGCCGCCACACTCAGGTACAAGGACGGCGACAAACCCTTTATCGAGTTCCCATCCTCCAACACCCACGAGCTGCTCGTGTTTACTAACAAGAGTCAGGTGTACAAGTGCAAGGTTGCGGCGTTTGAGGACACCAAGTCGGCCCAGCTGGGTTCGTACCTGCCGACCGATCTTGAGATGGAACCCGACGAGAGTGTCATCTGGGTCATCGACCCCGAGGACTACAAGGCCGACGTGCTGTTCGTCTTTGAGAACGGCCGCGTAGTGCGCGTCGCGCTTTCTGGATACGTCACCAAGACCAACCGCAAGCGCCTCAAGAACGCCATCTACGGCGGCAGCAAGCTGCTGTATGCCCAAGTGCTCAAGGAAGATCGCGACATCGCGCTGGTCTCGAGCGACTATCGTTTGATGAACTTCAACACGTCGTTGCTCAAGACCAAGACGACTACCAACACGCAGGGCGTCCAGGCCTTTACCGCCAAGAAGGGCCGCTCGGTCACCACCGTCGGCACAACCGAAGAGATCCTTGGCGCCGGCGTCTCGGCCGAGAAGTTCACCGCGCAGAGCCTGCCCTCCGCCGGTGCCCTCATGAAGGAAAACGACATGCCGAGTTTGTTTGACTAGGTACCACGGCAACGAGACCGTTAGATACTTCGCAAAGCGACGAGGCCCGGAGCGCAACGACATTGCGCCCGGGACTCGTCGTTTTTCTTCTCAACTATTTCTTAACGCAGATTAATTGATTTCTGCTTATTTTTCTGCGTTAAAAAATGTCAGCGTCACTGCTTCGATGCCCTTTGGTCGGTCGTTAGCAAAACTTGCAAAAATTAGCAAAACTTGCAAAAATTAGCAAAACTTGCAAAGGAGACACCATGGAGTACAGCAAGAACCCCTTTACCCCGACGTTCGGAAGTATCCCTCCCTTTCTAGCGGGTCGCGAGCATATTCTGCGTGACATCAACCGTGGTTTTATCAACGGCCCGGGAGATCCAAACCTGTCGACTATTTTTACGGGCGCAAGGGGAACGGGCAAGACGGCGCTTCTCTCGCTCCTTTCAGAAACGGCGCTTGAACACGGTTGGATCGCAGCAAATGTCTCCGCCATGCCAGGCATGCTCGAAGATATTATCGAGCGAACCAAAGAAGCCGCAGATAGCTACCTCTCACAGCCTCATGCGCGCATAAACGGCGTTCAAATTGGTCCAGTGGGCATCGATTGGACATATGCTCAAGAGGTCCAGGGCAACTGGCGCACACGCATGAATGGCATCTTTAAGCAACTCGAAAAACATGACATCGGACTTCTCATTACCATCGATGAAGTCACCGTCGATCTCGAAGAAATGCTTCAATTTGCCTCTGTTTACCAGCACTTTGTACGCGAAGGTAAAAAAGTTGCCCTACTCATGGCAGGACTGCCCTACAAAGTATCGGCGTTGCTGCGTAACGATTCCGTCTCGTTCCTCAGGCGTTCCCAATATCATCAGTTAGGACGAATCACTGACGTTGAAATTGCAAACGCGTTTCGCAAAACCGTTGAGGCCGGAGGACGTTCAATCACACCAGAAGCGCTCGAGAATGCTGTGAAGGCCGTCGACGGATTCCCCTACATGATGCAGCTCGTCGGATATCGCACTTGGGATGTTTCGGAGAACTCGCCCCAAATCAATGCATCCGATGTCCAGCAGGGTTCCCTACTCGCACGCATGGAGCTGCGTGATCGCATTCTCGAAACGACCTATCGAGAGCTTTCCGATAAAGACATTGAGTTTTTACTCGCGATGCTGCCCGATTCTGGCCCCAGCAGGGTCTCGGAGATAGCCAAACGCATGGGCGTCGCCAGCAACTACGCAAGCCAATACAAACGCCGCCTTCTCGAGGACGGCGTCATCGGGGAACGTGGGCGTGGTCTCGTTGGCTTTGACATCCCCGCATTCAGGGAGTTCCTGAGCGAGAAAGTCTCCTAGCACGCGGAGATTGTCCATAAGGACATCAACGCATGGCAATCAGTAATCCTCTTGGTAAGGGAAGTAGGCTTTCCGCCAACGCTGATTGCCATGCGTTCTTCTTGTCCTTAGGCGAGTTTGCGAGCGAGCTCTCGCACCTCTTCCAACTTGGGCGAGGAGACCATGCTGTCACGCTCGGTCATACCGCTGATGGTGACAATGCCCTGGTCCTCCCACTTGCAGTACGCACAGGTTGACTTGTACATAGCGATCGCCGCATCATAGACGCCCTCGCTATGGCTATCGAGCAAAAGGGCCGTCTTGGTGAACGGGAAGCCCGTAGCACCGAAGGCATACAGGCGGTCGATGGCGGCCTTCTCCTGCGCAGTGATATCAAACCAGTAGATAGGCGAAGCGAAGACAACCATATCGGCGCCTTTCAGTGTCTCGAGCACACCGGCCATGTCGTCCTTCTGCACGCAGGCACCCTCATGGGCAAAGCAGTACTGACACCCCAGGCAACCAGCAATCTTCTTGCCGGCAACGCGGATGACCTCGACCGTATGGCCGGCCTCGCGCGCGGTCTCGGCAAACGCCTCGACCATGGTGTCGGTATTGGCGCCCTTGCGCGGGCTACCGCTCAATACAACGATATTCATAGAAATCTCCCTCCTTCATGCCGCAGGCGCACGTTGATTCGGGACAGGTCTTCGTTAGCACCCTCGTAGCGGTTTTCCGCCCCCTAAGCAGAGCGTCCGCTACGAAACGACCGTCTTGTAATAAGCGCCGAAGTCTGCGAGCGAGTCCATGATGGGCATCATCTGGCGGCCGAGCTCGGTAAGGCTATACTCAACGCGGGGAGGATTCTCGCCATAGTCATGGCGAAAGACCAGCCCATCATCCTCCATCTGCCGCAGGCTGTCGGTAAGCACCTTCTGAGAGATCCCCTCAAGGCTGCGGCGCAACTCGTTGAAACGCCAGGGGCGTACGCGCAAGTTACGGATAATGAGCAGCTTCCACTTGCCGCCAATGAGCGTTACCGCCGTTGCGACCGGACACTCCGGAAGCTCCTCTTTCGCCATCACGGGAGACCCGACCTCCTTGACCATACCGGTTTCACAAAAAAGTACGCAGTTACAAATATGTGCGTACTCGTATTTGCATTCGCCTTCGCGTTGAATATAACTCACGCAGGAGATGCCTGCAAGGTACATCAACCCCAAGAGAGGAACCATTATGGCTAATTATGCAAGGACCCACATCGGTAATGAGAGCCGTGTCGAGCTGCACGAAGTGCTCGGGCTTACCGGGGCAGAGGTGAGTGTCAACAATCTTCCCGCCGGCGCTGGCGTTCCGTTCGTCCATGCACACAAGGAAAACGAGGAAATCTATGGCGTGCTCGAAGGCGCCGGCTCGGTCACGATCGACGGTGAGGAAATCGAGCTTGCAGCCGGCGACTGGCTGCGCATTTCCCCCGCCGCACACCGTCAGTTCCGCGCCGCATCCGACTCGGGCATCACATACGTCTGCATTCAGGTCAAGCAGGGATCCCTTGATGCCTTCACAGCCGACGACGCTATCATGTTCTAATTCGCGATCGGTGTGCAAGGGGCCGATACCGCCCGCATGCCCCCTTCGGAATAGGTGCTGAGCAGCTCCTGGGCGTGGGCGAACTCGGGCCCTCGCCTCCAACCGAGCAGGCGGTTGACCGCGAGATTTCCCTGGACGTTGTGGACGAAGAGCAGATAGGCGTCCTCGCGCGAAAGCCCGGTTTTCTCCATGATCGCGGGAACCATCTGCTCAGCGCCGCGCTCGACGACGCGCTGTGCCACCCGGGCGTATGCGTCGTCATCCGAGTAGAGCAGATAATAGTCATCGTTTGCCGGCGGGCGCTGGCAGAGGGCCCCCGCCCCCGTTCCCTCGAGTGGGGGCGCCGCCGCCAGGGCCTCGTCAATAAGCGCGTCGAGCAGCGCGAACTTGTCCTCGTAGTGCAAATAGAACGTGCCGCGGTTGATATCGGCGCAGCGGCAGATATCCGCCACCGTCATCTTCGCGAAGCCGACCTCGGCCAGCAGCGCAAAGAACGCCTCCCGTATGACCGAGAGCGTATAGCGTCGGCGACGATCGATCTTCCCCGATTCCATGGCCCCTCCAATTGCAGCGCTCAACAATATCCTGAAGCCGCCCGTTTATCGACAGCAGCTCGAAACTGTTCATTGCTCTGACGCAAATCAACATTGATACTTTTTATAGACACCTGTTCATTGTAGTTGAAAGAGAGTATCAAGTGACTCTATACGAGCAGCTCGTTGTCGAGCTCACCAACCAATCGTTTTCCCATCAGGCCGCCTACCGCACCGGCGGCACGCCCTATGAGCTGAGCGCCCGCGAGCCCGAGCCCTACGACCAGCAAATCGAAACGTTCGCCCGCATGATCGAGGAAGCCGATTGCGTGCTGGTGGGCGGGGCCTCCGGGCTCTCCGCGGCAGGCGGCGGCGACTTCTACTACGAGGACAACGCGACCTATCGCAGGCATTTCGGCAAATTCGCCGAGCGCTACGGTTTCAGGGGCGCTTTCGAGGGGTCGCTCTACCGCTGGCCCACTGCCGAGGCGCGCTGGGGATACCTCGCCACCTTCCTCGATACCACGCTCAACGCCCCGCTGCGCAAGCCCTACAAGGACCTCGACGCCATTCTTACCGAAAAAGACTTCTTCGTTCTCACCACCAACCAGGACACGCAGTTCATGAAAATCTACCCCTGGGAGAAGGTGGCCGAGATCCAAGGCGACCACCGCTTCTTCCAGTGCTCCCACTGTTGCACCGACGAGGTGTGGGACGCGGTCGAGCCGGTCTCCCGCATGGCAGAGGCCATGGGAGACGGCCTTGAGGTTCCGACAGAGCTCGTGCCGCGCTGCCCGCACTGCGGGGCAGAGGCGTTCCCCTGGGTTCGCGGCTACGGCAACTTCCTGCAGGGCGCGCTCTACGAGGAGCAGTACCACAAGGTGTCCGACTGGCTCGATGCGCACGCGCGGCAGAAGATTCTCTTCTTTGAGCTGGGCGTGGGCCGCATGACACCCGCGTTTATCCAGGAGCCGTTCTGGGCCCTCACGGCGCAGTTGCCGCAGGCTAGCTACATCGCCGTGAACAACAAGACGCAGTTTCTCCCCCGCGCGATCGAGGATCGAGGGCTCGCCGTTCGCGCCGACATCGCCAACGTGCTCGCCGACGTGCGCAAGACGCTGGGGAGATAGCGCATGGAAACGGTAAAAGCGGTTCGTATCGGCCAGGTACTTGTCGAGGCTGATCTTGTCATCATCGGCGCCAGCAACGGGCTCGACATGGCGGAGGGGCTCAACCTCTTCCGCGCCGACGCTCATTTCCGAGAGACGTACGGGGACCTCGCTCAGGCCGACGGCATCGGCTGCATACTGCAGGGGCTCGCCTCTCCGGATGCAAACGTGCGACGCCGATGGGTCGAGCGGTTCCATCAAAAGGAGTATGTCGAGTATGAGCCCAGCCCGCTCATGAACGGGCTGTGGCATCTTACGGAGCACGCCGACACCTTCGTGATCACATGCAATATTGATGGGCACTTCGCACGTGCAGGGTTCAACGAGAACCGCGTACTCGAGACGGAGGGAAGCACGCGCACGTCAATCGACGAGCGGCGTCTCGCCCATCCAGATGCCCTCGCCATGGCACAGCTCGAAGAGCTCGAGCGCCTCGTGTGCACCCATCTCAATGGCAGGGTCGCCATCCTCGAACTTGGCGTGGGACCGCGCAACGGCGTCATAAAGCGCATGCTCGCCCAGATCGCGAGCGCCTGCGAGCACGTCACCTACATCGTGTTCAACTACAACCAGGCCCTGGCGCCCGATGCATCGTGCGAGACGATTCTCGTTGACGGCGATATGGCCCCGGCTTTCGAGGAGATCGCCCGATGCCGTCTCTAGAAAGAAAAGCAAGGAGGCTTCGAGGCCTTATCGCCGATGCCGACGCCATCATTGTCGGCATCGGCTCGGGCATGTCGAGCGCCGCCGGGTTCAACCATTACAACCATGCGGGTATGACGCGTGCCGGAATGGCGGACTGGCAGCAAGCCTTTGGCTTCAAGAGTCTTTTTGACGGCTTTTACCACCTCTACCCCAGCCTCGAGCAGCAATGGGCCTACTACGCGCGATACATCGACTTCATGCTACGCGACCCGGCCTCGCAGCCCTATCTCGACCTGCGATCGCTCATCAGCCATAAGGACTACTTCATCCTGAGCACCAATGTGGACACCCAGGTCGAAAAGACGTTTCCCACCGAGAGGACCTGCAACTATCAGGGAAGCTTCGCGCACCTTCAGTGCAAGCAGCCATGCTGCGACGAGCTCTTCGACGCGAGTCCCTACGTCGAGCGTATGCTCGTGGGCATGACGGGGTTCGAGATCCGCAGCGAGGATGTCCCCCGATGCCCGCACTGCGGCTGGCAGCTTGTGCCGTGGGTGCGCGATAACACATTTCTGCAGGGCGCGGCCTGGCGCGAGAGCATCGAACGATATGAGCGCTTCGTGCGCGAGCGCAGCGATTGCCGCGTGCTGTTGCTGGAACTTGGCGTGGGCGAAATGACCCCCGGTATCATCACGCTCCCATTCTGGAGCATGACCGCAAAGCTGCCGGATGCGCACCTGCTGAGCGTAAACATCTCGGGCGACTCGGCCCCGTTGCAGCTTGGAAGCAAGGCAGAGGCGATCCAGGCAGACTTGGGCGCCTTGCTCTCGGCGGCGCGGACAGGTAACGAGTAACGTGGCGAGGCTTTTGCGCTTTCATCAGCCCGGACATCACGCCCATAAAAGCGATGGCTCTGATTCGGGTGTCAAAGTTTAAGCCTCCTTGTCAGTCGCTGTAAGGTATTCCTCGTCGTCCACGGGCTCCAACCACTCGTTGGAGGTCTCCTCACCCGGAACCTCCAGCGCGAGATGGGAGAACCAGCTGTCGGGCGCGGCTCCGTGCCAATGCTTTACGCCCGCGGGAATATTTACTACATCGCCAGGGCACAGCTCCTGTGCCGGTTTGCCCCATTCCTGATAAAACCCTCGACCAGCCACGCAGACGAGGATCTGCCCGCCGTCGCTTTTGGCGCGATGGACGTGCCAGTTGTTGCGGCAGCCGGGCTCAAACGTCACGTTGTAGACGCCGACCTGAGCGGTGGAAAGGGGCGCGAGGTAGCTTTGCCCGATAAAGTACTTCGCAAATGCGTCGTTGGGGGCGCCGATAGGAAAGGCCATCTCGTTTTGGTGCTCAGCTCTTGCGTCGGCGGCGTCGCCATCCGCCCAAACCTCCTTCGCCATGCGAAAGGCCGCCCACGCCTTGGGCCATCCCGCGTAAAACGCCGCATGCGTAAGGATCTCCGCTATCTCCATCCTGGTCACGCCGTTGTTCTTCGCGGACATCAGATGATATTGGAACGAAGAGTCCGTCAGTCCCTGCGACATCAGGGCCACCACTGTCACGATGCTACGGTCCCGCAGGGAGAGCTCGCCCTCCCGGCTCCACACCTCTCCGAACAGCACATCGTCGTTGAGCTGTGCGAACTTGGGGGCGAACTCCCCCAGGGCATCTCTGCCTGCCGTCTGCTTAATTGCCATGATCGATTTCCTCCTATCGATGGTTCTGGACACGAATCCGTCTCCACGCGGCTAAGTAGCCCGCCTAGATTCCCATGCCCATTTGTCGCGCTTGCTCAAGAGCGGGATGCCCGGAGATATCGCCCACGCCGTTCACGCCGCCGGCGAAAACCGTTTTGCCCATTACGGACCACCCCTTGCGCTACCGATTTGTATTGACGAGAATGAAGGTAATACCTAAACCTGACTTTAGGTCAAGGAATGAAGTCGAGATTTATTCGAAGGAGCCATGTACACAATCGGACAGGTGGCGGAGATGTTCGGTCTGCCTGCCTCAACGCTGCGGTACTACGACAAGCAGGGATTGTTCCCGGGGCTGGAGCGGACGTCCGGCATTCGCCGATTCGGCGATACGGAACTCGAGGCGCTTCGGGTCATCGAATGCCTGAAGAAGGCGGGAATGGAGATCAAGGACATCCGACTGTTCATGGAATGGTGCGCAGAGGGGCCATCGACCTACCCCAAGCGCAAGGCCATGTTCGAGGAGCGGAAGGCCCACATGGAGTCGGAGATCGCGAAGATGAACCGTGCCCTGGACATGTTGAAGTTCAAATGCTGGTACTACGAGCAGCTGAATCAAGGCGATAACGAGACTGAACTGAAAGCGCTGATTCCCGATGATTTGCCGGAAGAGATCAAAGATGTCTACGAGAACGCCCACGCTCGATAAAGCCGTTCGCTATCCATGGGGCTCCGGCAAGGAGCTCTTTCCGAACAGAACGAAAAAAGCCCCCGAACCAAAGGTCCGGAGGCTATTATTTCCGCTATTCTCACTCGACAATAGGAGCCACTGGCCAAAAGCCTGTCAACATCACAACAAGTTCTCAATCTGTCGATTCTACGTGAGGCAATGATCATCATTTGATACCCGCGCTGTTTGCGCACTAGGAAGCAAAGGAATCTGGCCACCACTCAAATAAGATCACCGCCATCTTGCATAAACGACGCCATGTTAAGGTGCCTGACGCCATCCCTCTCCTGCAATAGAGGATCAAGCGTAAACAAGTAGCGCGGATACCCATCCCTGATGTGGCCGAACGGCCTGTACTCGCGCTCCTCGACGCCTCTGTCGGCAATCGACATAGAGACCTGGATGTAGGCGTAAGCATTGCGCCTACGAGCGATGAAGTCACACTCGAGCTTCCCAATACGGCCCACAGAAAGCTCGTACCCGCGCGGTGCAAGATAGAGGTAGATCTTCACGTCGGTATATACGCAAGATGCACCCCTTTTTCTCAGCGTCCATTTCATCAGTTATGGGGGTGCTTTTTTACATTTTATAAAAAAGCGTACCGATAACTTATTCCCACTCAGTTTCGGAAATCGAATGGTTTTGAAGTTTCGAAAGCGGCGTCCCAACATGCGTAAGGGCATGTTGGGACGCATCAGTAAAACGGGAATCGACTCACGCGAGAAGGCGCCGCCCCGTCGCCTCGAGACGTGCGACAGGCAGATTAGGTTTGGGGAGTAGAACGGCCCTTGCGCGAGGCGTGAATTGTAATCGATAAAGCCGAGCTTTGAGAACATGCGGTTTATCTCGTCGAACGTTGAGCCGACAGGGGCTTGCGCCACAGTGGGCGACTTAGCGACGCCCATGCCCATGATGCCGGGCACAAGCGTGAATGCGCCACGTGGAGGCGAAGGGGCCGCCCGAGAGGTTGATGGTGAGCGAGCACCAAAGGTCAAGGTAGCCCTCGCCTTCCGGGCTTGCGAGGTCGAGGGCGAGCGTCCCTCCCTCGGTCGCGTACAGCGACGGCAGACACTCGGCCAGCTCCTCGGTCATAAGCGCTTACATGTCCGTCTCCCCTCCGGGCCACGTCGGACCCCTAGAATCTTCGCCCCGCGGGCAAAGCCTCGGCGCGCCCCATGGCATCTCGACTTTGCCCCCTGCAATGCCGCGCAGCGGAGACACCACCTGAGACGGACGTCGATGCATCGAACCCGAGACCGGGCGCTGCGGCGGGAAGCCTCTCGCGCGGACAATCTGCTCGATCTTGCCGTGCACGTCTTAAAAAACAGTTCGAAAAACGTTCAATCGTACGACATCCGTCGAACAGTCGGGGGTATACACCACTACAGAAGACCCACAGAACGGAGGGCGAGATGGTCGGCGACGGGTTCAAGGCACTCTCCGGCCCCACGCTCCGCCAGGGAGGGCGTCGGGAGGGAGGCCGTAATGGGTGAGAGGAGCGAGCGGCCGGAGCGGGTGTTTCCCGGCAGGACAGACCCGTGGTTCATAGCGGCCATGGTGATTGTGGCGGGCGGTTTATCCGCGGCGTGTATCGCGTGTTTCCTGAGCTCGAGTCCCGCGCTCCTATGGGGCTGGCTCGCGCTGCTGCCCGTCCCGGCCCTCGTGGCCCTGGCCGCCCTACCCGTCCGCAGCAACCGCCTCGAGCTCTACGGCGACCGCCTCGTCGTCGTGTACGCTGGGATGCGTTCGGTGATACCCTACGCCCACGTGCGGGGCGTCCGGCGCACCAGGACGCTCTGGGCGGGGACGGCCAATTCGCTCGACCGCGTCTATATCAAGGCGCCCTACGACGGCGACGCCATCGTCTCGGTGACCGACAACGATGCCCTCGTGGCAGAGCTCGAGCGTAAGTGCGGCCTGCAACCCGGCTGCGAACAAGGCAACTAGCTTCGCAGGGCGGCTATCAGCGACTTGCTGCTCATCGTCATATCACGGCGGCCAATTTTGGGTCGGGCTGGCGGAGCATGTCGAGGACGGCAGATACGGCGCCGCCCGCATCGTCTTCGGCGCAGAACCGTCCAATGAGGAGATCCTGCGATTCGTTGCCAGCAAATGGGCGAAGCTCTCGTTCTTCGGTCACGATTCGACCGAGGCGAGCAAGCCCGCAAAGAACCCCAAGCGACGCGCTCGCGAGGCGGCGAAAGCACTTAAGCAGCCGGCGATGAGCACCAAGGCGCAGCAGGCGCTCGCGGCACAGAGAGAAGCGATGAAGCAGGAGTCAGCTCATGCAAGAAGCCGACGCCGCGTGGAAGAGGCTGATGCGCGCTACGAACAGAGAAAACTGAAGCGCAAGCAGAAGCATCGTGGGCATTGATCGCCATTTGCAGCAAGGCAAACCATATACAGCAGCGGCGCCAGTTTCACTTGAAGCCGACGCCGCGTAGACGCTGATGGTGACGGCTATGCACGGGCACGGGCGCGCCACCGCACTTCACAGCTTGTTTCTCAAGTATTTGGGACGCACACGCGGCGTTCAAAAATGCGGAGCGACTCCGCATGGCTCGAGACTGAGCCGAGGTGCCCTACTTCTCGCCCTCCAGCAGCCCCACGATGCGGTCGATGTCGACGGCAAAGCGAGGCCTTCCCTCGCGCTCGTAGCGGTCGAGGTATGCCTGGCACTCGGAGACAATGCGCTTGGTGTTGCCGTCGATGATGCGCTGGAGCGTCTCGTAGCAGGCCGAGCCCTCGGTCCTGAAGCGGCGCTGGTAGGCCTTGGTTATGGGGAACATCTTGATGTAGTAGATGCCGTGGCGGCAGCCGGGGCGCGTCGTGGGGCGGGGTGGCAGTGCAAAGTATTGGTCTTTGGGCACGTTGGGGGCGATGTTGGAACGCAGCGGCACGGCGAAGTCCCTGCGCTTTCCGCGGAAACGCAGCCTCACCACCACGATACAGGGGCTGTCGCGCTTAGCATGAGCTCACGGTCGCCATCGACGAGGTCGAAGAAGTCCTGGGAGATGGATACGATCTTCATCGGTTACGCCCCCTTCATACGAAGCGGGGCCCGCATCGCTGCAGGCCCCTACGGGTGGGCGATATTCTACGCCTTGCGGCACCCCGTCGCCCACGGAGGTTAAACGTACACGTAAGCCGTACTCTGAAAGCCGCGGCTTCCGGCAAGTAGTTTATACCACGAAAGGTCGCTTTCAATGCGCCTAGCTCGCAAAATAACACTCGCTGGGCCGTCACCCCTGGCAGTTACCCTCCAATCTTCATTGGAGTCAGCAGGTCAATTCATATAGTTATGGGGGTTTATCCTACCGTCGGTGAGCGATTTCGTTAGGGTGTCGAAGCGGTCGAGGATGTCGATGACCTTCTGCTGGGTGCCGATGGATGGGGCGGGAATCTCGACCCTCGATAAGTCCACAGGCGCGGCTTCGATTACCTTTTTCGATTTAGCGTATTGCTCTTCAGATCATCATGGTGTGCTCGTAGCCGCGCTCCACGAGGAGCCGCTCGGCAACATCGAGAATCTTCTCGACCGTCTCCTCCGGGTACTTATTGCGTGCCACGGGCACCTCCGTCCTTGTTATCGCGATAAACATACCATGAGTGGCGTACGGGTCGAGAAGGGCTGGCGCCAAAAGAGCCCAACGGCCGTTACGGCTTCGTTAGAAACGCGCCCCACCATGGATGGTGAACCCGAAAGGTAAGGCGCGCGGGCACGGCGACTCGGCCCGCGCGCCCGGAAGAGAAAGGACGAACCCATGGGTTACATGCTCGAGACGCGCGGGCTCACCAAGCGCTTCGGCCGCGGCGACCAGGCGCAGGATGCCGTGGCCGACGTGAGCCTTCATATCCGCGAGGGCGAGGTGTACGGGCTGCTCTCGCTCGCCAACAGCCCCTCGGGCGGCGCGGTGGCCACCATCGCGGTCCCCCTGTGAGGGCCTGACGACTCAGGCCCTCACACCGGCGTGCCTCGCAATCAAACGCTTCCCGGATAATAATGCCCGTTGCGGGGATCGCCCTGGCTAGTCGCCGCCCATGTGCATGCGCATGTCAGCGATGCGAGTCGCCATCTCGTCCGCCGCTGGAATGAATCCTTACTCCCATTCCTCCGAGTACCGCCCCATGCCTTGTCGTCTTGAAACACGGGGAGTAAATGGCGAAATCGCAGATGAAAGGGAGTAAAAAGGCAAAGAAAAAGCCTCCATTCCAACATGGGAACGGAGGCTCGATAATTGAGTTTACTCACCAATGTCGCTGGTGGCTTTGCCGTGACTCTCGTACGAAACGAAACCCAGCGGCACAGTGCGGCACTCAAAAGTGCAGGTCAGAACCCTGTCAGCCTACTCCCACTCAGTGACTCCCACTCAGTGCCTAATCCAGTCCGAGTGTTGTCGATGCGTGTCGCGTCGTACCGTCTAAGGACTGAATCGTGCGCAATTTGGGCGAATCAGGCCCTTGATTCGCGATTTCGGGAATGACTCAATTGATTCGCAAAACCGCAGGCCGCTCCTTTAATCACTCCCTGGTTCCCGCCGGGGTTCGTAGCGGGTGGCGTGAAAAGGGGTGATTCAAAGGGTCGGAGAGATGCGTCTTAGCCGAGAATAAGGTTAGCCTTATCTTACTGCATGATTCGTGTGTTATAGTTAGATGTCTCTAACTATTTGGGGGCGATAGCAATGCACGAATGCAAGGGCTTCTGGGACAAGAATGGCGGTCGGTACGACCGTTTCATGCGAAAGGACCGGGCGGCGTATGAGAAGATGTATGGGCTGATCAGGCCGGTGGTGAAAGCAAAAACCGTGCTGGAGGTTGCCACCGGCACGGGGCTTATCGCAAAGAGCATCGTAAATGCGGCGGCGCACATCGAGGCTACGGACGCTTCTGCAAAGATGATCCTTGAAGCAAAGCGGGACAATCAATCCGCAAAGCTGCACTTTTCCGTACAAGATATGTTCCGCCTGCCCTATGCACAGAAGTCCTTTGATGTGGTGATCGCGTCCAACGCGCTTCACATAGTGCCGCATCCGGAAAAGGCCCTGCAAGAAATCAGGCGGGTGCTGAAGGACGACGGCGTGCTCATCGCGCCAACCTTCACCCACGCGGGGAGCTCGGTTTCCGGCAAGGCAAAAGCCTATTTCATGAGTATGGCGGGATTCCCCCTCCACAGCAGGTGGACAAGCGAGGAATACCTACGTTTCCTGCGTCAAAACGGCTGGGCAGTGCAGAAAAGCGCGGTGCTGAAGGCCTCGTTCCCGTTGACCTATGCGGAATGCACGAAATCGGAGGGGCCAGATGTCGTTCTTTGAAAACACCCGCAAGCCCGTGGGCCTCGGCGGAAAACTTATGGTTGCCATGATGAATCTGGGGCACAGCCCTGTGGCGCGGTGGGGACTTCGATTTCTACGACTTGCGCCAAATGCCAAGGTGCTGGATTGCGGCTGCGGCGGCGGGGCGAACATAAAACGGCTGCTGAAAAAATGCCCGCATGGCGTCGTCAAGGGCATCGACTATTCGCCCGTCAGCGTGGAGAAGACTAGAAAGCTCAACCGAACCGCAATTCAGGAGGGGCGTTGCGCCGTTCTGCAAGGCAGTGTGGCGGATATGGCATTTGAGGATAGCTGCTTCGATGCAGTCACGGCCTTTGAGACCGTCTACTTTTGGCCTGATTTGCCCCGATGCTTCCGTGAGGTCTGGCGGACGCTGAAGCCAGGCGGGACAATTCTTATCTGCAACGAGAGCAATGGCGATACGGACAAGGACGAGAGGTGGACGCAGATCATCGGCGGCATGACCATCTACAAGGACATTGAATTAAAAGCTTGTCTGGAGCAGGCGGGTTTTCACGAGGTGCAGATACACAAAAAGAAAAAGTGGCTCTGCGTCACGGCGCGGAAGTAAGGGCATCAAGCACGGGTGTTTTTGCATCCATCCTGCACATGGCGATAGGCATGACGGTCATAGCGGCTGTGCTGGCGGCAATTATGACAGTTCTTATTCACTGAGGAAGAAACCTATGAAATGTAAAATTGAGAAAAACACCGTGCAGGAGACGCTGATCCTCCCGCTGTATTCCCGAAAGCTGTGTACGGAGCTGTACCCGAACCTTTACAGGGATGAAACAGCGGTTCGTCTGCTCGACCAGATCGACTACGACTTTTCAGAGGCAGAGAAAAACTCCCGCAGCCTGATGCAGCGTTTTGGTGCGCTGGAGGTGGCCATGCGGCATGGTGATCTTGCTTTCGAGGTGCGGGATTACCTGAAAGGCCACCCCAATGCGGCGGTGGTCAATCTGGGCTGCGGGCTGGACAACACCGGCAGAACCTGCGACAACGGTAGATGCAAGATCTACAATCTGGACTTCCCGGATGTGATTGCCTTGCGGCAGCAGC
>DXMX01000028.1:0-4016 GCA_019413955.1 Collinsella sp.
AAATCGGCAGCCTCGGCCTCGGCCATCAGGCCATCGAGCTCACGGAGGCGCATGCCCAGCAGGTCGGACATTTCCTTCTGCTCCATCTTGGGCTTGAGGTCAAGAAGCTTGATGGCGCGCTCGATGTTCGCCATGCGCTCGGCCTTGGCCTCCTCCTCCTTGGAAATAGCAAAGCGACGGCTACGCAGCAGGCGGGCGGCCTTCTGCATCTTGTCCATCAGCTCTTCGTCATCGTAATCAACGGCGGCCTCGACAACCTCGGCCTCCTCCTCGTCGGAAACCTCGTCAGCAGCCTCAACCTCGGCAGCTTCGGTCTCCACGGTCTCGACTGCTTCAACCTCGGCAGCCATGGTCTCGTTCTCGGTCTCGTTCATGATCTCTTCGTTCTCGGACATGAGACTCCTTCTTGGCCCTCTCGGGCATCATCGCCCCATTCGCGGGGCCCGTCGCGCACTCTTTGCGCTTTAAACATTCATGCCTCTCGGCAAAACGTCCATTAGTTTATGGTGTCGCCATCCAATCTAGCTGCAGAATCTATGTGCACACATTAATGCGACATGTGTGACTCGCGACGAGCGTACACCAGCGATGTCACGAACCCGACCACGGCAATTACAGCCGCCACGCGCACGGCAGCTGCAAATCCAATCGCTTGGGTAACGTCGGTCGCAATGCCAGCGGCGCCGGCAGTCGCCGCAGAACTCGAGAGCAGGCCGATAAACAGCGACGGGCCAAACGATGCGGCAATCATGTTCCACGTGTTGAGCAATGCCGTTCCGTGAGGATGTTCAGCGGCAGGCAGCGTCTCCAAGCCGGCCGTCTGCGAGGGGCTCAGCACCAAACCGACTCCGGCATACACTACAACGGTCAGTGCCACGACAACGCCGATGTTCATGCTTGCCGCCGTCATCGAGATTGCAGTCTGCCCCACGGCAATCAGGGCAAAGCCGACCGGCAGCAGCGGCCATGCGCCACGGGCGTCCATCACGCGTCCGCCCACAATCGAGGTCACGGCGTTGCAGGCAATTGCCGGCAAAATGAGCAGGCCCGCAACAAGTGCGGTCATGCCGTATGTGCCCTCAAAATAGAGCGGCAACAAAACACTCATCGAGAACGTTGTCATCATCGACACCACCACAAGCAGGCACGCAGGCCAAAAACGAACGCTCGCCATGGGACGCACGTTAAGCACCGGATGCTCGAGTTTGAGCTGGCGGGCCGCAAACAGGCCGAGCAGCACAATGGCGGCGAAAAGCGCCACAATGCCGGCAATCAGATTGGTCGAGAACTCGCCTACGGAATATACAAATGCCGTAATGCCGGCGGCGAGCAAAACAACCGACAGAATATCAAGCGTGGTGTTCGAGCGCTCTCCGACATTCTGAACAAGCTTAACGCCCGCCGCAGCGACCACAATGCCGCCCACCAGCGGCACTACGAACACCGCCCTCCAGCCAAATAACGTGCACATAAGGCCGCTGATCACGGGTCCAAACGCCGGCCCCAGCGTAATGCAGGCACCGCCCAGGCTCAGATACAGACCGAGTTTCTCGCGCGGCGCGCAAGACAGCACCACGTTCATCATGAGCGGGAACAAGATGCCCGATCCCGCAGCCTGCAAAATACGACTTGGCAGCAAAACGCTAAACGACGGAGCGACCAGGCACAGGACTTCACCGGCGACCATGCATCCGCATGCGAAAAACAACAGCTTGCGCGTCGAGAAACGGCCTGACAGGAAGGCCATGATGGCCGTAAAGATCGACGTCACAATCATGTAGCCCGAGACGAGCCACTGCGCCGTGGTGGCACTCACCGAAAAGGCTGCCATAATATCGTGCAACGCCACGTTAATGATGTTCTCGTTAAACGCGGCAACAAAGGCTGCAATATACATTACGACGAGAATCGCCGCAGTGGCCGATGGCGCTACTTGAACTTGTTGCTGAGATTTGCTCCCCATGCATTTCCTTCCTCTTGGAACGACAGTCGCATCGCCCCAGAGGAACAGCCCAGGGCGAATAATGAGCCCTAGACTTACGCCAGACGCCGTACACGACGAATCTGACAACATGGTCCAACGTTGAAAGATTGTAACGCGGACGCACAGCTTTCCTTCCGCGCTATTATTAAAAGTCCACGAAAGCATAAGACATGAGGAGCCCGCCATGATTAAGCCCATCATGAAATCCGAGTTCTTTTTGCGTCTGCCTTCCGAAGACGCGGGACCCGACGATGCCGCAACCGGGCAGGATCTCCTGGATACGCTCCACGAGCATGAGCGCGAGTGCGTGGGCCTCGCCGCCAACATGATCGGCGTGCGCAAACGCATCATCTGCGTAAAGGACGGCAACAGGACACTCCTGATGTACAACCCTCAAATTCTTGAGCAGGTCAATGCCTATCAGACGAGCGAAGGATGCCTCTCGCTGACCGGCGAGCGTCCCTGTACCCGCTATCGCCGCATTAAGGTGGAGTATTTGGACGAGAACTTCGTCCACCGCATCAAAAACTTCTCGGGCTACACCGCCGAGATCATCCAGCACGAAATCGACCACTGCACTGGAATAGTGATCTAGTTCCGCCGATTCAAGAAAGCTCCCTGCAGCAAAACAACTGCAGGGAGCTTTTCATAGTGCGGAGCTTCTATCCCACTAGCTTTGACGGTAATGATCGAAGAAATCGGCGAGGTCTTCGAGCGACTCTTTGAGCACTTCCATGCGCGGCAGGTACACGATGCGGAAGTGATCGGGCTCTGCCCAGTTAAAGCCGCCGCCGCGCGTGATCAGAATCTTCTTCTCGTGCAGCAGGTCGAGGGCAAACTGCTCGTCATCGGTGATGTTGAACTTTTTAACATCCATCTTGGGGAAGATGTAGAACGCCGCACGCGGCTTAACCACCGAGATGCCGTCAATCTTGTTGAGCGCCTCATACACAAAGTTGCGCTGCTCGTAGACACGGCCGCCGGGACGGATGTAGTCGTTAACGGACTGATGGCCGCCGAGCGCCGTCTGGACGATCGACTGAGCCGGCACGTTGGAGCACAGGCGCATGTTGGAGAGCATGTTGATGCCCATGATGAAGTCGCTCATGCAGCGCTGGTTGCCCGAAAGCACCATCCAGCCAATGCGATAGCCCGCGATCATGTGCGACTTGGACAGACCGCTAAAGGTGACACAGGGCAGATCGGGGGCGAGCGAGGCAATCGAGACGTGCTCGTAGCCGTCCATGCACAGGCGGTCGTAGATCTCATCGGCAAAGATCATCAGCTGATGCCTGCGTGCAATCTCGACGATGCCCTCGAGCACCTCGCGCGGATAGACAGAACCCGTGGGGTTGTTGGGGTTGATGATGACGAGGGCTTTGGTCGCGCTCGTAATCTTGGACTCCATATCCTCCAGGTCGGGATACCAATCCGCCTGCTCATCACACAGATAATGTACGGGATGACCGCCGGCAAGGGTTGCGCACGCCGTCCAGAGCGGATAGTCGGGGCTGGGGATCAGAATCTCGTCGCCATTGTCGAGCAGCGCGTTCATCGAAAGCTGAATGAGCTCGGACACACCGTTGCCCGTGTAGATATGCTCCATCTGAACGTTGGGCAGGCCCTTGATCTGCGAATACTGCATGATCGCCTTGCGCGCGGAGAACAGGCCACGCGAGTTGGAATAGCCTTCGCAGTCGGGCAGCTGCTGGCGCATGTCCTTGATGACCTCATCGGGCGTGCGGAAACCGAAGGGCGCCGGGTTGCCGATATTGAGCTTGAGGATGCGCTCGCCCTCGTCCTCCATACGGGCGGCCTCGTCGACGACGGGACCGCGCACGTCATACAGGACGTTGTCGAGTTTGGTGGATTTAGAAAAAGTACGCATGGTGGTGCTCCTTGCAATTTGAGCTGAGGGATGTGGTTCGGGCTTGGAATCGTTGCGGGGTGATGATGCCTCGCCTTGATCGGCGTCGCCGGCAAGCAGCCAGGTAACATCGACCTCCAAAATCCGGGCGAGCAGCTCAGCCAC
>DXMX01000028.1:4026-11232 GCA_019413955.1 Collinsella sp.
GCTCACATATTGGCTCATCTGACTCTTGCCGAGTTTTTTGCCGAGCATCTCCGATGCGCGGATTACGTCCGATTGGCGAACGTCGCGATTGGACATAGTCTGTCGCAGGCGATCGCAAAACGTCTCTTGGGCCACAGGAACCTCCTTGCTGGCAAAGTTCAATTTATAGAACACGAATTGAACCAAGGTTCAATTTAGCAAGCAGTATAGCGCGGCGCATTATCGGGAAGTTCAATTTCATAAGAAAATGCGCCGGACTCTGAGATTTGCCCAAAGCGGACAATGACACGCACGCGTTTAGAGGTATTCGAGGAAACGGGCGGCAGCAAGCGAAACATCGGCCGTTCGATATATGGCGTTGATCTGCCGATGGGGATGCCCCTCGAGTGGGCGCACGGCAACATCGAACTGGCAGCGGCGCAAGATGAGCGCGGGAAGAATGCTCACGCCCAGGCCGTCCTCGACCATGGCCATAATCGCATAGTCATCCCAGGTCGACAGCTTAGAGCGCACCGCCAGGCCCGCGCGGCGAAACAGCGGCGTAATCTCATCATCGGTGCCTCGTTCTAGCAGAATAAACTGCTCGTTGGCTAAATCGGCAAGAGAAACGACCTCCGCCGCGGAATAAAGCCCAAGTCGCAGCGGCCTTCCGCCACCCATTGCTCAATCTCGGAGTAATCACCCATCAGCAGCTCGTAATCGACGTCCGGGTGATCGGCGCGAAAGTGCGCAATCACCGGCGGCAGCACGTGGGTCGCCACGCTCGAAAACGTACCGATGCAGATTTTGCCGCGCATGAGCCCACGCATCTCATCCACCCGTCGCTGCAAGCGAGTGAATTCCTCACAGAGCGCCTCAACCGCCGGCATAACTTGCCGCCCGTCGGCAGAAAGCACTACGCCCTCGCGGCTTCTATCAAGCACTTTAAAGCCCCAGTCGGCCTCAAGATCGGCCACCATACGGCTCACGCCCGACTGCGAATAGCTCAGCCGCTCGGCGGCGCGCGTAAAACTGCCGGCGCGCACGGTCTCGAGCAGGACCTGCATCTTTTGAACATTCGTTTCCACGGCACCCCTCCACATATGCATGAGCTTTTTTCATGTTATCTATGAATTATATTCGCTTTTCTTCTATAGCCAGTTCACCCATAGTGAACATGCTCGGATATAGAGGGGATTTCAGCGCATGAACAACGGACTGTTTACGTACTTAGCAGCATTGCTATTGTTTGGCTCCAACGGCATCATCGCCGCTGCCATTGCGCTGCCGAGCTCCGATATCGTGCTACTGCGCACGTTTTTAGGCGCACTCTCGCTTGTCACCATCCTCGCCGTCACCCAACGCCATAAGCTGCAGGCGCCATCCCGCCCCCGCGAAGCCGCAGCCCTCCTCCTCTCGGGAGCCGCGCTGGGCGCCAGCTGGATTTTTCTGTTCCGCGCCTACCAGACGATTGGCGTCGGCGTATCCTCGCTGCTGTACTACTGCGGCCCCATCATCGTCATGGCGCTCTCCCCGCTCATCTTTGGCGAAAAGCTGACCGGCAGCAAAATCGCCGGCTTTATCGCCGTCGCCTGCGGTGCTTTTCTCATTGCGGCACAAGGTCTAGGCGGCAATATGCCCATTGCGGGTATCGCTTGCGGCATCGCCTCGGCCTTCTGCTATGCATTGATGGTCATCGCCAGCAAGGGTGCGCCGCACATCGAGGGCCTCGAGAACTCCGCGCTCCAGGTGAGCGCCGCCTTTTTGACCGCGCTGGTCCTTACGCTCCTCACGCAGGGCGCCCCCTCATTCCTGTCCGCCGGCGTCGCCGCCAGTATTGATTGGCGCGCCGTCGTCATGCTCGGCGTCGTCAACACCGGCATCGGCTGCCTGCTCTACTTTAGCGCCGTCGCCAAACTGCCCGTCCAGACCGTCGCCGTCGTCGGCTACCTCGAGCCGCTTTCGGCGGTCGTGTTCTCGGCCGTCCTTTTGGGCGAAGCCATAACACCGGTCCGTCTGATGGGCGCCGTGCTTATCATCGGCGGCGCGATCTTTTGCGAACTCGCCGGCAAACGCGCAAACGCCAAGGCTGGCATCGCCCAGGCAGCACGTGCTTAAAGCCCCTGCTTTGAAATGCTACCTGCATACATAAATAATCCTCAGCTGGGGATTATTGTCTAAAATAACCTGATGTGCCAAACTGCTCTTGTATGTATAAAGACGGCATAAAGGTTATCTGTCCTAGACGGATAACCGGATGTCCAAGGGAGTCCACGTGGCACATAACAAACTGGAGGCAAGCCCCCAAGATCAGCGTGGTCAAGGCGGGCATGGAGCCATTCCCCTCTCTGCTGGCATGCTGCTCGTTACGCTCGGCGTCGTCTACGGCGACATCGGCACGAGCCCCATGTACACCATGAAATCAATCGTCGCCAACAACGGCGGCATCGGTACCGTCAGCGAGGACATGATCTTAGGAGCGCTTTCGCTCGTCATCTGGACCATGACGCTCGTGACCACGGTCAAGTACGTGGTTATCGCCATGAAGGCCGATAACCACAACGAGGGCGGCATCTTCGCCCTGTTCAGCCTCGTACGCAAGGTGGCGCCGTGGCTGATTCTTCCCGCCATGATCGGCGGCGCGGCGCTGCTCGCCGACGGCATCCTCACCCCCGCGGTCACGGTCACCACGGCCATCGAGGGTTTGCGCACCATCGAGTGGGGCCATGCGCTTTTGGGTGACGGCCAGACCAACGTCATCATCATCACCATTATCATTATTTGCGGGCTGTTTGCCATGCAGCGCGCCGGTACCTCGTCAATCGGCAAGCTCTTCGGCCCGCTCATGACACTATGGTTCCTGTTCTTGGCAGGCGCCGGCCTGTTTAACATGCTCGGCAATCTGTCCATCCTACGCGCGCTCAACCCCATCCGCGGCATCATGTTCCTGTTCTCGCCCATCAACCACTCGGGCATCATGGTGCTCGGCTTTGTCTTCCTGTCGACGACCGGCGCCGAGGCGCTCTATTCGGACATGGGTCACGTGGGCAAGGCTAACATTTACGCATCCTGGCCGTTCGTAAAGGCGGCCCTCATCCTTAACTATCTGGGTCAGGGCGCTTGGCTGCTCGCCAACAACTCCAATCCCCAGATGCTCGCGATGGACATCGTCAACCCGTTCTACATGATGCTTCCCGAGCCCCTGCGCCCCTTTGCCATCGTGCTATCGGCCGTAGCGGCCATCATCGCCTCGCAGGCGCTTATCACCGGCTCGTTCTCGCTGGTATCCGAGGCCACGCGTCTCAACCTTATGCCGCATCTGCGCATCCACTACCCCAGCGACACCAAGGGTCAACTCTATATTCCGCTCGTCAACAACATCATGTGGGTCGGCTGTATCTTCATCGTGCTGCTGTTCCAAAACTCCGAGCGCATGGAGAGCGCCTACGGCCTCGCCATCACCGTGACTATGCTCATGACCACGACGCTTTTGACGAGCTATATCGCCGGCATCCTCAAGCACAAGCTGGGCGCCTGCGTCTTTGCCCTGCTTTTTGGCGCCATCGAGCTCTGCTTCTTTGCCTCGTGCCTCACCATGTTCTTTGACGGCGGCTATGTGATGATCTTCCTGGCCTCGCTGCTGTTTGGCCTTATGTACGTGTGGCGCCGCGGCACCGCCATCGAGCGCACGCAGACGATCCTGCTGCCCGTCTCCAAGTACATCGATCAGCTCAACCGCCTGCGCAACGACGAGACCTACCCCGTGCTCGCCGACAATCTGGTGTTCCTCACCAACAGCCCCGACCCGCTCACGCTCGACCGCGACGTGCTCTATTCCATCCTGGACAAGCACCCCAAGCGCGCCAAGGCATATTGGTTCATCAACGTGCACGTTACCGACGAGCCCTATACGCACGAGTATTCCGTCGAGACCTTTGGCACGGACTTTTTGTTCCGCGTGCGCCTGGACCTGGGCTTTAAGGTCAACCAGCGCATCAACGCCTATCTGCGTCAGATCGTTGGCGACATGATGACATCGGGTGAGCTGCCACCGCAGCATCACACCTACTCCATCTACGAGACACGCGGCAACGTGGGCGACTTCCGTTTTTGCATGCTGCGCAAGATGCTTGCCCCCGAAACGGACATCAACCGCAACGACCACCGCGTGATGGCCATCAAGTACGCCGTCCGCCGCGCCTGCGGAAGCCCGGCACGCTGGTACGGTCTTGAGAACTCGGCGATCATCATCGAGTACGTGCCTCTCTTTGCCCGCATGCGTCCGGCGGTCAAACTCGTACGCACCCATGTGCCGCTCGAGGTCCAGATCGAGGAAGCCGAGGAAATGGAAGTCGATATCTTCTCGGACGACCTGGTCAACGGCAACGAGGCCGGTAGGGACATGAACGTCGATCCCACCGAATTGCTCGAGAGCGTCGCCGATACGCCCGAACAGCAACTGCTCGACGGCCTCGAGAGCGCCCAGCTCAACGATGCCAACTTCTAGCGACGTCGCGCATCAACGACAGCGCCCCTGCACCTCACAGGAGATGCAGGGGCGCTTTGCATTTCAGTAAAGCCCTCGGCTACGAACGACGCGGCTCGGGAACCACAAGCCTATCGGGGCTCGCGCCCTCGGCATCCATCAGGCTCACGTAGCGAATCGACGGATCCTCATACATCGCGTAGTAATAATTGCCCGTGCGCGCGCTAAAGCATCCGGTATAGATAGTCTTCTCGAACTTGCCATCGCCCATCCTGGACGCCCCCTCAATCATCACCACGCCCTCGAGTGAACGGAACATGCGGACGACGTTTTCGGTCTCGCTGTCTTTTTGCGGGTAATTGGCGTTGAGGTACGCTGCCTTTACAAAACGGCTCGGCGAATAGCAGTCGCCGGGAATGCCGCGCATGCCGGCACCGGCTCCATAGGGCTTGAGCTCGGCGCCACGCCACGTCGCCGTCTGCGGAAAATCGCTTGTGGCGGTGATATAAGTGCGTAGGTTTTCCATGTGCCACGGGAAGGTGGGCTGATTGGCAAGGGTGTCGACCGGATCGTCGTATACATGCAGGCCGTCAGCCATCATCTCGACCACGATGCTACGCTGGCTGTCGCCGATAATCCAATGGAGCAGCGACACGCCCAGCCCCTCTCCGGCAGATTTGGCGACAATCACCGTGTCGCGCAGCGCGGCCTCGACCTCATCGACCGTCGAGAACGTCGCTGCCACCCACAGGGGAAACTCATAGGCCGCGATATTGGTCTTGCCATCAACCGGGCCCTCAGCATACTCGGCATAGCCGGGAAAGTTGAGTCCCGCCACGGCGAGGCCCGCATCGTTGCCGCAGTCGAAGAACATAGGGTAGTTCTTGTAATCGATGCACATACCGATCACCGCGTGTGCCGCTGTCGTGTCGTCGATAAACGAATACGGAATGTGAAACCCGCGCGGCATCACGCGAACCTGTTGGCCGTAGTCAAAGCTCCAGTCGAGGTTGCGTCCCAGATACATGTGGCCAGAATTATCGGTAAATCGAATGCTCGTGCACATAGCGCCTCCTAGCTTTACGTTCTTTCTAAGCTTATTGTCACCAATCAAAGAGGCGCTAAACACAAAAGCCCGGACATGACAACAATGTCACGCCCGGACCAAAAACCACATATGAACGTAATAAAGTCACCCTAACAGGTCGGTCTAGGGTGCCACAGTGCCACAGATCGCCCCGAACGAGGAGCGCCGCGTACTAATGGTACGCAAGCGACGAGTGAGCGGCGAGGTGTGGTGCTGTGGTCACCCTAGACAAGCTTGCCTAGACAGTGGTCGATCATATGCTGGATCATCTGCGCCTCGAAGCCCACAAAGTCCTGCTTGCGCTCGCGCATCTTGCCGTCGACGATCTGGTCAAAGGCAACCTTGCACTTGATATAGCGCGTGGACTTGGTGACCTCCTCGTGCGTCAGGCAGCTCTCCTCCATCTTGCTGGCGCCCAGACCAAACACCAGACGGGGGTTGTAGAGCACATGGGGCTCGCCGGCATCGTCCAGGTAGACGCAGACCTTCTTGGTGACGCCAATCTGGTTGGCGGCAAGGCAGCCGGCATCGTCGAGCGACTTGATGGTATCGATCAGGTCCTGTGCCACCGACTCGTCCTCGACGGTCGCGACCTCGCAACGCTGGGACAGAATAGCCTCGTCGTGGCAGAGCTCTTTAATCATACGTTCCTCCATAGGGGTCGTTGTAACTGCTTAAGTATACGGTACCCACACATTTTCATACGGAAAATACCGCCCGTCCGCTACAAAGCGCCGAACATCAACATGTGAGGAACAGCAAGGTTGTAAAGGCGATATAGTGAGTGAGTTCGTGTCAATCGGCCTAAACTCGGGGCCGAACAAGGAAAGGGTATGCATGGACGAACTATTTCACGTCAGCGAGCGCAAGTCCACAATCGGGACCGAACTTCGCGCTGGACTGACAACGTTCCTGGCAATGGCCTACATCATTGCCGTCAACCCCGCGGTGCTCTCGGGCGCCGGCATCGATGCGGGAGCGCTCGCCTGCGCCACTTGCCTGGGCGCCGGCATCATGACCATCTGCATGGGCATCTTCGCCAACCGCCCGCTCGCCTGCGCTTCGGGCCTGGGCATCAACGCCATGATCGCGGGCATCGCCACCACCATGTGCGGCGGCGACTGGCACGTGGCCATGAGCGTTATCTTCCTCGAGGGTATCGTCATCTTGCTGCTCGTCCTTTGCGGCCTGCGCGAGGCCATCATGGATGCCATCCCTGTGGTCCTGCGCCACGCCATCTCGGTTGGCTTGGGTCTGTTTATCGCCATGATCGGCCTGTGCGACGCCGGCATCATCACCGCTGGCGCCGGTACGCTCGTCGGCCTGGGCGACATCGCCTCCCCCACCTTTATCGTCGGCATCATCTCCATCGTCGTGACGGTTGCCCTGGCTTCCCGCAACGTGCCGGGCTCGCTGCTCATCGGCATCATCGTCGCCGTTATCGCCGGTATCCCGCTGGGCGTCACCCATGCGCCCGAGGGCCTTATCGCCCCGCTCAACTTCTCGACCTTTGGCGCCCCGTTTGCCAGCACCGCCGACGGCAACATGGCCATCGTGAAGGTTCTGACCGACCCGATGCTGCTCGTCGTCGCCTTCTCGCTGCTCATGAGTGACTTCTTCGACACCATGGGCACCGCGATGGCCGTCGCCAAGC
>DXMX01000028.1:11242-18748 GCA_019413955.1 Collinsella sp.
CTTTATGGGCGTCTCCTCCATCACCACCTTCGTCGAGTCCACCTCTGGCGCTGCCGACGGCGGCCGCACGGGCCTCACCTCCGTCACCACCGGCGTGCTGTTCATTCTCGCCGCGTTCTTCTCCCCCATCGTCACCATCGTTTCCAGCGCCGCCACCTGCGGTGCTCTGGTCTACGTCGGCTACCTCATGATGAGCGAGGCCTCCGAGATCGACTGGTCCGACGTGTCGCAGGGTTTCCCGGCGTTCATGATTGTCGCCGGCGTGCCCTTCACCTACTCCATCTCTGCCGGCATTGGTCTGGGCTTTATCGCCTACGTGATCGTCGCGCTCTTTAAGGGCGAGGCCTCCAAGATCAAGCCGCTCATGTGGATCGCAGCCCTCGCCTTCCTCGTCTACTTCTTTGTAGCGTAACGGAAAAGCTGCCAAAGCAGAACACCAAAGCGCGGAGTCGCATCGAGCGGCCCCGCGCTTTTCTTTTAAAGCCAGGCAACGCACGGACGCGCGATGTATTGCTTCCCAAGTTTTGGACATTTTGCCCTCCAAACGGCACTACCGCCGGCTACATCCTGCAGATATGCTGGGCGTAATCGCATAGGCCCTATGAGGATGGGAGTAACCATGGCCGCCTTGTTCACGACCCCCAAGCGCAATGACAAAACCTCTGGAGCCCATTTTGTCGAGCCCGACGTGCGCCGTCGCACGCTGCTCGCACACGGCAGCTGGCGCCGCGTGACACGCCGCATCGTCTGCGGCCTGGCCTGCGCGCTCACGGTGAGCTCGCTGCTCATGCCGAGCGTCTCGCTCGCGGCGGAGTGGGTGGACGTCGGCGGCGTCCGCCACGAAGCGGCCGCGGGGCCCGCGGGAGACGCCGCCGGCACCTGGAGCTGGGACGGCGCCAACGACATGAAGCTCAACGGCTATAACGGCGGCGCGATCGAGGCAGCGGGCAAGCTCAACGTGAGCTACGAGGGCGACAACATCGTCACTAACGGCGACGGCCGCGGCATCAAGGTTAAGGATGGCGCGAACGAGAACGCCGAGCTTAATATTCAGGGCGACGCGTCCAGCACGCTCAACGTGACATCTTCTCGTGACGCCATCACTTCCGTCGGCAGCATCAACATCGACGGCGCTGGCACTGTCAACGCCACGAGCACCGAGCACGATGCCATCGATGCCGGGGGCGATGTCACCATCAAGGGCTCGGGAAACGTTAACGCCACGGGCGATTCGGATGGCATCAGGGCCGACGGCAACATCACGATCGACAACAGCGGAACCGTCACCGCCAAGGCCACCGAGGATCAGGGTATCGATGCTAACGAGAACCTCATCATAAAGGGCGGCGGCAAGGTAGAGGCAAGCTCTATCAAAGACAATGCGATTTGGGCCGACGGCAACATCGAGATCTCGGGTGGCAGCCAGGTCAAGGCAAGCTCCGAGGAAGACGCCACCATCGACGGTAAAAACAGCCTCACGGTCACGAACGCTTCCCTCAACGCAAGTGGCGTTGGGTATGGCATCTATGTCTACAAGGGCATCACGTTCGATGGCGCAACCGTAACGGTCCGTGCAAGTGCAGGGAACGATGAAGCCAGCGCCCTCTTCACCGACGAGGACGACATCGTCATCAAGAACGGCTCGATCGTGGATGCGTTCGCAGAAGGCCAGTTCTCGACCGCAATCTTCACCAGAAACTACTACCCCAACGAAGCGGGTGGTCACATCTACATTAGTGACTCCGTTGTCAAGGCTATAGCCCGCTATGTCGAGTCCGGTAGCGACGGCCCCGATCACTACAGCAACGACCAAAGTGGCGCGGTCATTCCCGAGCATAGGGGCATGAACATCGGCATCTTTGCCCGGACCAAGGAGGGCATCACGCCCGCGACCATCTCGATTGTCCGCAGTAAGGTCATAGCTGAGGGAGACACGGCGGCAATCTTCGCCCTTGCCGTGAGCGCGGACGGCGAGACAATCGGCACCATCGAGATCGAAGGCGCTCCCATACAGACGCCCACAGGCGGCAAGATCATTGGCTATCGCAACAAGGAAGAACTCGATGACGGCATCTTCTACGTGGTGGGTCAAACCATCGGCACGGGCGACGCTGTGATCGACTCCCCCTATAACGAAGCTGTCGCCAAGAGCACGGTCATCGCGCCTCCCGAGGAGATCAAACCCGAGGAGAAGCCAGGCGAGACCAAGCCCGAGGGTTCCAAGTCCGAGGGCACGAAGACGACCAAGACCGTTGCAGTTGCAGCCACGGGAGCCAAGATCGCCGGCAAACTCGCAGCAACCGGCGACGCCTCGAGCGCAGCCATCGTGGCAGCCGCCCTTGCGGGAACAGCCGCCATCGCCGCGGGCGCCGTGGTGAGCCGCAAGCGCTCGTAAACACTTTTTCGCACGGGACGGGTGGATCGCGGCCCTTGCCTTCCTCGTCTACTTCTTCGTAGCGTAAGGGCAAGGCTGCAAAAGCTGAACAATAAAGCGCGGAGTCGCCATGCGGCCCCGCGCTTTTCTTTTAGCGCCGGTCCCTGCGCCGGCGTGCGGCCTATTTCTCCCCAATTTTGGCCATTTTGCCCTCCAAACGGCACTACCGCCGGCAACATCCAGCAGATACGCTGAATCTAGTCGTATAGGCCCTATGAGAACGGGAGCAACCATGGCAGCCTTGTTCACGACCCCCAAACGCAATGACACTACCGCCGGAACCCATGTTGCCGAACCCGACGTTCGCCATCGCATAGGACTCGCGCACGGCAGCTGGCGCCACGTGACGCGCCGCATCGTCGTGGGCGCCGTGTGCGCGCTCACGGTGAGCTCGCTACTCATGCCGAGCGTCTCGCTCGCAGCGGAATGGGTCAAGGTCGGCGGCAACAAGTACAACACCGCGGCGAGCGACGAGGCCGGTACCTGGTCGTGGGACGGCGCCGACGACTTGAAGCTCAACAACTATAACGGCGGCGAAATCCAGGCCGCAGGCAAGCTCAACGTGAATTACTCGGGAACCAACATCGTCACTGCCGAATGGATCGAAAGCATCAACGTTTCTCATGGCACTAACGAGAATGCCGAGCTCAATATCCAAGGCGACGAGGGCGGCACGCTCAGCGTGACATCTACTGAGGACGCTATCCTCTCCACGGGTAATATCAACATCGACGGAGCCGGATCCGTCAACGCCACGAGCACTGGGTTTGATGCCATCAATGCCGGAGGTGATCTCGCTATCAAAGGTTCGGGCAACGTCAACGCCACGGGTGCATCGGATGGCATCAGGGCAAACGGCAATATCACGATTGACGACAGCGGAGCCGTCACCGCCAGGGCCACCAAGGACAAGGGTATTGGAGCCGACAAGAACCTCACCATCAAGGGTGGCGGGACGGTCGAGGCAAGCTCAGCCGATGGTGAGGCCCTTTGGAGCGGCGGCAATATCAACATCTCGGACGGCGGCCAGGTCAAGGCAAGCTCCGAGAAAGACGATGCCGTCGAGGCCAAGGGCAGCCTCGCAGCCACAAACGCCTCCCTCAACGTAAACGGTGTTGAATATGGCGTCTATGCCCACAAGGGCATCACCCTCGATCATGCAAACGTGACGGTCCGTGCAAGTAAAGGCAGATACGGTGGCGCCAACGCCCTCTTCACCTACCAGGACGACATCGTCGTCAAGAACGGCTCCACCGTGGACGCGTTTGCGGAAGGCGAGGTTTCGGCTGCATTCTCCACCAGAAACGATCGACCCAACGAGAAGGGTGGCCACATCTACATCAGCGACTCCGTTGTCAAGGCCATAGCCCGCTATGTCGAGAACGGCGACGGCCCCATCCCCTACAGCGAAAACCAAGATGGCGAGACGAGGCGCGAACCCCAAGGCGAGAACATCGGCATCATCGCCCAGACCAGCGAGGGCGTCACACCCGCAGTCATCTCGATCATCCGCAGCAAGGTAACGGCCGAAGGAGATACAGCGGCAATCTTTGCCCGTGCCATGAGCGCTGACGGCAAGACAATCGGCACCATCAAGATTGAGAACGCCGCCATCCAGACGCCCGAAGGCGGCAAGATCATTGACTATCGCAAGCTCCGTGACGGCATCTACGAGGCAGGCCAAGCCATCGGCACGGGCGACGCCACGGTCGACTCCCTCTATATCAAAGCAGTCGCCAAAAGTACGACCATCGCACCTCCCGAGGTAGCCAAGCCGGAAGACCCCAAGCCCGACGAGACCAAGCCCGCAGAAAGCAAGCCCGCGGAGTCCAAGCAGAACCCCAAGCCTGAGGGCTCAAAGCCGACCAAGGCCGTTGCGGCTTCAACCACGAAAGCCAAGACTACCGGCGTGCTCGCGGCAACCGGCGACACCTCGGGTGCGGCCATCGTGGCAACCGTCCTTGCGGGAACAGCCGCTATCGCCGCAGGCACCATGGCGAGCCGTAAGCGTTCTTAGACGCCTCTGCGCACATGGCAGCTCCCGCGAAGGCCCCGAGCCCCAGCACCGTTTAACAACGCCACCGCCGAGCTCCCCTCCGGCGGTGGCGTTTTCCATATGCGTCCGCAGGGGATGCACGAGATTGTCTTTGGTCTAGCCCAACCGGCATACGCTGGCGTGCGACAATTGGGGCTGCCGATATCACAACACTGAGAGAAGCCCGTCATGGAAGCGCATCAAAAGCAGATAACCGTTTATTCGAATCATACGGAAAGCGCGCCTGTCATCTACCTTCCTGTGGTCGTGGGCGACGGCAGCGAGGTTTATAAGTGTTGCCGAGAGCTCGACTGTCCGCCATTCGCCCTCGTCACCATTGGCGGGCTCGATTGGAATCGCGAGCTGAGCCCCTGGGCATGCGACGGGACCGTACGCGATGCCGAGCCTTTCGGCGGCCAAGCTGCCGGTTTTCTTGATGAGCTGCTGAATCAGATAATCCCCCAGGTCGAGTCGTCGCTTCCTCAGCCGCCCACCCGGCGCGGCATTGCCGGTTACTCGCTCGCGGGCCTCTTCGCACTCTGGTCCCTCTGGCAAACCGACGCCTTTGACCGCGCCGCGAGCGCATCGGGGTCGCTATGGTTTCCCGACTTTGTCGACCGTGCCAGCACGGCCCCTTTTGCCGGCAGCCCGCAAGCCGTCTACCTGTCACTCGGCAAAAAGGAAACCAAGACGCCCAACCGCATGATGCGGCATGTACTCGACGACACACGCGCAATGGAAGCGTTGCTCGTCGAGCGCGGCATTCCAACAACGCTGGAGCTCAACCCCGGCAATCACTTTGCCCAAACCGACTTACGCATGGCCCGCGGCATCCACTGGATACTGACACATTAAAAATGGTGCCCACACGCATATACGCATGGGCACCATATCTTGTTTTAGCTGAACGCAGCTGCTACTCAGCAGCCTCCTCAAGCTCGGAGACATCAAACTCAAAGTCGTTACCCGGCAGGATGGCGTTGAGCACAATGCCCACCAGTGAGCCCACGGCAATGCCGGACAGCGAAATCGTCACGCCGCCGAGCTCCAACACGATGGCGCCGGCGGTGCTGTACGCGATGCCGAGCGAAAGCACGAGCACCAGCGCGGCAACCAGCACGTTGCGGTTGTTCTGGAAATCGACCTGGTTCTCGATGAGGTTGCGGACGCCCACAGCGCTGATCATGCCGTAGAGCACGAGCGACACACCGCCGATCACACACGCCGGCATGGCCGCAATGACAGCCGCGAACTTGGGGCAGAACGAAAGCACGATGGCGCAACACGCGGCAATTCGAATTACGCGCGGGTCGAACACGCGCGTCAGGGCGAGCACGCCGGTGTTCTCACCATACGTAGTGTTGGCCGGAGCGCCAAAGAGCGAAGCCAGAATCGTGGCAAGGCCGTCGCCGAGCAGCGTGCGATGCAGACCGGGATCGGCAATGTAGTTGCACTCGCAAGTCGAACCGATAGCAGAGATATCGCCGATATGCTCGATCATGGTCGCGAAGGCCAGCGGCATGATGGTGATGATGGCCGTCGTGGCAAGACCGCTATCGAACTGCGGCCCAAAGAGTGCAAACACGGTGTTGTCCCACACGATGGGCAGACCGACCCACGGAGCGGCGGCAACGCCCGAGAAATCAACCTCGCCGAGCGCAGCCGCAACGGCATAGCTCACCACAACGCCCAGCAAAATCGGCACGATCTTGACCATGCCACGGCCCCAGATGTTGCAGATGACGATAACGGCAACGCCAATGACAGCCACAAGCCAGTTGGTCTGGCAGTTAGCAATAGCGGAACTTGCCAGGATCAAGCCGATGGAAATGACGATGGGGCCAGTCACCACCGGCGGAAAGAAACGCATGACACGCTTGGCGCCAAACGCGCGGAAGAGCGCCGCCAGCACCGGATAGAGCAGACCGGCACAAGCTACGCCCAGGCAGGCGTAGGGCAAAAGCTCGGTCTCGCCGTTGGGCGCGATTGCGGCATAACCGGCAATAAAGGCAAACGATGAGCCCAAAAATGCCGGCACCTTACCGCGCGACAGGAAGTGGAACAGCAGCGTGCCCAAGCCGGCAAACAAAAGCGTTGCCGATACCGAGAGGCCGGTGAGCACGGGCACCAGCACGGTGGCGCCAAACATGGCAAACAGGTGCTGTAGGCCGAGCAGAAACATGCGCGGGCGGCCGAGCGACGATGCGTCGTAGATGGCATCGCTGACGGCGGGCGTCGAGGACTGGGACATGGATGTCCTTTCGAATGGAAGGGCGATCAAGCATATCGGATAACCTGCCCGAACGATACGATCCGAACCATTGTACGCGATACACTATGCCTCGCACGCGCCGCCACCTGCAAACACTAGCGCTATTTCCAAACGCGCTCGGCAATGCGCTTGACCAGCGCGATCTTTGCCCATTGCTCATCCTCGGTCAGCTTGTTGCCAATCTCGCAGCTGGCAAAGCCGCACTGAGGCGACAGATACAGGTTCTCGAGCGGCACGTACTTTGCGGCTTCACGGATGCGCTCGACGATAACATCCTCGTTCTCGAGCTCTGCCGCCTTGGTGGTCACCAGACCCAACACGACCTTCTTGCCGGGGGCAACGTACTTGAGCGGCTCAAAACCACCGGCGCGCGGCGTATCGAACTCCAGATAGAATGCGTCAACGTCCTCATGCGCAAACAGGTACGGCGCGATGGGGTCGTAGCCGCCCTCAAAAGCGTAGGTGGAGTGGTAGTTGCCGCGGCATACATGCGTGTTGATAACCAAATCATCGGGCTTGTCCGCGATGGCGGCGTTGTTGAGCGCCACGCCCAGCTCGCTTACCTTTTGCAGGTCGACCGGGCTCATGCCGGTCTTGGACACAAAGTCAGTATCGCAGTAGATGCCCCAGGTGCAGTCATCAAACTGGATGTTGCGGCAGCCCGCGGCATACAGGTCGGCAATCACGGTGCGATATGCTGCGGCGATGGCATCGGCGAGTTCTTCGTCGGTCTTATAGACAGCACGCAAGCTCTCCTGCTGGCCA
>DXMX01000028.1:18758-21420 GCA_019413955.1 Collinsella sp.
AGCGGTCGAGCGTGACTTCGGAGAACGTCTGAATCGGCGCCGGGATGGTCTGGCGTGCAACGTGGCCCTCGCCCTCAAGTGCCTTGACAAACTTAAAGTGCTCGACGAAGGGGTGGTTCTCGCCGCTGATGGAGCCGGTTACCACGGCGGTGTCGGCCGTGGTCTCCTCATCGTGGAACATATAACCCGTACGCGAGGTGCGGCGTTCAATGCCGTTGAGCCCCCACATAAAGTCGAGGTGCCAGTAGCTGCGGCGAAACTCGCCATCGGTGATGACCTGCAGGCCGGCGGCCTTTTGCTTTGCCACCAAATCGCGAATGGCCTCGTCCTCGACGGCCTTAAGCCCCTCGGCATCAAGCGCGCCTGCCGCATAGGTAGCGCGGGCGTCCTTTACGGCCTGCGGACGAAGAAAGCTGCCGACGATATCAGCGCGAAACGGCGCGTTCAGCGTGGTTAAAGCACTCATAGATATCTCCCTTTGCATTGGTTGCTTTACTGGGACAGAGTATGAGCGCTCATATGGCCATCGCAAAATATACGTTTATAACAGTTTGATATAGATGCTTCCTATATCAGTTTGGACTGCCATAAAGAGATTTGACCCGTACAGAATGCAGCAGTCTATATGTGCTGACGAATCACGTCGATATAGGCTTGGCCGTAGCGCGTAAGCGTCGTGTTCTTGCGCGTGATGATGCCGATCTCCATGTACTCGTCTACATCGAGCGGAATCGAGATGATGCCGGGCCCGTTGAGCTCGTGACTGATCACGCCTGAGCATACCGTGTAGCCGTTGAGGCCCATGACCAGGTTGAACAACGTCGCACGGTCACGCACGCGGATATTCTTGCGGCGCTCAAAGGTCGAGGTCAGCTCCTCAGAATAGTAGAACGAGTTATAGCTGCCCTGCTCATAGGACAAAAACGGGTAGTCTTCCAAGTCCTCGAGCGTCACGCTGGAGCGGCCCGCCAGCGGATGGTCTGCACACACAAAGACGTGCGGCGTGGCGCAGAAGAGCCCTTCGAACACGAGCTCGTTGGCCGCCAGCATGCGCTCGATGACCTCGCGATTGTGCTCCGACAGATACAGGATGCCGAGCTCGCTTTTCATGTGCGCGACGTCCTCGATAATCTCGTGGGTTTGCTCCTCGCGCAGGGTAAAGTCGTAGCGCGCGGCATCGAACTCACGGATCACATCGACAAACGCATTAACGGCAAAGGAATAATGCTGGCAGCTCACACTAAAGTGCGGCACCTGCTCGGATGCGCCCTTGTACTTGCCCTCGAGCAGGTCGGCCTGGTCGAGTACCTGGCGCGCATAGCCCAAGAAGGTCTCACCTTCCTCGGACACAACGACGCCCTTGTTAGTGCGCTCAAAGATGTGCACGCCCATCTCGTTTTCGAGATCGCGAATCGATGCGGTAATCGAAGGCTGCGACACAAAGAGCCGGCGCGAGGCCTCGGTGATGCTGCCACATTCGGCAACTTTGACGACATATCTGAGCTGCTGGAGCTTCATGATGGCCTCCCTAGACGTCCGCGATACCCGAACCCACCGCATCCATCTGACGCATAAAAGGCGGCATCTCCCCCGTCGCGGCGCAGGCGGCAATCTGATGCAGAGCCCCGGCAACCGCATCGTCTGCCGCAGCGCCGATATGCCAGCGCGCGGCAGCAGTGACGGCCTCGTTGGCATTGGCGACTGCAACGGAGTTGGGAACGGCACCGATCATGGGCAGATCGTTATCGGAATCGCCAAATACGGCCACCTCATCGGGCGTCAGGCCCAAAGCGCGCGCCAGCTCCAGCGCAGCGCAGCCCTTGTCCCAACCGGCCGGGAGAATATCGAATAGGCGCACGCGGTTGTTGGGAAATACAAGCGAGAGCTCCGGCACCTCAGCGGCAATGCGCTCGCGCAGCTCAGCGAGCTCTTCGCGCGAGCGGGCGCTCCAGATATTCGCCTTGTATACCGGGGCATCATCGACAACAGGACGGCACGGGGCCTCTTCGCCTTTGAGCCACGCGTTACCGCCCGACTCCATGGCGCGACGAACGCGCTCGGGATCGCTCGTCACGCAATAGGCATCGTTGCCCCAAAAGTCATCACCCAGGCTGTAGACCTTCAGGTACGTATCGTCGGTCTCCTGCTCCAAGTAGTCAGCCAAGCGCATAAGGGCGGCGTTGTCGGTCGCATGCGAGGCTACCGCCTCACCGTCCACAAACATGACCTGGCCGTTACAGAACGCGCCAGTCGAGAAGCACTCGGAACGATTTTTGAACATCCAGCCCATCGCGGACGGCTGACGGCCCGAAACCGGGCCAAAGTGCAGACCCGCCGCCCGCATGGCATGAATGCCCTCGATGGCGTAGTCGCTAGCGCCGTCATGCCCGGCTGGAATCAGCGTATCGTCCATATCGGTCAGCACAAGTTTGATCATAGAGTCCCCCAGTCATTTTCACCGTAACCATTGTAACGGTGCGCTAGTATAGGGAACAACAGATTCGATGCGGGAGTGCCGGCGGTGCAAACCACAAGGCTGAGAGGGCATGGGGCCCAATCCTTTGAACCTGTCAGTTAATGCTGGCGTAGGGAGCATGCCGCCTTTACAGGGGCGCTGTCTATGCACAGCGCCCCTTTTCTATGCCAAGGAGGCATGTGCAGT
>DXMX01000029.1:0-835 GCA_019413955.1 Collinsella sp.
CGGCCGATGCCCTCATTGTGGGTGGGACCTCGCTCGTGGTGTATCCGGCGGCGGGCCTTACGCGTTACTTTACCGGCGATACGCTGGCCATATGCAACCTTGCTCCCACCGATCAGGATGCAAATGCCGACCTGCTGATTTCTTGCGACATCGCGGCCGCGTTTGCGTTCTAGCCCGCGCGCGCGGATACAATAGAAAGACTGAGTGCAAAGCGACCCCGCCGCCAGCTCCCCAGGCTCGGCGGCGTGGGCATTTTAGGAGGATGTTCATGGCGAACGACAGCAAGACATGGCGGTGCGGAAAGTACGAGCTCAGCTTTGACCGTCCGCGCATCATGGGCGTCCTCAACGTGACGCCCGATTCGTTTAGCGATGGCGGGGAGCACTTCGACCCCGATGCCGCCATCGAGTACGGCCTGGCGATGCTCGACGCCGGCGCCGACATCATCGACGTGGGCGGCGAGTCCACGCGCCCCGGCTTTACCCCGGTCAACCCCGACGAGGAGGCTCGCCGCGTGCTGCCCGTGGTGCGCGCGCTGGCCAAGGAGGGCGCCATCGTCTCGATCGACACGCGTCATGTGGCGGTTGCCAAGGCGGCCGTGCGCTGCGGCGCCTCGATCGTCAACGACGTGACCGGCTTCACCGATCCCAAGATGGTCGAGTTCGTTAAGACGAGCACTTGCGGCGTCATCGTGATGCATGCCGGCGAGGTCGCCGCGCCCGTCCGCACGCACGCAACGGTGCAGCTCGATACCTCGGCAGCGGCGTTTGTTGCCGAGAAGGCGCGCGAGGCGGCTGCCGAGGCCGCGCGTGAGGCCGAGAAGCCGGCTCGCCGC
>DXMX01000029.1:845-5807 GCA_019413955.1 Collinsella sp.
GGCAAGTTGCTGGGCGAGCCTAAGCCGGAGGCCAAGCTTCCGGGCGGCGTGGTGCAGCCCTCGTTGCCGTTTGGCGAACCGGAGCCCACGTCCGAGCCTGCAAGCGAGCAGGAGACGCCGGCCGCCGAGCAGGCTGCTGCCGCCGAGACCGTCGCGCCCGCGCCCGAGGCCGCGCCCGCAGCCACCGAGGCCGCATCGGAGTCCAATGACCGCCTGGCCGCCATGATGCGCCGCAGTGCCCGCCGTGAGGAGGCCTATGTGCCCACCTCGCAGCTCCGCCGCTTTACCCTGCCCGATTCGGCGCCCATCATGCGCCGCGTCATGGGCTTTCTGTCCGACCAGGCCCGCACGCTCATCCATGCCGGCGTGTCGCGCGACCGCATCTGCATCGATCCTGGCCCGGGCTTTGGTAAGTCGGCTAACGAGGACATCGTCATCCAGCGCGAGACTGCCAAGATGGCGTCGCTGGGCTACCCGCTCATGTGCGCCGTGTCGCGCAAGCGTTTTGTGGGCGCTATCTCGGGCGTGACCGAGGCCGCCGAGCGCGATGCCGCCACGTTTGGCGTGTGCCTGGGCGCCATCCAGGCCGGTGCCAACATCGTGCGCGTGCACGACGCCGCGGGTTTTGCGCAGTTCCTGAACGGTTACTGGGCGGTTGCCAAGCCGCAGCCGCGCCGCGCGTTTGTGGCCGTGGGCTCCAACCTGGGGCATCGCTGCGACAACATCCGCGCCGCACGCGAGATGATCGCCGAGATTCCACTCACCTGCGTGTCCAACTCCTCCAAGATTTACGAGAGCGAGCCGGCCTACGAGACGCGCCAGGACGCGTTTGCCAACGCCGTCATCGAGATCAAGACCGAGCTGGCGCCGCTGGTGCTGCTCGATGAGCTCATGAAGATCGAGGCCGAGCTGGGGCGCGACCGCTCCAAGAAGGCCAAGGCCAACGGTCCGCGCACCATCGACCTGGACCTGCTGTGGATGGATGGCGAGACCCACGGCGGCAAAAAGCTGCGCCTGCCGCATCCTCTCATTGGCGAGCGCGACTTTGTGCTGGTGCCGCTCGAGGACCTGATGCACGACCCGGCGCGGTTCTTCCGCTACAACGGTGTCGAGGTCAAGGAGCCCGAGGACCGCGTGGGCCATATCGTTGGCGAATTGGGGCGTATGTAGATGATCGAGATGAATGCTGTTGCCGCCGGCACCGAGCTCGACGCGGCGCGTAACGCGGGCCGCGAGGGCGTGTCCGCGGGCTGGTGCGCGTGGAGCGCGGGCGATGCTTCGCTGACGTTTTCGCTGGTCGTGCGTCCGGATGTGAATATGCACGCCTTCCACGGCCTGCCGTTTGTGGCCGCGATGGGCATGATGGATGCGCTTGTGGGCACAGTGTCGACGCCGGGCCTGGGCCTTGCCGGCAAGGTGGGTATCCGGTGGCCGAGCGATATCGTGTGCGGTGCGTCTGCGTTTGAGACGTCGCTCGCGCGTGTTGCCGTGAACGGCGGTGCCGGTGCCGCGGGCATGTTCGGTGCCGTGACGGTGGATATTGAGCGTTCGGCGTTGAGCGAGCTTGGTGTGGACGTGGCTGACGAAGCGCTGGTCGAGGCGCTGGCCGCCGCCGTGCTGGCCCGCGTGGACGCCTGGGCGGTTGTTGCCAACACGCCGCAAGGCGCCGCAGGGCCGTTGGCCCCCGTGTTGGGCGAGTACTTCGATATGGTGCCGCTGCTCGGTCGCCAAGTTGCGGCGGTGTCGCCCAACGGCTTGCCGCTTGCGGTCGGTGTGTTTGCGGGCCTGGACATCTGGGGTCGCGCGACCATCAAGACCGATGCCGGCGAGCAGGAGTTTCCGCCTGAGGCCGTACGGATTCGCGGACTGTAACGCGAGGCGTTCGCGCCCAAAGATAGACATGACAACAAGACCCTCCTCGGCCTGTGCCGGGGAGGGTCTCGCCTGTCTGAGGAATAGGCTTGGCGAGTATTTGCGGGGACTGTGGCATCGGGCGCGCTCGACTTAAGCCCCTGCTCTATCCCAGCTCCTGCATGCGGCGGTAGATTTCGCAGATACCCTTGATGGTGAGCTGTCCGTCGACCACGTCGAAGGCATCGGTCGAATCGGCGACGATGCTGGCGAGACCGCCTGTGGCGATAACCGTGGCGTCCTCACGACCCAGCTCGCGCTTCATGCGCGCGACCAGGCCCTCGGCCATGGCGGCGGCGCCCACCACGGCGCCGACCTTGATGCATTCCTCGGTGTCGCGGCCGATGGCGTGCTCGGGTGCCTCGAGCGGCACGCTGGCGAGCTTGGCGGCACGGGCGGCAAGCGCGTCCATGGAGATGCGGATGCCCGGCGCGATCGCTCCGCCAATGTAATAACCGTCCTCATCGATGACGTCGATATTGGTCGCGGTGCCAAAGTCCACCACGATTGCCGGCGCGCCGTAGAAAGTCTCGGCCGCAACGGCGTTGGCGACGCGATCGGCACCTACGGCCTGGGGGCGCGCCGCGCGCAGCTTGGTCACCGCGGCCGTCTGCGGCCCGATGACGATGGCGTCCGCGGCAATGCGGTCGGCCACGGCGTGCCATTCGCGCGAGAGCTGCGGCACCACGCCCGCAAAGGCGATCGCGTCGACCGCGTCGAGCGAAAGGCCGTACATTTTAAAGAAACCCATCAGGCGCACATGGATCTCGTCGGCGGTATAAGAGCGGTCGGTGGGCATGCGCCACGACTGCACCAGCTCGTCTCCGTCAAACAGGCCCATGGCCGTCTGCGTGTTTCCCATATCGATAGCGAGCAGCATGTCTACTCCCAGTGTTGGCATAAAAGGACGCGCACCATTGTATACGTGCCGTCGACGGCGCTCGGCTGCGATTCGTTTACGGTGATAGGGGCTGAGGGGTTTAAATATGAAGGAATTATGCTCTACGAGATTTTCCTTGCCGTTTACCGAACTCCCGCGTAATATTCTTTCTTGCGCACATGAGGCGCCCAGACATTGCGGGGTGGAGCAGTCTGGTAGCTCGCCGGGCTCATAACCCGGAGGTCGTAGGTTCAAATCCTGCCCCCGCGACCAAGAACTTGCAGCTCGTCGGCCTAGCCGGCGAGCTTTTTTGTTATTTCGGGACCGTGTTTTCGACCCAGCTCTCAACTTCCCAAACAAAATCTCAATCTGTAACATCTAGATCCGATTTGGGCGGCTAGGTGTTACAGATCGAGAAAAACCCGCTGTTGGGCTCATCCCATCCACCTGCCGGCACCTGATATTCGCCGATTTCCGTTGCGCTGCTGTATTCCCATGCCATATCCTCTAGATAACTACGCGGCATCATCGCCGCCGCGCCTACAAGAGAGGAATGTCCATGACCGCACCTGCATCCAAGCTGCTCCAGCCCATTACGGTTGGCCCCCTTGAGCTCAAGAACCGCATTATGTTCCCGCCGCTGACCACCGGCTACGAGGAGCGCGACGGTTCCATCGGCGAGCGCAGCCTGGCTTTTTACGAGCGCTTGGCCCGCGGCGGCGTGAGCTACATCGTCATCGGTGACGTCGCTCCCGTCATGACCGCAAGCCCCACGCCCAAGCTGGCGACCGACGCCCAGATCCCCACGTTTAAGGCGCTGGCCGACACCGTTCACAAGCACGGTGCCAAGGTCGCGCTGCAGCTGTTCCATCCCGAGTACGACGTGCCCGGTGTCGGCCGCATGGTCATGGGCTCCATGGCCGCCGCCAAGGCCGCGCAGGAGGCCAAGGCCGCCGGCGACGAGGAGACCTTTGCCGCCAAGATGGCCGAGTCCAACGAGATCCGCAATCAGGCATACGCCAAGCTGCACCACGACATGCAGCACTTTGTGAACGAGGCGAGCGTGGAGCAGCTCACCCAGATCAAGGAGGCCATCGCTGCCTCGGCCGCCCGCGCGCAGCAGGCCGGGATCGATGCCATCGAGGTCCACGGCGACCGCCTGGTGGGTTCGCTGTGCTCGGCCATCCTCAACCAGCGCACCGACGAGTACGGTGGCTCGTTCGAGAACCGCGTTCGCTACGCGCTCGAGGTCGTCGCCGCCATTAAGGAAGCCGCGCCGCAGCTGATGGTGGAGTACAAGCTCCCCGTGATCATGGAGAACCCCGACGGCACGCCGCGCGGCAAGGGCGGCCTGCAGCCCGACGAGGCCTGCGAGTTTGCCAAGCTGCTCGAGGGCGCCGGCATCGATATGATCCAGGTCGCACAGGCAAACCACACCGGCAACATGGGCGACACCATTCCGCCCATGGGCGCCATGCCCTACAACTGGACGCTGCCGGTGGCCGAGCGCGTCAAGGCCCTGGTCTCCGTGCCGGTGGCAACCGTCGGCCGCGTGGTCTCGGTCGAGGCCGGCGAGAAGATTCTGGAAGACGGCGCGGCCGACATCGTCGCCTATGGCCGCTCGCTCATGTGCGACCCCGACATTGCGCTGAAGGCCGCCACGGGCGAGCCCATTCGCGAGTGCCTCAACTGCAATAAGGGCTGTGTCGACGCGATTCAAAACCGCAAGTACATCTCGTGCGTGCTCAATGCCGAGAACGGCGACGAGGCGACCATCGCCATCAAGCCGGGCGAGGGCGACAAGAAGATCGCCGTGGTGGGCGGCGGTATTGCCGGCCTGGAGGCCGCGCGCGTGGCGGCCAAGCGCGGCTACGACGTGACCGTCTACGAGGCGAGCGATCACTTGGGCGGCCAGATTGTGCTGGCGGCTGCGCCTCCGCGCAAGGACGAGATCATGCGCTCGGTCGAGTACTACGAGAAGATTCTGCCTGGCCTGGGCGTGAAGGTTGAGCTCAACCATGCCGCTACCGCTGAGGACCTCAACGCCGCCGACGCCGCGATTGTGGCCGTGGGCGCGCACGACGTGGTCATTCCCGTTCCGGGTGCCGATTCGGACAAGGTCGTCTCGAGCTGGGACGTGCTGGCCGGCAAGGTGGAGCTTACGGGCCGCG
>DXMX01000029.1:5817-20425 GCA_019413955.1 Collinsella sp.
ATTGGCGGCGGCCTGGTGGGCACCGAGACTGCCGAGTACCTGCTGCAGCACGGCTGCGAGGTGGCGATAGTGGAGATGCTCGACAAGATTGCTGCGGGCGAGTCCGAGACCATTCTGCCGCTGATCATGAGCGACTTTGCCGAGCACAACGTAGAGCAGCACGTGAAGACCCGTCTGACCGCCATTACCGACGAGGGCGTGGAGGCCATTCGCACCACCGAAGACGGCGCCGAGGAGCCGGTGAAGATCGCCTGCGATTACGTGGTGATGGCCGTGGGCTCCAAGGCCAACGCGTTTGACCTGGATGGCGTGACGGTGCCCGTGACCTGCGTGGGCGACTGCTCGGGCGAGCGCACCGCCGACATCGCGAGCGCCATTCGCACGGCGTATCACGCGGCCAACGAGCTGTAGTTGAACATCGCGGCCAGGCGGGGCGGCAGCACGGACCTGCCTCGCCCGACTGCGTCCCATCGGGTGTCAACCGGGGCGGGGTCTGCAAGCGCAGCAGGTCCCGTCCTTTTTGTTTTGCTCGGGTGGATGGCAATGCGCGGTAATCATGAGAAGTGAGGCGTCACTGCCCTGCAGGCCGCTCAAAATTATTGGGGGAGGGGTTAATAATTATTCCCTCTAGACCAAAGGACATAAAGAGATGCCAATTTTGTTGGCAAACGAATGACGATTAGCTGCGAGCTAGCTACCAGCGTAAATAATCGATAAAGAAACGCCGTAAATAGGTGTCAAATGCCCAGATAATGCCGCGTCTATTTTAATTAACTGTTTTGAGCAAACAGCAAAATGCTACTATCTAGCATGCACGTAAGAAAGCAGATTAACGGTTAAGGCTAAGAAGTGGCAGGTATGTCGGAAGCAACAAGGACTCGCACGCATGCGCCCGAGGTTAGGCAGCGCGCCGTCGAGATCCTCCAAGAGGGGGTCGGTCACCGCGCCCTCGCCGCAAAGCTTGGCATTCCCCAGGCCACGGCTCGTCAGTGGGCCCGCGCATATGCCGTGGGCGGTGCCGACGCCGTGCTCAATGCGGGCGCTTGTCATCACACGTATTCGTACGACGTAAAGCTCGCCGTGGTTAAGGACCGTCTGGAAAACGGCCTGACGGTTCGCGAGGCCATGATCAAGCACAAGATCCCCAGCGAGTCTTCGGTCAAGGCTTGGTGCCGCCTGTACCGCGACGGCGGCGAGGCGGCGCTGGTCGATAAGCCGCGGGGTCGCAAGCCGCGCGTTAAAAAGGCGGAATAGCGAACGGGATGGTGCGCCCACGGGGGCGCATTTTTCTTGCCGTGCCAACTTTTCGGATCGCCGCGTGCCTATCGGGACATCCTTCAAAGTGGCCAATAAACCGCGTGCAGTGCCCGCGCGCCCATCGCTGCAATAGGGGGAGCGTCGCCTCTCTGCTCCAAAGCGGACACGCCCTTGCCCCGTACGCCTAAAACTCCCCAGTTGACCGAAAACCTGCCGCCGCTACTCCTCAATTGAGCTATAACGTTAAACAATTGCAGCGTTTTTGCATGGGGGAGTGATGGTATGACGCTACTGTATTTCCTTACCCTGTTTCCGCTGGTACCGGCGCTGTGCATGCTGCTCGCGCGCGGTGACCGCGCCCGCGATGCGGTAGGGCTCATAGGCTCCGGCATTATTATGGCGGTGACAGTTGTAGTCGCCGTCATGTTTTTTGGCACGGGTCCGCAGAGCTTTGAGGTTGCCCCCGGCGCCTCGCATGTGCTCTCGATCATCAGCTCCCTCATCGACGTCATCCTGTGCGCCGTCATCCTGTACAACGCGTACAAATATAGGAACGCGCTCACCACAGTGCTCGGCATAGTCCAGCTGGTGGGCTCACTCGCCTTTGCGACCATGACGCTGCCTGCGGCCGAAGCCGTCACGGCGACGCCGCTCTACCTGGACTACATGAGCGTGATCATGGTCCTCGCCGTCGGCATCGTCGGCAGCCTAATCTGCGTGTACGCCCTGGGCTACATGAAGGACTTCCAGGCCCACGATGAGCATGAGGCCGCGCTGCGCGGGCAGACCGCGCCCGACCGACGCCCGCAGTTCCTGGCGCTTATGTTCCTGTTCCTCTCGGCCATGTTCGTCATCGTGACGAGCGACAACCTTGAGTGGTTGTTCTGCGGCTGGGAAATCACCACCGTGTGCTCGTTCCTCATGATTGGCTACACGCGCACACCCGAGGCCATCAAGAACGCCTTCACCCAGATCATCCTCAACATGCTGGGCGGCATCGCGTTTTTGGCCGGACTCATGTACCTGCACGTTAATGGCATGCCGCTGACCATCTCGGGCATGATCGAGCTTTCCGGCGCCGGAACCGCGCAGTCCGCGCTGCTGGTGATGCCGGTCATCCTGCTGTCGCTCGCCGCACTCACCAAGGCCGCGCAGATGCCGTTCCACACTTGGCTGCTCGGCGCCATGGTTGCCCCCACGCCCACGAGCGCCCTGCTGCACTCGTCAACCATGGTCAAGGCCGGCGTGTTCCTAATGGTCAAGCTGAGCCCGCTCTATGCCATCTATCCCGTGACCGGCTTTATGGTCACGAGTGTGGGCGCCATCACGTTTTTGCTCGCTGCCCTCATGGCCATCTCGCAGAGCAACGCCAAACGCGTGCTCGCGTACTCCACCATTTCCAACTTGGGCCTCATCAGTGCCTGCCTGGGTGTCGGCGCGCCCGAGGCCGTATGGGCGGCCATCTTCCTGATCCTGTTCCACACGGTGGCAAAGTCGCTGCTGTTCCTGTGCGTGGGCACCGCCGAGCATCATATCGGCAGCCGCAATATCGAGGACATGGACGGTATGTTCAGCCGCATGCCGCACCTGACGCGCCTGATGATGCTGGGCATCATGGGCATGTTCGTGGCGCCGTTTGGCATGCTCGTGTCCAAGTGGGGCGCCCTGGTGGCGTTTGCGCAGACCGGCAACGTGCTCATGATCATGGTGCTGGCCTTTGGCTCGGCTGCGACGTTCTTCTTCTGGGGCAAGTGGCTTGCCAAGCTTTCGGGCGTCGACCCCACGGCTCAAAACGTTGAGGTCAATGTCCATAAGACCGAATGGATGGCGCTCAACACCATCGCCGCGCTGCTGATTCTGTGCTGCGTGGCGTTCCCGGTTATCTCGAGCGGCCTGGTGTCGCCTTACTTGGCCATGGTGTTTGGCCGCGTGCCGTACGTTATTGGCAAGGACGCCATGTATCTGATGGTGGTTATCGTGGCGTTTATCGCCGTGGTGCTGCTGACTTCATTCCGCGTGAGCAATAAGCCGCACGTCAACGTGTACCTTTCGGGCGTGGGAACCGACAATTACCGCCATTTCCGCGGCTCGATGGGACACGAGGTGAAGGCCGAAAAGCGCAATTGGTACTCGGAGGACGCCCTTGGCGAGAAGCGTATTGGCCCCGCGGGAAGCGTCGTGTGCTGCAGCATTATCTTGTTTGCGCTGCTGTGTTGCGCGTGGATTGGGCCCGAGCGGCTTGCCATGAGTGCGCCCTCGGTGCTGCGCGGCAAGTATTTTGAAGGTTCGGGTGTCGTGGGCATTTTTATTGGCACCGTGGCGTTTGCCTTGATTGCGCCGCTTGTGGGCGGTTTGATTGACGGCATCGACCGCAAGCTGTCCGCCCGCATGCAGGGCCGCGTGGGCCCGCGCTTACTGCAGCCCTTCTATGACGTTGCCAAGCTCCTGCGCAAGGCCCCCGCCAGCGTAAACACCATGGACGATACCTACATGGCGTGCGCGCTCATCTTCACCGTCGTGGGCGGCGGCATCTTTGTGTCGGGCTCCAACACGCTGCTGTGCGCTTTTATGGTTACCCTCGCTGCAATCTTTGTGGTGCTGGCGTCCGCCTCGACGCAAAGCCCGTTTGCGCAGGTCGGTGCCGACCGCGAGCTGCTGCAGGTTATGAGTTACGAGCCCGCCGTTCTGCTGATGAGCGTGGGCCTGTATCTTGCCACCGACAGCTTCGATTCCATCGCCGTGATGGGGCAGTCGGCCCCCATCATCGTGTACAGCGCGCCCATTTTCCTCGCACTGCTCGCGGTGCTTACCATTAAGCTGCGCAAGTCGCCGTTCGATCTTTCGTACTCGCATCACGCGCATCAGGAGATCGTCCAGGGCGTTGCCACCGAGATGAGCGGCGGCACGCTGGCCAAGATGACCCTTATGCACTGGTGCGAGACCGTGCTGTTTTTGATGTGGGTAGGCATGTTCTTTGTTTGGGACAACCCGGTGAGCTGGGTGGTCGCCCTGGTCGTTATGGCCGCGACGTACTTTGTCGAGGTGCTGATCGACAACACCTTCGCACGCAGCACCTGGCGCAGCTGCTTTAAGCTCGGCTGGGGCGTGGCGCTGGTGTTTGGCCTGCTCAACCTTATGCCCATCCTCGTCGACGTGTTTATTTAGGAGGCGGCATCCATGGATCATAAAATGTCCCGCTCGCCGTGGGTTATTCATTACGACGGCTCGAGCTGCAACGGATGCGATATCGAGGTGCTGGCCTCGCTCACGCCACTGTTTGATGCGGAGCGCTTTGGCGTGGTCAACACCGGCAACCCCAAGCATGCGGACATCTTTTTGGTGACGGGGTCGGTCAATGCCCAGAACCTGCCCGTCGTGCGCCAGATCTACAACCAGATGCTCGAGCCCAAGTGCGTGGTGGCATGCGGTATCTGCGCGTGCTCGGGCGGCGTGTTCCGCGATGCCTACAACGTGATCGGCGGCGTGGACCGCGCGATTCCCGTGGACGTGTACGCGCCCGGGTGCGCCATTCGTCCCGAGACGGTGATCGATGCCATTGTGGAGGCGTGCGGCATCCTGGACCAGAAGGAGGCCGTGATGCGTGCCGGCGGTGACCCGCTCACCGTGGGCGGCGCCGCTACCTGGGACGGTGGCGTTGAGCTGGGCGAGGACGGGTTTGTGGCTGCGGGGGCCGGTGACACGGCCGCCGCCGGTGACGCGCCTGCCGGGAAGCCCACCGCGCCCGTCGCTGGCGACGCACCTGCTGGGACGCCCGCCGCGCCCGTCGCTGCAAAGGAGGCCGAGTAATGCAAAAGGCTATCTATACCACCGTCGGGATCGACGAGCTCCTGTCGCATGCCCAGGCGCTCAAGGGCGTCGGTGCGCGCTTTGTGCAAATGCACGCCGAGCGCAACGTCGACGACGGCTCGTATCGCTTGGTCTATACGTTTATCAACGTTCGTGCTGCTCAGGAGCATATTGCGCAGGACGGCAGCTATGCGATTGAGAACCTGGTGGTTGAGGACATCGACCAGTATCAGGAGATTCCGTCCATCAGCTCGTACTATCCGGCGGTATTCCCGTTTGAAAACGAGGCTCACGACCTATTTGGTCTTGCCATCACCGACATGCAGATCGACTTTAAGGGCTTTTTCTACCAGGTCTCGACTGCTGAGCCCATGAGCGTTATCACGCCCGAGGTGAAGGCCGCGCGCGAGAAGGCCATGAAGGTCCGCGCGGCTGCCGAGGCTAAGGCGCGCAAGGCTGCCGCCGAGAAGGCCGCCGCCGCTGCGGCTGCTGCAGGGGAGGGTACTGTGAGCGCCGGCGACGCTGCGGGCGCCGCTGCTCAGCCCGCTGCGGCTGCCGGCTCCGATGCTCAGCACGATGAAGCCGCTGCGAAGGTCGCGCTCAAGGCTGCCGAGATGGAGGCAAAGCTCGCCGCCATGGATCCCGAGAAAGCGGCCAAGGTCCGCGCGGCGCTTGCCGCCAAGGCCGCCCGCGATAAGCAGAAAAAGGAGGCATAAGGCCCATGGCACATCGCTCCGTAATTCCGTTTGGCCCGCAGCACCCGGTGCTGCCCGAGCCGCTTCATCTGGACCTGGTGATCGAGGACGACCGTGTCATCGAGGCAATTCCGCAGATCGGCTTTGTGCACCGCGGACTCGAGAAGCTCACCGAAAAGCGTGACATGCACCAGTTTGGCTACATCGCCGAGCGCATCTGCGGCATTTGTGCCGTGGGTCACAGCTGCGGCTATGCCAGCGCCTGCGAGCGCATGCTCGACATCGAGATACCCGGCCGCGTGCAGTATATCCGCACCATTTTGCACGAGCTTTCGCGCATCCACTCACATCTGCTGTGGCTGGGCCTGCTCGCCGATGCCTTTGGCTTCGAGGCGCTGTTCTATCGTTCGTGGACCCTGCGCGAACAGATTCTCAAAATCTTCGAGAGCACCTGCGGCGGCCGCGTGATCCTTTCGATTAACGAGATCGGCGGCCTTAAGCACGACATCGAGGACTCCGAGCTGGCGGGTATTGTCCAGACGCTCGATGCCATGCGTCCCGACTACGAGGCCCTGGTGCATACGTTTTTGGACGACGACAGCTGCGGCGAGCGCCTGCATGGCGTGGGCGTGATTAGCAAGAAGGACGCGCTTGATCTGTCGATGGTCGGCCCGTTCGGTCGCGCTTCGGGCGTGGATTACGACGTGCGCATGCTCGGCGACGGCGCCTATGCGGACCTGGTCGCGTTTGAGCCAATTGTTGCCACCGACGGCGACTGCTATGCCCGCTGCCAGGTGCGTTGCGCTGAGGTCACGCAGGCCATGGACATCATCAAGGAGCTTGTGGGCAAGATTCCACACGACGGCATTGGCGGGCGCACCAAGCTCACGCCGGCCGACGGTGCCCGCGGCGAGGTTGTGATTGAGCAGCCGCGCGGCGAGGCGTACTACTATGTGCGCGGCAACGGCACCAAGAACCTGGACCGTTTTCGCGTGCGCACGCCGACGTCGCAGAACCTGGCGGGCCTGACGCATGCGCTGCAGGGCGTGCTCCTTGCCAACGTGCCCATGATTATCCTGACCGTCGACCCCTGCATTAGCTGCACGGAAAGGTAGGCGCGGCATGAGTTTACTGACATTTGCCAAGACGGCCTTGGGTTCTATGGTCAAGCAGCCGGTCACGGTGTGCTATCCGCAGGAGAAGCTCGCGGCACCCGAGCGCCTGCGCGGGCATATCGTCAACGACATGGACGTGTGCATCTGCTGCGGCATGTGCGCGCGTCGCTGCCCGGCGGGCGCGCTCGCGGTCGATCGCAAGGGCGGAACGTGGTCGATCGACCCGTACGCTTGCGTGGTGTGCGGCGAGTGCATCGAGAGCTGCCCCAAGCGCTGCCTGACTATGGACACCGCCCGCACTCCAGTCGCAGCGGACAAGACTCCCACGGTAGAAACCAAGCCGGAGTAGCGCTGGAATAGGGGCCGGCGGGGCAAAAATGCCCCGCCGGCCCCGCGCTTAAACGCGCGGGCGAGCCGCCGCGAACAAAACTATGCCGGATTACGGAGCTGGATAGCGAACCTCCGACCATACAGAAAATCGCAAAAACAAAACCGCAGGTAGATGGCCTGCCGTTTTTCAAAAAATGGAGGTATGAATGAGGACCCCGACTTTAGCCCCGTAATCCGGCATAGTTTTGAAATGGCACCATGTCGATAACAGCCCTTGATCCCCCATGAACGGAGGAAAACGGATCATTTTGGCCTTGCGAGGGCTGTCGCGTAACCCGTCCGGCACGAAATGGGCTCATCTACTACTTTTTGGCGGCAACCCCTGACCACAACAAATAGTGCGAAAAGAAAACCGCAGGTAGAACGCCTGCGGTTTTTCATGAAATGCGGGTATGGTCAGTGGTGTCGGGTTAAACGTAGTAGATGGGCCGGTTTCGTGGCGAGCACCATCGACTGCTTCCTCGGGGATGGAGGAAAACGCGCCCTTTTGCCCCGTCCATCCTGAGTCGCACCCGTTTTCCTGCGAAAACGCCGTGTCTCAATTTTGGTGAGACATTTGTCTCACGCTCAAAATCGAATCTGGAACGTGTGTCACCTGCCCAAATTGTGTCTCATTTCGTAACTTTAGGCTGATGCAAGGTCAAGCCCGCGAGAAGGGAGACGCGATGAGCAAGCACACGAGGGGTCTCTTGGCGGTGATACTGGCCGTAGTGCTGGTGTTGCCAGCTGCAGCATTTGCCATGCTGCCCGAGGCCAACGCCAGGTCCAGCACCGGAATGGATGGACCGACCATGACCGGAAAAACGGTCGTCGACCCCGATACGAGCGGTCGCTGGGAAATCTGGGCAGCCGGCCATAGTGGCAATAAAGTAACGACCCAACACGTCGGCCGAATCTGGACCGACAAGACGGTCAAGGCAACCGAGGAAAACGAAAAGTCGGATTTCCTGACTACACTTTCGGCCATGTCCTCGACGTCTAATTCAACCGTGACGGTTACCACGCCGCTCGACATCGTGATGGTGCTGGATGCTTCTGGCTCGATGGATGATCCTATGGGTGGCGGAGATCGCACCAAGCGTATCGATGCGCTCAAGAGCGCTGCCAACAGCTTTATCGATACCATCGCCAAGCAAAACGAGGGCATCGAGGGCGTCAATAGGCAGCATAGGGTTGCCATTGTTAAGTTTGCGGGCAAGAAGTCCAACGATATCGGCAACAATATGTATCGCGACGGAGGGTACTCCTACAATTTCACCCAGGTTATGAAAGAATTGACCTACTGTTCCGGCAGCAATGCGGATGATCTCAAGAAGAATACAATTAATCAAATTCAGCCTGCCGGCGCTACGCGCGCCGACTATGGCCTAGAGCTGGCCGAGGGAATCACTATCACTTCTGGCCGCAAAGACGCCAAGAAGATTATTGTGTTCTTTACCGACGGTACGCCAACAAAGCAAAATAAATTCGATGCGGGTGTCGCCAACGCTGCCGTGACAGCTGCTAAGAACATGAAGGACGGCAAGGCCACCGTTTATACCATCGGTATCTTTGGCGGAGCGAATCCCGGTGCGGGCATTCAAGATTTAGGAACAGACGAAGCGAATAAAGCGAACAAGTTCATGCAGGCCGTGTCGAGCAACTATCCCAATGCCACGGCATGGGATACCCACGGCACACGCGCGGAAAACTCCGACTACTACAAGTCGGCGACCAATGCAGAAGAGCTCAAGAAGGTCTTCGACGACATCTCGCAGGCCATTACGTCGGAGCCGCCTTATCCGACCGAAATCCACAAGGGCTACGACGAGACCAAGTCCGGCTACATCACGTTTACCGATGAGCTGGGCGACTTTATGCAGGTCGACAGCTTCACCGAGGTCGTCATCAACGGCACGCCGTTTACCAATCCGAGCAAGACGGTCAACAAAGAAACCAAGACCGATACGTACGAGTTCGATGGCAAGGCAAAAGACCTGCTCATTACCGTGCAGCGTGCCGGCGACGACAATCCCCAGAAGGGCGATATCGTAACGGTCAACATTCCCGCGTCGTTGATTCCGCTGAGTCACTTTAAGACCGTAGACGGCAAGCTTTCGGTCGATACCGTTAAGCCCATCCAGGTGAAGTATGCCTCGAGCGTGAAGAAGGTCGCACTCGACAACCTGTTTACGCCCGAGAAGGTAGCGGGGCTCAAGGATTACATCGAGCATAATACGACCGTCGTTGACGGCACCAAGACCGTGAACTTCTTTGCGAACAAGTGGAGCGACGGTGCGATGGGCGATACGGTTGCGACCTTTGAACCCGCCGACACCAACCGCTACTACTACTTCCAGAAGCAGACTCCTATTTACACGGATAAGGAATGCACGCAGCCCGCAAAGAATTCGCTGGCAGATACCGGCACCTATTACTACAAGGATAAGTTTGAAGAGCAGGGCGAGAACGATGAGGCCAAGCCCGCCACCGCCGTCATCGAGTTTATCGGCGGCGACGCCGCGAAGCTCGACGGCGCGATTGTTCCCGATGAGAACGGTAACTTGGTGTTTACTGTGGGAACCGCACGCCTGGCCTTTATCGATGAGCTTCACACCACCAAGGAGAGCGTGGGCGGCAACAAAACCGATACCGCGACCGACGTACTCAATCCCAAGTGGAACAACATATCCGCCAAGGCGACCGCGACGCATGTCAACTCCTACCTGGGCAACAACGGCAAGATCAGCTATAAGTACGACATGACGCCGGTAACGGTGGATACCAAGGATACCAAGGCCGGCTTTGGCCTGACCAAGGTGCTCGAGGGCCGCGACTGGACGAAGGAGGACACGTTTGAGTTTGGGCTGACGTCCGAGAACGGTGCCCCGATACCCGAGTCCGCGACAGCGCCCGTGACCGCGTCTGTGACCAAGGACGATCTGGACGACAAGGGTAAGGCTGTCATCGACTTCGGCACGATCAAATACACCGAGCCCGGCACGTACGCCTACAGGGTCAGCGAAAAGAACGCCGGGACTACGGTTGACGGCATTGCCTACAGCAAGAACGTCGCGGAGGTCACCGTGACGGTAACGCCCAACAAGAGGGGCGAGCTCAGCGCCGCTGTGAAGGTGACATGGAGCGAAGCCGACGAGACCGAGTTCAAGAACGTCTACACTGCGGAGCCTGTTGAGTCCAGCGTTACCGACAAGATTGACGTGACCAAGTCTCTGACCGGGCGCGACCTTACGGTCGGTGAGTTCAGCTTTGAGCTGCGCGAGATTAAGGATGAGGACTCTGAGCTTATCGAGACCGTTAAGAACGCTGCCGACGGCAAGGTGACGTTCAGTGCCATCAAGTACACCGAGATCGGCCAGCACACCTACAAGCTGCATGAGGTTAAGGGCAACGCCGGCGGTATTGACTACGATGACGCGGTCTACACCATCGTGACGACCATCGCCGATAACGGCAAGGGCCAGCTGGTTGCCACGCACGAGCTGAAGGACGCCAAGGACGTCAAGAGCATCGAGTTCAAGAACGCCTACACCACGAATGCTACCGAGGCATCGCTTGCGGGTATCAAGAATCTGCAGGTTGACGGCGCTCTTACCCCGGCTGATATCACCGGCAAGTTCACCTTTACCGTGACCGGTGAAGAGGGCGCGCCTATGCCTGCGAGCACGAGCGTGCACAACGACGTCGACGGCAAGGTCGACTTTGGCAAGATTACCTTTACGCTCGACGACCTTAACAAGGCTCTTGGCGAGAAGCCCGAGAAGCGCGAGCACACCTTTACCTACACCGTGACCGAGTCCGGCGAGGTCGCTGGCGTGACCAACGACGCCAAGCCTTCGCGTACGGTTTCCTTCACCGTGACCGATGACGGCAAGGGCAATCTGAGGGTGTCCCGCAAGCCGGATGGCAGCGCAGCCTTTACGTTCACCAATACCTATAGCGTGACGCCTGTCGAGACGCGCGTCACCGACCAGATCGCCGCGACCAAGGTCCTGACCGGGCGCGATCTCAAGGAAGGTGAGTTCTCCTTCAAACTCGTCGAGGGCGAGGGCGAGGCCGCCAAGGTCGTCGCTACCGGCGCCAACGGCGCCGACGGCACGATTACGATGAGCCCCGTGAAGTACGACAAGGCCGGAACGCACACCTACACGCTGCGCGAGGTCAACGGCGGAACCACCAGTAAGGGCGTCACCTACAGTGATGCCAAGTTCACCATCGTGACGACCATCACCGATAATGGCGACGGCACTCTCAAGGCCGAGCATGTCCTGAATGGCACCGAGCCCGCCGAGTTCAAGAACACCTACAGCGTGACCCCGCTCGATGCAGAGCTCGACTTTGGTCTGAGCAAGGCTATCGACGGTCGCGACTGGACCGATGCGGACGAGTTTAGCTTTACCATCAGCGCTCCCGAGGGTACTCCGCTGCCCGATCCCGCAACCGTAACCGTGAGCAATGAGGACGCGAAGGACGGCATCGCCGCCATCAAGTTCGGCAAGATCCGCTACATGGCTGCCGGAACCTACAAGTACGAGATTCGCGAGAACGCAGGCAACGCGGCAGGCATGACGTATGACGGACATGCCGCGACCGCCGAAGTGACCGTGACTGAGAACGGCGAGGGCAAGCTGACCGCCAACGTCACCAAGAAGGAAAACGGACGCTTTACTAACACGTACCGCACTGAGCTCGATTACGCCGCGGCCGGCGGCCTCAAGCTCAGCAAGACCCTCTCCGGACGTCCCATGACCGAGGGCCAGTTCACCTTTACCGTGACGCCCGCCGACGCAGCTTCTGCCAAGGCGCTCGGCCTGCACGAGGGCGCCAACGTGTACAAGTCCCCTGCAGCGACAGAGGGAACCGTCGGCCTGATCGACATTCTGGCCGGCCATGAGGTCAAGTTTACGCAGGCTGACGCCGGTAAGACCTTCAAATACACCGTGGCGGAGAAGAACGATGGCAAGCCCGGTTATACCTACGACGAGGCCGTGCGCACCGTGACGATCGCTATCGCCGACGATGGCGCTGGTACGCTCACCGCTACGACGATCGTTTCTGGCGGACCCAAAGGCACGCCTGTGACGGTCCACAAGAGCGGCGAGAATAAGGTCGAGAGCGCCGTGGTCCCGTTCGCCAACAGCTACCGTGCATCGACCGATAACCCGGGCACCGCTGCTCAGGTTGTCGCAACCAAGACCCTGACCGGTCGTCCGATGGCCGACGGCGAGTTCTACTTCGGCATCGCCTATGCGGGCGAGAAGGAAGCCATCGAGGGTACGTGCGTTACCAACGTTAACGGCCAAGTGAGTTTTGGTGCCCTGCATTACACGACCGAGATGCTCGCCGACCTGGTAAACGCCAACCGCGCCATCCGTACCGACACGGATGCCAAGCTTGCATGGACCATCAACTACACGGCCTTCGAGTACACGTCTCCGCTCGCAGCAAAGGGCATTACCGCCGCAAAGCCGAGCTTTAGCTTTAAGGTCATCGTCGTCGATAACGGTGACGGGACTCTGACGGCGACGCCCGCCTACGACGGAATTCAGCCCTTGTTCGAGAACGTCTACGGCGCCGACGCCGCGGATGCCGCACTCGCCGGCACCAAGAAGCTCCAGGCTGCCGAGGGTCTGACCCCGGCCGATATCACGGGAAAGTTCACCTTCACCGTGACTGCCGACGAGGCCGGCGCTCCGATGCCCGAGCACACAACCGTGACCAACGACGCGGCCGGCAACGTGGACTTTGGCAAGATCCACTTTACGCTCGACGACCTCAACCGCGCCCTGGGCGTGACGGACGATGCTTCTGGCGATGCATCGAGCGACGCTGAAGCCAACGCCGACGAGGCCGAGGTTGACGCTGACGCCAGCGGTGACGAGACCAAGGACGAGTCCAAGCCCGAGGCCCCCGCTGCTCCGCGCTCGCACACCTTTACCTATACGGTGACCGAGTCCGGTAGCGCCCCTGGCGTGACCAACGACACCAACGCCACGCGCAAGGTTTCCTACACCGTGACCGATGACGGCGCCGGACACCTGATCGTCAAGCGCGACGGCGGCGACGGTGCGGACTTTACGTTCACCAACACGTACGGCGTGGCACCCACCGATTCTTCCGTGACCGATCAGGTCAAGACGGTCAAGCGTCTGACCGGACGCGACCTTGCGGCTGGAGAGTTCACGTTTGAGCTGCTCGAGGACGGCGTGGTTGTCGCTAGCGGCACCAACGACGCCAACGGTACCGTTACGCTGAGCCCGATTCACTACGAGGCGCCCGGTACGCACACGTACACGCTGCGCGAGGCTTGCCCCAACGCGCTCGGTCTGTACAAGGGCGTCACCTATGACGGCACGACCTACACCGTCGTGACCACCGTCTCCGACAATGGCGACGGCACGCTGACCGCGACGCACAAGCTCGAGGGAACCACCGAGTCGGCTGGCTTTACCAACAAGTATCACGCCATGCCCACGCAGGTTTCCATCGGTGCCATCAAGGTGCTCGAGGGACGCGAGCTCAAGAAGGGCGAGTTTAGCTTTAAGCTCGTTGGCGAGGACATCGAGTCCACCGTCACCAACGATGCCGACGGCAAGATCAACTTCGACAAGTTCGAGTACGACGAGCCTGGTACGTACGTCTACACCATCAGCGAGGTCAAGGGCGACGAGGCCGGTATGACCTACGACAAGTCCGTCTTTACCGCGACCGTCAACGTGGTCGACGACGGCGAGGGCGACCTCAAGGCGAACGTCACCTTTACCAAGGGCGACAAGAGCGTCGAGGGTATCGTGTTCAACAACACGTACAAGAAGCCCGAGACACCCGTGCCGACGCCCGACCCCGGCACGCCCAAGACCGTGACGAACATCGTCAAGACGGTCAAGGGTTTCCTGCCCACCACGGGTGACCAGCAGGCCGCCGCACTGCTCATGGCATTTGTCATTGCCATGGCCGGCGTCGGAGCCCTGGTCTGGGGTATCCGTAAGCGCTAGGCACGCTGACAGCGCCCGGGGCCAAAAGGCCCCGGGCGGCCGGCGGGGAGCCAGAACATAGCCCTCACCCCACCCCCAGCCGCCACGGAGGTATCTCCCTCCTCCGTGGCGGCGCTTTTGTGCGTAGGCGAGAAGGGTTCGCCACGAAACGTGCCCATCTACTACGTTTAGTCCCTTACCCCCAACCATGCCAAAAACGCGAAAACAAAACCGCAGGTAGAACGCCTGCGGTTTTCTGGAAAACAGGGGTATGGTCGGGGGTATCGAGTCAAACGTAGTAGATGGGCCGATTTCGTGGCAAGCGGTTCCGGCTGATTCCTTGGGGACGGAGGAAACGGATCATTTTTGG
>DXMX01000003.1:0-16837 GCA_019413955.1 Collinsella sp.
GGCATCGCACAGATTGGCACGGCCCATCATGCAGATGTCGGCAGCGCCGTCCTCGATCAGCTCCTCGGCGATCCAGGCCTCGTTGATGCGGCCGACGGTGGCGACGGGAATGTTGACGTGCTTCTTAATCTCGCGCGAGCAGGCGGCGTGCGAGGCCTGCTGGGTGCCGGCGGCGGGAATCGCAGAGCCACGCTTGATAGTGGTGCCGCCCGACACGTGAATCATGTCGACGCCGGCCTTCTCCAGGCGACGCGAGACGTAGATCATGTCGTTGAGGGTCAGGCCGCCATCGGTGTACTCATCGCCCGAGATGCGGACGTCGATGATAAAGTCCTTGCCGCAGCGCTCGCGAATCTCGGCGATGACCTCGAGCAGGAAGCGCATGCGGGCGTCGAGTGAGCCGCCGTACTCGTCGGTGCGCTTGTTGTAGAGCGGAGTCAAAAAGCCGCCGAGCATACCGTGGGCGTGCGCCGCATGAACCTCGACGCCATCGACGCCGGCCTTCTGCATACGCACGGCAGCGTCGCCAAACTGATGCGTGAGCTCGTGGATCTCATCTACCGTAATGGGGCGCGGCGCCTCGCGAGCATAGGACGGGCCCACAAAGGACGGAGCGATCAGGCGCGGGGTGCCCGGAATGTTAAAGGCCATGTAGGCGGGGTGGAAGAGCTGCGGCATGATCTTGCAGCCGTACTCGTGGACGGCGGCGGCGAGCTTTTCCCAGCCAGGGATAAACGTGTCGTCGTAGCAGCACATGTCACCCGGCAGATAGGTATAGGTAGGCTCGACCGTCACGACCTCGGTGATGATCAGACCCACGCCGCCCTTGGCACGGGCGCGGTAATGGTCGACCAAATCGTCGGTCACATAGCCGTGATCGGCCAGGTTGGTAGACACCGGCGGCATAAAGACGCGGTTCTTGACCTCGGTCGTACCGACCTTGATCGGGCTAAAGAGCATCGGGTAGGCGGAGGACTCCATACAGGGTTCCTTTCATTTGAGCCGCTCGGCGGCAGTTGCTAACGTACCTATCGTATCAGCAACCGCGCTGTACCCGACCGTACACGCTCCCCCGGCTTTTACTCAACCCACAAAAAGTTGCGGTGGAATACGGAGTAGATAAGGCCTTTGACAGCCAAAACGGTCCGTATTTCACCGCAACTGATGGGCGGGGTGGAATTGAGGGCTCAGATAGTCAGTCATGCCCTCATCCGCCACTCCCTCACCTACAGCGCGCCGTCCAGCATAAGGTTCACCTTGAGCACGTTGACCGTGGGCTCGCCGAACACGCCGAGGAAACGGCCCTTGGTGCACTGGGCGATGATGTCGCGCACCTCGCCTTCGCTCTTGCCCGTGGCCTTCGCCAGGCGCGGTACCTGGTACTCGGCGGCATCGGGGGAGATCTCGGGGTCAAGCCCTGAGCCAGAACACGTCACCAGGTCGACGGGCACGGCATCCATGCCGGCGTCGGGGTTGGAGGCGCGAATCTTCTCGACGCGCGCGTCCACAAGCTGCCGGTACTCCTCACTCGCCGGGGACAGGTTGGACGGGGCACCATACGCCACGAGCTCGCCGTCTTCGCCTTCGACAATTGACACGTTCTGGATGCGGCCCCACATGTGGTCCTCGTCCTCGAAGTTCTGGCCGATGAGCTCGGAGCCCACAACCTTGCCGTCGACCGTAATGAGCGAACCGTTCGCCTGATACGGGAACGCAACCTGGGCGATGCCGGTCACGACGAGCGTATAGCCCAGGCCGCAGACAACGGTAAACAGCGCGAACACGCCAAGTGCGCGCGATGCAACACCTTTGAACATACAAACCTCCACTTACATAATGCCGCAGAACGCGAGCAGCATGTCGATGAGCTTGATGAATACGAACGGGGCAACAATGCCGCCCAGACCCCACACGAGTAGGTTGTGGGTCAGCAGCTGTCCAGACGGGACCTCGCGGTACTTAACGCCCTTCAGCGCGGCCGGGATCAGCGCGACGATAACGAGCGCGTTATAGATGATGGCCGAAAGAACCGCGGACAGTGGGCTTGCCAGACCGAGGATGTTGAGCGCGCCAAGGCCCGGGTAGATCGGCGAGAACAGGGCCGGGATGATAGCGAAGTACTTCGCCATGTCGTTAGCCACCGAGAAGGTCGTGAGCGAACCGCGGGTCATGAGCAGCTGCTTGCCAATACGCACGACCTCGATGAGCTTGGTGGGGCTGGAGTCGAGGTCGACCATGTTGCCGGCCTCCTTGGCAGCCTGGGTTCCGGTGTTCATGGCCACGGCGACGTCCGCCTGGGCGAGCGCCGGCGCGTCGTTGGTGCCGTCGCCGGTCATGGCGACCAGGTGACCCTCACGCTGGAACTCGCGGATCTTCTCGAGTTTGCCCTCGGGGGTGGCCTCGGCCAGGAAGTCGTCAACGCCGGCCTCGGCGGCGATTGCCGCGGCGGTGAGCGGATTGTCGCCCGTCACCATGATGGTCTTGATGCCCATCTTGCGCAGGTCGGCGAACTTCTCCTTAACGCCGGACTTGATGATGTCCTTGAGGTACACAACGCCCAGCACGCGGCAGTTCTTGGTCACGACCAGCGGGGTGCCGCCGGCCTTGGCGATGCGTTCGACGGCCTCGTCGCACTCCTGGGAGAACACGCCGCCGGCTGCCTCCACATAGGTGCGCACGGAATCGGCAGCGCCCTTGCGGATCTCATTGCCCTCGTAGTTCACACCGGACATGCGAGTCGCCGCGGTGAAGGGGATGAACTCCATGCCCTTATCCTCGAGTGTGCGGCCGCGCAGCCCAAACTGCTCCTTGGCGAGCACGACGATGGAACGACCCTCGGGGGTCTCGTCGGCCAGCGAGGAAAGCTGAGCGGCATCGGCCAGCTCCGCGGGATCGACGCCGTCGACCGGGATGAACTCGGCGGCTTGGCGGTTACCCAGGGTGATGGTGCCGGTCTTGTCGAGCATGAGGATGTCGACGTCGCCGGCGGCCTCGATGGCGCGGCCGGACATGGCCAGCACGTTGGCCTCGTTCAGACGGCTCATGCCGGCGATGCCGATGGCGGACAGAAGGGCGCCGATGGTAGTGGGAGCCAAGCACACGAGCAGTGCCACGAGCGTGGTCACGGCCGTGGGGTTGACCATGTCGTTAAGACCGGCCGAGAAGCAGGAGTAACAATACAGGGCCAGCGTGACCAGGATAAAGACGATGGAAAGGGCCACCAGGAAGATCTCCAGAGCGATCTCGTTAGGGGTCTTCTTGCGCGCGGCACCCTCGACCATCGCGATCATCTTGTCCAGGAAGCTCTGGCCGGGCTCACTGGAGATCTTGACGATGATCCAGTCGGACAGCACCGTGGTACCGCCGGTAACGGCAGAGCAGTCGCCGCCGGCCTCGCGGACCACGGGGGCGGACTCGCCGGTGATGGCGGACTCGTCAACGGAGGCAGCGCCCTCGATGACGTCGCCATCGCCGGGAATCTGCTCGCCGGCGCGTACGATCACCAGGTCGCCGCGCGTGAGCTCGGTGCCGGGAACGACGGTGAAGTGCTCCTTGTCCTCAACGGACTCGATACGATGGGCCTCGACATCCTTCTTGGCCGCACGCAGGGAATCGGCCTGAGCCTTACCGCGGCCCTCGGCAAGCGCCTCGGCGAAGTTCGAGAACAGGTCGGTGAGCCACAGGATGACCGCGATGGTGACCACATAGTAGGTGGGCACACCCGCGTCCTGCACACCGAAGATGGAAGCGACGGCCAGGACGGAGGTCATGACGGCGGAAAGCCACACCAGGAACATGACCGGGTTTTGAATCTGGACGCGAGGATCCAGTTTGGCAAACGAGTCGCGGACCGCGCGGCCCATCATGTCTTTTTGCATAGCCATAAATCTGCGTCCTCCTTTACGCAATCATCTGGAAGAACTCGGCAACGGGGCCAAGCGCCAGGGCCGGGAAGAAGCTCAGGGCACCGATCAGCAGAACGATGAACACGAGCAGGAATACGAACATGCCGTTGGTGGTAGACAGGGTACCGGCGCTCTCGGCGACCCTACCCTTCTTGGCCAGCGAGCCGGCGATAGCCAGCGTACCGATGATGGGCATGAAGCGGGCAAACAGCATCTCGAGGCCGAGCATGACGTTGATCCAGGGATTGTTGCAGTTCATGCCTGCAAACGCCGAGCCGTTGTTGCCACCGCATGAGGTGAAGGCATACAGCACCTCGGAGAAGCCGTGCGCGCCACCATTGTTGAGCTGGTCGGCAAGACCGGGCACCATGCAGGCGATGGCCGAGCACACCAGAATGGCAAACGGAGTTGCCAGGCACAGGACAACTGCCCAGCGCATCTCGCCCGGCTCGATCTTCTTGCCCAGGAACTCAGGCGTGCGTCCGACCATAAGGCCGGCGATGAACACTGTGAGGATGGCGAAGCCGATCATGCCGTACAGGCCGCAGCCCACGCCGCCGAAGACGACCTCGCCCAGAGCCATCTGGAGCATCTGGACAAACCCGCCGAGCGGGGTGTAGGAGTCGTGCATGGAGTTGACCGAGCCATTGGAAGCAGCCGTCGTGAAAGCGGACCAGGTGGAAGAGGAGGCGATGCCAAAGCGGCTCTCCTTGCCCTCCATATTGCCGCCCGCCTGGCCATCGGTCATCTCGATGTTGACCGCGCCGCCATCGGCCAGCTGCGGCGTACCCATATGCTCGTTAACGGCGATGATGCCGGTAAAGACCACGAGCAGGATAAGCATCGCCGCGAAGATGGCCTTGCCCTGCTTGGTGTTCTTGACGCCGATACCGAAGGTGAAGCAGCAGGCGGCCGGGATCAGCAGCAGGCTGGTCATCTCGATGATGTTGGTGAAGGCACTGGGATTCTCATACGGATGGGCGGAGTTCACACCGAAGAAGCCGCCGCCGTTGGTGCCGGACTGCTTGATGGCGACCTGAGGAGCCGCGGGCCCCTGGGGCAGGAACTGCTCGGTGACCACGCGCGCGCCCTCGACAACCTTGCCGTCGACCTTGACCGTGTCGCCCTCGATCTGGGCGCCGTCGATGACGCTCCAGCCGCCGTCTGCATTAGGCTGGACAGCGACGGGCTCTACGAGCTCAGCCTTCTGAGCCGGCTGGAAGTTGGAGATGACGCCACCGGCAGCCAGGCAGATGCCGAACACGAGGTTCAGCGGGATGAGCACATACAGGACGGTGCGGGTGAGGTCGACCCAGAAGGAACCCAGACCCTGCTCCTTGATCTGACGGAAGCCGCGGATCAGCGCGAACATGACCGCGATACCGGTACCAGCGGAAACGAAGTTCTGCACGGTGAGGCCCATGAACTGCACGAAGTAGGACAGGGTGGTCTCACCGGAGTAGGACTGCCAGTTGGTGTTGGTTATGAAGGAAGCAGCCGTATTGAACGACAGGTCCCATGGCACACCCGGCAGGTGCTGGGGATTGCCTGGCAAGAAGGACTGAAGCGCCTGGAGTGCCACAAGAGCCACGAGGCCGATCCCCGAAAAGGCCAGCACGCTTGCCAGATAGCGCCTACACCCCATCTGCTCTGCCGCGTCGATGCGAAGCAGACGATAGACGCCACGCTCCACAGGAGCAATCACAGGCGACAGGAACGTATGCTCACCATCCATGATATGGGCCATGAACCGACCGAGCGGAACGGCCAGGACGACGAGCACGGCAAAGTACAAGATGTACTGAATCGCAGCGTCCATAGTTTACGAATCACTCCTCATCAGAATGTAGATGTAATAGATAAGGAGTCCAATGCAGACGACTCCGATAATGGGAATGAGGATGTCCATTACCGCCCCTTTCACGCGCGGTCCGATGTCTCGGACGCCTGCCCTCGCAAGCGTCTGGGGACAGTAAACGCTTCTAGGTGTTAAAGAGGCGTGAGGGCTGGGGCTCACGACCTTAAGATGCCGTAAAGATGCAGGTAGAAAGCACTATTGCGGCTGCAGTGCGCCTATACTCGACCTCGCGAGCATACAGTGGCGTCCTCACCGCGTATGCACGCATGGACAACGCTTCAGAAAGGCTACGCTATGCAGCGCGACGCATCGGACACTCGCGTCAATCCAGACCTCATCCTCAAGGCAATTGAGAAAGACGAGGCCGCCGATGACGCTCGAACCAGCCGGGGACACCTCAAAATTTTCTTTGGCTACGCTGCTGGCGCAGGCAAAACCTATGCGATGCTTCAAGCCGCCCACGCCGCCAAGCGGCGAGGTGTCGACGTCGTCGCGGGATACATCGAGCCGCACGAACGTCCGGCAACTGCCCATCTTGCACAAGGGCTTGAGAACGTGCCCTGTAAACTCATCGAGCACAACGGCATTGCGCTCAGCGAGTTCGATCTAGATGTGGCTATCGAGCGCGCCCCTCAGCTCATCCTTGTCGACGAGCTCGCCCATACGAATGCGCCGGGGTCTCGCCACGACAAACGCTATCAAGACGTCGAGGAACTTCTACATGCGGGCATCGACGTCTATACGACCGTAAACGTTCAGCATATCGAGAGCCTAAACGACATGGTTGCATCCATCACCGGCGTTGTCGTGAGCGAACGAATCCCCGACCGTATCTTCGATGATGCCGACCAGGTCGAGCTCGTCGACATAGAGCCCGAAGACCTACTTGAGCGCCTTCGCGCCGGCCTCGTCTACCGTCCCGCACAAGCCGACCGAGCGCAACAGCATTTTTTTACCGTCGAAAACCTCACCGCACTCCGAGAAATCGCGCTGCGCCGCTGCGCCGATCGCACCGGCCACCTCACAGACGCCGCACGCGTGCTGGGAAACCGTGACTACTACACCAAGGAGCGTATCTTAGTCTGTGTCTCCCCGGCGCCGACCAATCCCCGCATCGTCCGTGCCGCCGCACGCATGGCGAAAGCGTTTCTCAGCGAGCTCGTCGCCCTGTTCGTAGAAAGCCCGCGCACGCAAGCCATGAGCGATGATGAGCGCGCCAAGCTTGCAGCCAATATCGCCCTAGCCGAGCAGCTCGGAGCACATATGGAAACCGTCTATGGCGACGACGTCGCGTTTCAGATCTCCGAGTTCGCGCGCCTGTCGGGTATTTCGAAGATCGTCATGGGGCGCACGGGCGAGCACAGCAGCGTCCGTCAGGCCCTCTTTGGCCGCAAATCTCTCGTAGAACAGCTCATAGCATTCGCCCCGAACCTCGACATTTACATCATTCCAGACCAGTCGACTCCGCCCTCCCGACCCAAAGGACGCCGCCATGCGCTCGCTCTGCAGCCGCCCAGCAGCCGAAACGTGCTTCGCACGCTGGCCCTCTCTCTTGTCGCCACGGCGATCGGCACGGCTTTCCGCCATCTGGGATTTGCCGATTCCAGCATCATATCCCTCTATATCCTCACGGCCCTGCTGACCGCCGTCACCACGACGGGGCGTATCTGCACGATCGTATCGAGCGTGCTCTCTGTAGTGCTTTACAACTTCTGCTTCGTCACGCCTCTGTTTTCGCTCGCCAGCTACGACCGAAGCTATCTGGTCACGTTCGGCATCATGTTCGCTACCGCTATGGTCGCCGGCGAGTTAACTGCGCGCATCGCCGACAATGCCCGTACCTCCGCCGAGAACGCATTCAAAACGCGCGTACTCCTCGAAACGAACCAGCTCTTACAGCAAGCCCATAGCGCGGAGGAGTGCGCCCGCGTCGCCATGAACCAACTCGTCAAACTGCTAAAACTCGACGTGGTCTTCTACCCCGCCGAACACGGCACGCTCGGCAAGGCGCTCTATGAGTCCGCTGGCACCGAAAACCGATCCGCGTCGCTGCTCACCGACTACGAGCGCGCCGTTGCAACCTGGACCTTCACCAACAACAAGCGCGCGGGCGCAAGCACGCGGACCCTGCCTGAGGCGCGCTGTCTCTACCTCGCGGTTCGCACCGGCGACAAGGTATTCGGTGTCATCGGCATCGCCCTGGAGGGGCGCGAGACCGAAGCCTTCGAGCATTCGATCGTCCTATCTATCGTAGGTGAATGCGCCTTGGCGCTCGAAAGTGACCGAGCGGCGCAAGAGCGCGAAGAGGCTGCGGTCTTGGCGAAAAACGAGCAGCTGCGCGCCAACCTTTTGCGCTCCATCGGCCACGATTTGAGGACACCCCTCACGGCTATATCCGGATCTGCGGCAATCCTTCGGAAGAGCGACGAGAGGCTCAGCCTCGAACAGCGCTGCGATCTTGCCGATGCCATCTACGATGACTCCCTCTGGCTTATTGATACCGTGGAGAACCTCCTCGCCATCACACGCGTCGAGGACGGCACCATTCACCTCAACTTCACATCCGAGCTCATCGACGAGGTCATCGAGGCCGCCCTCAGCCATGCCGCCCAAGCATCGCATGGACGTACCGTCACCATCGAGCACACTGACGACATCCTGCTGGTACGCATTGACGTCCATCTCATCATGCAGGTGCTTACGAATCTCATCATGAACGCCTTCAAATACACGCCCGAGGACTCGACTGTCACCATCAGCGCACGTCGCGAGGGTGCGTTCGTCGTGGTGGACGTCGCAGACGATGGGCCGGGTGTGGCAGACTGCGACAAGCCTCATATCTTTGAGCGCTTCTTCACCTCAAGCAATACGCGGCCCGTGGATTCGCGTCGAAGCATCGGCCTTGGGCTGTCGCTCTGCCGCTCCATCGTGGAGGCGCATGGCGGCGTCATCGAAGTTCGCGACAACCACCCCCATGGGGCCGTCTTCCGTTTTACCCTGCCCGCTGAGGAGATCGAGATTCATGAATAATGCCGCTAAGCCACGCATCCTCCTGGTCGAAGATGACCTGACCGTTCAAAACCTCGTTTCGACCGCGCTTGACCTCCACGGCTATGTCGTGAGCAAGGTTTGCGACGGCCAGGCCGCCATCATGGATGCGGTGTCGCACGGCCCCAGCCTCATCATGCTCGACCTCGGCCTTCCCGACATTGACGGTATCGAGGTCATCACGAAGATCCGAAGCTGGTCGGCAGTCCCCATTATCGTCATTTCGGCGCGCACCGAAGATTCCGACAAGATTGCAGCACTTGACGCAGGGGCAGACGACTACCTCACCAAGCCCTTTTCTGTGGATGAGTTGCTCGCGCGCGTCCGTGCGAATTTGAGGCGCTCCTCGATGGCGTCGAGCGAGTCGACAGAAGCGAGCACGTTCGACAACGGTCCGCTGCATATCGACTACGCCGCGGGATACGCGACGAAAGACGGACGCGAGCTCTCGCTCACCCCAACCGAGTACAAATTGCTCGTCCTTCTGGCGAAAAACGTCGACAAGGTGCTCACCCACACCTTCATCACCCGCGAGATATGGGGCACGAGCTGGGACAGCGATCTGGCGAGCCTGCGCGTGTTCATGCGCACCCTGCGCAAGAAGATCGAGGCAGACCCCTCTCACCCCAAGATGATTCAGACGCACATGGGCGTCGGGTACCGCATGCAGCGTCTCTAGCCCACCCCACAAAAAGTTGCGGTGGAATACGGAGTAGATAAGGCCTTTGACAGCCAAAACAGTCCGCATTTCACCGCAACTGATTTAACGATGCCCAAAATTACTCTTCAACTCGCCGCGCTCGCGTCCAAATGCGCAAAGCGCCCCGCGAACGAATGCTCGCGGGGCGCTTTGATGTCCGGGCCTTATTTGATCCCGCGGCCCAAGTCTTCGGCGATTTTGTCCACGCCCTTAAGTGCGGCGCACGTCTTTTTGTTGGAGCAATGCCCCGTGCAAACGCCACCCTGGGCGCAGTCGGCGCAGGTGCCCTTTCGGTAGATACGCACACACACGGCGACAAACGCAATGCCGATAACAGCCAACACAACAATATCGATAGGTGCCATAGTAAGCCTCCTCTAGTTAACCACCACTTACTTTACCCCATCTTCCACCTGCCAAAAAGGGACAGGTTTGTTTTGGTCGGTTTTATCTGCGGAAACGCCACATCTTACTTCTGGAGCAAAGCAATCTGTCCCCCATTGCACCAAAAAGCCCGAGTGTCACTGGGACACCCGGGCTCGTGGAAAGGGGCTAATCCTTATTTGGACTTAAGCGGAAACTGCGGCGGAAGAGGTGTTGGTCTCGTCCTCGTCGGTCCAAGCATGCTTGGGCATGGGACGGAAGATCTGGAAGAGCATCGCAGCCAGCAGCACGATGGCCACAACCGTCCAGATACCAAACTGCCCAAGAACAAGCAGGTTATAGAACTGGTTGATGAACAGGCCGATGACCCAAGCAAAGGCACACTCGTAGCCGATGGCAATCGCGGTCCACTTACCGGAGTTCATCTGGTTACGGATGGTGCCGATAGCGGCAAAGCACGGAGCGCACAGCAGGTTGAAGGCACCAAAGGCGACGCAAGCGCCCATGGTCGGGAACATAGCCGCAAACGCGGTCCACAGGCTCGGGTCGGTCTCGCCGGCGTCGGCAACGGACAGCAGCGAGCCGGCGGTGGCGACAACGTTCTCCTTGGCAACGAGACCCGAGACGGTCAGTGCGGTGGCCTGCCAGGTGCTAAAGCCGAGCGGGGCGAAGATCCAAGCGACCAGGTTACCGAACATGGCAAGCACGGAGTAATCCATGAACTCCTCGGGGATGCCCTCCATGGAAGGCAGGTAGCCAAAGGCGCCGTTGTAGCTACCAAAGTTGGAGAGGAACCAAACGACGACGGTGGACGCAAAGATGACCGTGCCGGCCTTCTTGATAAAGGCCCAGCAGCGCTCCCATACATGCAGCGCCCAAGAGCGGATTGCCGGGAAGTGATAGGCGGGAAGCTCCATAACGAACGGCGTCGGGCGACCGGCGAAGAGCTTGGTCTTCTTGAGCATGAGGCCCGAGGCGATGACGGCAAAGACGCCCAAGAAGTAGAACAGCGGGCTGATCCATGCGGCGGTGGTGGAAGAATCGCCGATGATGGAACCCATGAGCAGGGCGATGATCGGCAGCTTGGCACCGCAGGGAATAAACGTGGTGGTCATGACCGTCATGCGGCGGTCCTTCTCGTTCTCGATGGTCTTGGTGGCCATGACGCCGGGGACGCCGCAGCCCGAGGACACGAGCATGGGGATAAAGGACTTACCGGACAGGCCAAAGCGGCGGAACACGCGGTCCATGATGAAGGCGACGCGGGCCATGTAGCCGCAGTCCTCCAGGAAGGACAGCATCACAAAGAGCAGGAACATCTGCGGGACGAAGCCCATGATGGCGCCGATGCCAGCCACGATGCCGTCGCAGACCAGCGAATCGACGAGGCCACCGTCCTCGGTACCGCCCGCCACGAGAGCGTCATGCACCGCGGTGGTGATACCCGGGACATAGGGGCCGTACTGTGCTGGATCGACCGAGTCGGCGTTGTCGCCCGCAGCCTCAACAGCTGCGTCATAGGCGTCGCGACCCTGACCGAGCACGTACCAGCCGTCGGTGCCGAAGAGCTGGTCGTTGGTGAAGTCGGTCACCGTGCCGCCCAGGGTGGAAACGGCGATGTAGTACACGCAGAACATGATGACCACAAAGATCGGCAGGCCCAGGATACGGTTGGTAACCACGCGGTCGATCTTCTCGGAGGTGCTCATCTTGGCCGGAGCCTTGGTCATGCACTCGTCGATAATGTGGGCAATCACGCCATAGCGCTCGCCGGTGATGATGGACTCGGCGTCGTCGTCGCAATCCTGCTCGCACTGGGCGACCAGCTGCTCGACGCGAGCGGCCTTCTCCTTGGTGAGGTTGATGAGCTTGCAGGCGTCCGCGTCGCGCTCAAACAGCTTGACAGCGTAGTAGCGACGCTTGTTGGCGGGAACGCTCGCCGGCAGGTTGTTCTCGATGTGGTCCAGAACGTCCTCGATGGAGGAATCGAACTTGTGCTCCGGCACCTGGCCCTTGGAAGCAGCAGACTTCTTGACCTGCTCGAACAGCTCCTTGATACCCTTGTTTTTAAGGGCCGAGATCATCATGACCGGGCAACCGAGCTTCTTGGAAAGCTTGTCCGTGTCGATCTTGTCGCCGTTCTTCTCGACCAGGTCGGCCATGTTGAGGGCGACGACCACGGGCAGGCCGGTCTCGATAACCTGAAGCGCCAGGTACAGGTTGCGCTCGAGGTTGGTGGCATCGACCACCTGGACAACGACATCGGGCTCGCCGCTCATGAGGTAGTCGCGCGAGCACTGCTCCTCGGGGCTGTAGGGGGAAAGCGAGTAGATGCCGGGGAGGTCTGTAATCGTGACGTTCTTGTCACTCAGGAGCTTGGCTTCCTTTTTCTCAACCGTGACGCCGGGCCAGTTGCCAACGTAGCCGTTGGCGCCGGTGATCAGGTTGAAAAGCGTGGTCTTGCCGCAGTTGGGGTTACCCGCCAGCGCGACATGGATCTGAGAATCCGCCATTCAATCCTTCTTCCTTGTGTGCCCGCGCTGCTTTCTCCGCACGGGCTGGATAATGTGCTTCAACATTGCAAATTTAAGTTAGAAAAACCTAACTTTATCTGCATAAATAGTTGCCGCGGGCCCTTACTGGACCTCGACGACGGCAGCCTCCTCCTTGCGGATGGAAAGCTCGTAGCCGCGCACGTTGATCTCGACCGGATCTCCGAGCGGTGCAACCTTAACGACCTTGAACGAAGTGCCCTTGATGAGGCCCAGGTCCATAAGGTGACGGCGAAGCGCGCCCTCGCCGTGAAGCTTGACGATGGTAGAGCTCTCGCCCACCTTAACGTCACCCAACGTCTTCATATTCTTTTCCCCCTTTCAGCTTTTATGAAATGCTGCGAACTAACCGACGGTCATGATGTGCATGGCGACCTTGGTATCGATACCAAAGCGTGCGCCCAGCACGGTGACGATGATATTGGCGCCACTCGAGCTCACCACGTGAACCTCACTGCCCTCGACAAAGCCGAGGTCCTTGAGGTGGTGCTTCATGTCCTCATTGCCCTTTACACGAGACACGTGCACGGTTTCGCCCGCTTTCACCATCGAAAGCGGCATGGCCGGCATCTGCGGTCCGCAAGACATAAGTGTGCTCCTAACGTCAGTTCGTCCTCAACATCGACGCAGTAAAAGTTAACCACGTCTATGTTCGCTACAGTAAACTAGCACGTGGTTAACTTTTTGGAAAGGGTCCCTATTCAGTTTTCGGAAAAGTTTCCCATATGAAACAAAAGAGGCGCCGCAAAGAGCGCCTCCCAGAGATGTGACAAAGGGACTGTCCGCAGTCCCTTGTTGCGTTTAGAGCGAGAGGTTTCTGATCGACGTGACACACGAGGCCTCGTCTACGCCCGAAACGCGAAAGACGATGTCCTCGCCGCACTCGCCGTAAAGCGCCATGAGCCCCATCACATCACGGCCGTCGGTATGGCGGTCGCCGATGCTAACCGACACGTCGCTACGATGCTTGGCAATGATGTCGTAGAGCAGCGCAACCGGGCGGGCATGTAGTCCCAACGGATCTTTAATCGTCTTTGTAAACTCGACCATGTCCCCTCCCGCGGCATCGCACATTCGGCCGGCAAACCCAGCCACGTGGTAGTTATTGTAGCGTGAGATGCTTGCCGAGGCCCGCCAGAAGCTCAACCGGAAACTGTGTCCCGTTATTTGGTTGGATTCTGGGTCGCACTTTCCCAAAGGGCCCTGTTCGGGAAACCGTATCCCGTTCTGGACGCAAATTCCGGGTCGTAGTTTCCGCGGAACAACCCTAGCGGAAAGCTCATCCCATTCCGGACGCAGATTCCGGGACGCACTTTCCGCGACGCCCGGTCATCCCATGCCCTCACAACCTCGGCGCATAAAAAACGAGGGAAGGAACGCGTCCTTCCCTCGTTGCAAGCAATATGTAGCTGCTCGCCTACATCAGGCGCAGGCTGACGTCCTTGAGCTGGGCGCCGGAAACAGCACTTGGGGCGCCCGACATGAGATCGGAGCCGCTGGCCGTCTTGGGGAACGCCATGACGTCGCGGATGGAGTCGGAGCCGGTGAGCAGCATGCACACGCGATCCAGGCCCAGAGCAAAACCGCCCATCGGGGGCGCACCAAACTTGAGCGCCTCCATGAGGAAGCCGAACTGCGACTCGGCGCGCTCCTCGGTAAAGCCCAGGAGCTTGAGCATGGACATCTGCATCTCGGCGTTGTGGATACGCATACCGCCGCCGCCGGCCTCAAAGCCGTCCATGACAAAGTCGTAGGTGCAAGAGCCGGCTGCCAGCGGATCTGCCTCGATCTTGGCGATGTCGGTCTCGGTCGGCAGGGTGAAAGGCTGATGCTCGGCTGCATAGGCCTTGCGGTCCTCGTCCCAGTGGAACAGCGGGAAGTTGACGACCCACAGGAAGTCGTGGCCCTCGCGCTTGATCTCGAGCGCGTTGGCCATATGGGAACGCATGCCGCCCAGGATCTCGTCAGAGAGCAGGCGCGGGCCGGCGGCGAACATCACAAGGTCGCCGGGCTCGACGTTCATGCGCTCACGCAGAGCCGCCATCTCCTCGTCCGAGAAGAACTTGACGATGGGGCTGTTGATGGAGCCATCCTCGCGGAAAGCGATCCAGGCCAGGCCCTTGGCGCCAAACGTGGAGGCCACGCCGGCGAGCTTATCGATCTTGGCACGTGCCCAGGCACCGGCGCCCTTGGCGTTGATGGCCTTGACGACAGAGCCCTCCTCGTTTGCGGCGGTCGCGAAGACCTTGAACTTGGAGTTGGCAAAGATGTCGGTCAGGTCGACCAGGTGCATGCCGTAGCGAGTATCGGGCTTGTCGGAGCCATAGGTGTCCATGGCCTCCCAGTAGTCCATGCGACGCAGCGGCGTGGGCATCTCGACACCCATGCGGCCGAAGGCGTCGGCCAGGACCTCTTCGAGCGCGCTCATAACGTCGTTATGGTCCACGAAGGACATCTCGATATCGACCTGGGTGAACTCGGGCTGACGGTCGGCACGCAGGTCCTCGTCGCGGAAGCACTTGGCAACCTGATAGTAGCGCTCGACGCCACCGACCATAAGCAGCTGCTTCAGGAGCTGCGGGGACTGCGGCAGGGCGTAGAAGTTGCCCGGCTGGATGCGGCTGGGAACGATGAAGTCGCGGGCGCCCTCGGGCGTGGACTTAAACAGGGAGGGCGTCTCGACCTCCATGAACTCACGGTTGTGCAGCGCCTCGCGAATAGCAAAGGTGAAGTCGGAGCGCAGCTTAAGGTTGGCCATCATCTCGGGACGGCGGAGGTCCAGATAGCGATAGCGCAGACGGGTGTCCTCGCTGGTCTCGATGCCATCCTCGATCTGGAACGGCGGGGTGACGGACGTGTTGAGCACCTCGGCGTGGTCGGTCAGGACCTCGATCTCGCCGGTGGCGAGCTTGGTGTTGGTGGTCTCATCGCCACGGGCGCGCACGACGCCGTGGATCTTGATGGGCCACTCGGGACGCATGGTCTCGGCGATCTTAAAGGCATCGCCGTCGGAGTGCTCGGGGTCGAAGGTGAGCTGCGTAATGCCCTCACGGTCGCGAAGGTCGCAAAAGATTAGGCCGCCGTGGTCGCGGCGACGGCTCACCCAACCGGTGAGGGTGACCTCTTCGCCCACGTTCTCGCGGCGAAGCTCGCCGCAGGTACGGGTGTGCATGGAATGCTCGTCAATGGGACGGGTCTGGCTCATACCAGTGATCCTCCTTTATGGATCTGTGCCGCCCCGTGTCGTTCCGGGCGGCGTCGTACAGATTCGCCCGGCCTGCGTAAACCGCGCAGCCAGACATGGCGTTCTATCTTATCGCACCTGTGTCGATGTGCCGCGGAAAAGTAGCTCCTGCCCAAAGACTTGACGGAGACGAAACAATTGACACGCCGCGGCACCCGCCCGCACTCGTCACGTGCGACAATATGCCCCAATAAAACAGCACTCGGAAAGGCCCGCCATGACTGCACGCCTCATCGTTATGGATATCGACTCCACGCTCATCAACCAGGAGGTCATCGACCTGTTGGGCGAGGAGGCCGGCGTAGGCGAGCAAGTGGCACAGATCACTGAGCGCGCCATGTGCGGCGAGCTTGACTTTAAGCAGGCGCTCGAGGAGCGCGTGGGGCTGCTTGCCGGCTTGGACGAGAGCGTGTTCGAGCGCACCTTTGAGCGCGTGACGTTTACCCCCGGCGCGCTGGAGCTTGTGCGCTCGGCGCACAGCAAGGGCTGGAAGGTCGGCGTGGTAAGCGGCGGCTTTCACGAGGTCGCCGATAAGATCGTGGCCGCCGCGGGCATCGACTTTTGCCTGGCTAACCGCCTGGAGGTCGTGGACGGCAAGCTCACGGGTAAGCTGGCGGCAGACATCGTGACCAAGGAGTCCAAGCTTATCCAGCTGTTGGACTGGACAGTTGAGTGCGGCGTCGACATAGCCCATACGGTCGCGATCGGCGACGGCGCCAACGACATCCCCATGATCCAGGCCGCAGGCACGGGCATCGCATTTTGCGCCAAGCCCAAGACGCGCGAGGCGGCCCCGTTTGCCATCGACGAGCGCAACCTGATGCTCGCTATGGACATCATCCTGCGCGATTAGCCGATCCGTCTAACAATTGAATCAGTCTGTCCTATAGTTTCCGAACAATTTTGTCTTAGTGTTCGGAAACATACCCTTTGAGTGCTAGACTTTGCGCCGTCGAAGGGAACATATATGGATAAGCGAGATCTTGAGCAATTGCTGAGCGATGTTGCCGGCGGAGCAGTCACCCCTGCCGACGCCCTCACGCGCATCCAGACGGCTCCGACCGCCGATTTGGGCTTTGCGCAGCTCGATCTTTCGCGCGGGGTGCGCCAGGGAGCCGGCGAGGTTGTCTACGGGGCCGGTAAAAC